>SYKU01000023.1 GCA_005808865.1 Acidobacteriota bacterium
CTCCTGACCCACCAATAACCGTTGCGCCCAAGCGTACGTTTCGGCTCGGCTTCTGACCTTCAGCTCCATCGCTGCGCTGGTCTTCAACCACTCCTTGATCTGATCCGGATTCAGTGTCTCGGCATTCTGCATGTCTACTTGCACTCTGCCGCAGACCGCCTACCCCTTCCTCCCGACTTTCAATATCATCTTGCATTGGAATGGAAGTCCGTTTCAGTATCATCTTGCGTTGGACAATTCTCAGTCCCCTTCGGATCGAGTTTTCCTATAGAATGGCAGGGCAAGGTTAGCGTGCTGTCAAGGCGGTGTCCATGATTCGAGCGCTGAGTACGGTTTTGCTGTTTGCCGCCATTACGGCGGCGGCCGATGTCTCCGGCAAATGGACGGGGCAGGTGCCGGCGCGTGGCGAGTCCGCCATGGCGGCGTTCTCCTTCAAGGTCGATGGTGACAAGCTGACGGGATCAGTCACCTCGCCTCAAGGGGAGGCCGCAATACAGGCGGGAAAAGTGACGGGGGACCAGATCGCATTCAGCGCGACCGGCGAGAATGCGAAGATCGTCTTTCAGGGCAATGTTTCCGGCAACGAGATCAGGATGACCCGAGCTCGAGAGGGCGGTCAGGCGCGAGAGTTCACGCTGAAGCGCGTTCCGTAGCCCGTGAAAAATGGCTGCCATCGGCTCAAGAGTCAACTTCGTTTTCCACGCCGCGCTTTCTGTGCTCGCGGTTGGGATCTGCCTGCCGGCGGACTGGCCGCAATTCCGCGGCCAAAACGCCGCGGGCGTTTCCGGGGACACGAACCTTCCCGTCGAATTCGGGCCCGAGAAAAACGTCGTGTGGAAGACCGCCGTCCCTCCCGGAAATTCTTCGCCGTCTGTTGCCGGTGACAGGATTTTCCTAACGGCCCACGAGGGCGAAAAACTTCTGACGATCTCGCTTGACCGGGCCACCGGGCGAATCCTTTGGCGGCGTGAAGCGCCCCGGCCGCGCAAGCAGGTGATCGAGCGTCCTGCAAACGGGCCGGTTTCCGCTACTCCCGCCACGGACGGTACGAATGTCTACTCGTTCTTTCAGGATTTCGGCCTCATCGCTTACGGCTCCGATGGTAACGAGCTATGGCGCATCCCACTCGGCCCGTTCAACAACCCGTTCGGCCATGGGGCTTCACCAATCCTCGCGGGCGACACGCTTCTCATGGTTTGCGATCAGGATACCGGTTCATTCCTCCTTGCCGTTGACAAGAAGAGCGGCGGCACGCTCTGGCGCACCGGACGCCCGCACGCTCAGCGCGGCTACGCGACTCCGGTTCTCTACCGCACGCGGGATGGAGTGGAGCAGGTGATCGTTGCCGGAACTTTCCGCGTTTCCGGCTATGATCTGAAAACCGGCAAGGAAACCTGGTGGGTACGCCGTCTGCCGTGGCAGGTGAAGCCGACGCCAGTTGTCGATAACCATACTCTGTACTTCACAACGTCTTCAGCCGAATCCGAGCCGGGCCAGCAGGAAATTGTACCTCCCTTCGCGGAGGCGCTGGCCAGGATGGACGGGAACAAGGACGGCAAACTTTCGAAGGACGAGATTCCGGATACTCGAATAAGGAATCGCTTCGAGGAATATCTGGATCTGGATAATAGTGGTTTTCTCGAGGAGCGGGACTGGGCCCAACTTCAGGAGCGCAGGCAAGGCGAAAACGGATTGCGAGCTTTCCAATTGGGTGGAGTTGGCGACATCACCGACAGCGGTTTTATGTGGAAGTACAGCAAGTCGCTTCCCAACGTGCCATCCCCGCTGCTCTACCGCGGTGTCCTGTACCTGCTCAAGGAAGGCGGAATTTTCACCTCGTTCGATCTTGCCACCGGCGAGGTCTTCAAACAAGCGCGGATCGCCGGCGCGCTCGGAGACTATTTCGCATCGCCTGTTGGGGCCGACGGCAACATCTACCTTACCGGTGAGAACGGAAAGGCGGCCGTACTTCAAGCGGGTGCTCAATGGGAAGTGCGGCGCGTGAACGATCTGGGCGACGGGTCAAAATCCACACCTGCAATTGTTGACGGGAAGATGTATTTCCGAACCTACAGCACCCTGTATTGTTTCGCGAAAAAAGACTAAAGATGCCGGGTTACCGGAAGCACCACAAATCGCCGATCGACAGTTAAGAATTGTACGGAAAGACCATGGCTCGCTGTTCTATACAGAGCCACGCCGGTAACGCAAGTGGCGGCCTAAGCTCCACCCGACCCGGCATCGTCAGGTATTGGCTCACCACGCGTAGCGGCCGGTCCCTGAGGAGCGAAATCCCTGCATGGCGTGGACCTCGCAAACGCTATGCGAAGCCGGCCCGATAGGGAATTGGCTGGGCTCCGGTCAGTCCGGAGCTGTGAAGCTTGGGTCGTGCAGGCGGGCAACAGGAGGGACCATGATTGACGCGTCTGAAAGGGCTTCGTGCCGGAGCATTGCGTTCGCGATGATGCGAACCTCGAGTCCGCAGGACAAACTAAACGACATGCGGGAGCGGATCGCGCGTATCTGGTAACCGCGCGGCGAGCAGTTTCCCCACCGGCACCAGATCCCGCCGTCCGCCGGGAATCCTGCCGGCTTCCGGTTCCCGCGGATTGTGGTAGTGCAGTGTGAAAAACTCGTCGCACCAAAGGCAGCAGTTTCCCAGTACGCGAGTTCGCTCCAGAGCTTGTTCGACGCTGACTCCCAAATGCACTCCCATCTCTTCGGGACGCCCGCGGTTCAACGCCATATAGACCGGATTCTCCGCGCAGCGGCGGAGAATTTCGTCGAGTTTCTCGTGACGCAGGTCGCCGATGGGCCGCACCGTCATCGGGCAGCACGGATATACCGCGGCCAATTGCACATTGACTTCCGAACCATCACCCTCGGCTCCGAGAAAATTCATCGCGCCCGACCAGCGTGAACAAAAATCGTCTTCGGGTCCCGCCTTCGTCGTTCGCGTTTCGAGCGCCCGCCCGCGCGGCCAAATCTTGCCAATCCACATATCCGGCGTTGCTCCCCAGAAAGAGAAATCGCGGTATCGGCCCCTGCCGTGCCTTTCGCCCTCCGGAACTTCACTGATCGCCACCATGCCCCGCGAACGGAAAAGGCCTTCAAGGTAAGGCCTGCGCCGCAACGTCGATTTTGGATGGAAATCATCCATGCTCGAAACGCTGATGTGCATGACGCCGGCGTCGAGCAACCGGTCCAGGAGACTTTCGTCGATCAGGTCCGCATTGGTTTGAATCCAAAGGGGCACCGCGCCGCCGGGGTAGCGTTCTCGGAGGAGCCGCAGGGTTTCGAAGAGCAACTCAGGAAAATGCAGTACTTCGCCGCCGCTCAGAATTACGCGGCCAACCGAGGAAGGCTCCGGGAAATTCGCGACCACGCGTGCCGCTTCCTCAAACGACAACCCCTCCGCGCCCGGCTCACTGTTGTTGTAACAGTGCGCGCAACGCAGATTGCAATCCCGGGAGATAACCCAGTAGATAGACTCCACTCTGCCCCCAGTGTAGCGTAACGGGTATAATTTCTAGATCATGCCTGAAGTTCGCCATTCCGTGTGCGCGCTTGACTGCCCGGACGCCTGTTCTCTTTTGATTACCGTCGAGGACGGCCGCGGCTCGCGTCTGCGTGGCAACCCGGAGCATCCGATTACGCAGGGTTTTCTCTGTGGAAAGGTGGCGAAATATCTCGACCGCGAATACTCGCCGCACCGTCTGCTATATCCGCAGCGACGCGTGGGCGCGAAGGGCGAAGGCCGCTTCGAACGGATCACCTGGGATGAAGCCCTTGACGAGATAACATCGAAGCTGGGCGCGATCTCAGGCGAGTTCGGTCCTGAAGCGATACTGCCGTACAGCTACGCCGGAACCATGGGCCTGCTCAACGGATCGGGTATGGACCGCCGTTTCTTCCACCGGCTGGGAGCGTCGCGGCTGGAGCGCACCATTTGCTCGGCAGCCGGCAGCGTAGGCCTCACTCAGGCGCTTGGCGTGCGCTACGGTACGGAGCCGGAACAATTCCGGCATTCAAAATTGATCATCGCATGGGGAGCGAACATCCTCGGAACCAACGTGCACTTGTGGCCGTTCGTTGTTGAGGCGAGGCGCAACGGCGCGCGTTTTTACTGCATCGACCCTCACGAGAACCGCACGGCTCGCTTGGCGGACAGGCATTTTTTCATTCATCCGGGCAGCGACGCCGCGCTTGCGCTCGGCCTGATGCACGTCATCATCGGCGAGAACCTGCATGACGCGGAGTACGTGGAACGGTACACTCTTGGTTTCGCCGATCTCGCTGCCAAGGCTCGCGACTATACGCCGGAACGCGTCGAGGCCCTTACGGGAGTCCCGCGCAACGACATCGTATCCTTGGCGCGCGAGTATGCGGCCACTCGTCCGGCCGTGATCCGGCTGAATTTTGGCGTGCAGCGTTCCGAGCGCGGCGCATCGTCCGTGCGCACAATCGCTTATCTTCCGGCGCTCGTTGGGGCTTGGAAAGACGTCGGCGGCGGCCTCCAACTCTCCACGTCGCAAGCGTTTCAACTGAACCGTGCCGGACTTGAGCGGGCCGACTTGCATGAGCGCTCTCCGCTCGGCCGCGAGTCGCGCTCTGTCAACATGGCGCTGCTCGGCCAGGCCCTCACGGAGCTGAAAGATCCACCGGTCAAGGCTATGGTCGTTTACAACTCGAACCCGGCGTCGATCGCCCCAGACCAGAATCTTGTGTTGCGCGGCATGAGGCGCCCGGACCTGTTCACGGTGGTTCTTGAACAGTTCCAGAACGACACGGCGGACCACGCGGACATCCTTCTGCCGGCCACGACGTTTCTGGAGCATACCGATCTCTACTACGCTTACGGACACCACTATTTGCAGTTGGCAAGACCCGCGCTGCCCGCGCCCGGCGAGACGAAATCGAATGTGGAAATATTCCGCCTCCTCGCACGGCGCATGGGTTTCGATGACGCGTGCTTCGCCGACACCGAGGACGACATGATCCGCACGCTGCTCGATTCCGGTCACCCGTTCCTCAAGGACATCACGATTGAGCAATTGGACCGGGAGCACTCGGTGCGGCTGAAAGTCGCGCCCAACGGTGATCCTTTCCAACCCTTCGCCCAGGGCGGATTCGGGACGCCGAGCGGCAAGTGCGAGTTCAACGCGTACGCGCTCGAGTACGAGCCGCCCGTGGAATCGAGACTCGGCGCCAGCGGACTTAAGGAGAAGTATCCCCTGGAACTCATCTCACCGAAAAACGATGACAGCATGAACTCCACGTTCGGCAACGTACCGATGGTAGATCGTCAGACGGCTACCATTGAGTTGAATGGCGCCGACGCCGCCGAGCGGAGCATTGTGGACGGCGACAACGTGCGCGTGTTCAACGATCGCGGGACCTGCGTTTTGATCGCGAAGGTTGGCGGGTTCACGGCGCGTGGCGTCGCCTGCGCGCCCGCCGTGCGATGGAACAAGCGCGCGCCCGATGGCAGGAACGTCAATGTGCTTACCTCCGACCGCCTTACGGATTTCGGCGGCGGCCCCACGTTTTACAACTGCCTCGTACAGGTGGAAAAGAGCGGAGACTAATGACGGGGAAATCGAGAATAGCGGGTTTGTCGGTTGCCGCGAGCGCCTATTGTCTGTTCGCGGCCTCGTGTGGCATGAACAAGACGCCGGCGGTAGCGACAGACGAATCCGGCGGCGTGATGGCGTCAATGGTTCACACGGCCGATCCGGCGGTGGCGCGACAACTGATCGCAGGCTGGCATCCAGTGGAGCACAACGCATGGCGATGGACGGCGGGAACATTTTCCGTCGCCCTCCGTCCCCCTCCCGGAGGATCGGAGAAGGGCGCGGTATTAAGCGTGAAGTTCTCAATTCCCGAGCCCGTCTTCGCGCAGTTGAAGGAAATTACTCTGAGCGCTGAAATACAGGGTACGAAACTGCCGCCCGAGAAGTACCACGGGGCCGGTGGCCACTCCTACGAAAGAGAAGTCGATGGGAAGCTGCTTACCGGCGAGAGCGTAACGGTGAACTTCGCTCTCGACAAGTTTTTGCCTTCGAGCGCGGCGGACCGCCGAGAGCTCGGCCTCGTAGTTTCCGCGGTTGGGCTTGAATCGAAGTGACGACATGGCCAAGCGGGCACTGATCACCGGAATCACGGGACAGGACGGCTCCTATTTGGCGGAGTTATTGCTCAGCAAAGGCTATGAGGTTCATGGCGTGGTTCGCCGCGTGGCGCTTGAAGACCCCGAGCACAGGCTTTCGCGGATCCATTCCATCCGCAGGCAGCTTCAGTTGCACGCGGCGTCGCTCGAAAGTTACGCAAGCATTCATCAGGTGGTGACGAGTGTCCAGCCTGACGAGTGCTATCATCTTGCCGCGCAAAGTTTCGTGACATACTCGTTCGACGACGAGTTCTCCACCCTGAATTCCAATATCAACGGAACGCATTTTCTGCTCGCCGCCGTTAAGAACCTGGCGCCGCATTGCCGCTTCTATTTCGCGGGGTCAAGCGAGATGTTCGGCAAAGCGGAAGCGGCTCCTCAGAACGAGCGCACGGCTTTTCATCCGCGTTCGACCTACGGTATCAGCAAGGTCGCGGGCTTCGACCTGACCCGGAATTACCGCGAGGCTTACGGCATGCACGCTTCAAGTGGAATCCTGTTCAACCACGAATCGCCCCGGCGGGGTTTCGAGTTTGTAACGCGGAAGATCTCTTCCGGCGTGGCTCGGATTCTCGCTCGCGAGTCAACTGAACTGCGGCTTGGTAACCTCGACGCCCAACGCGACTGGGGACATGCGCGTGAGTATGTCGAGGCGATGTGGCGGATGCTGCAGCAGCCGGAACCGGACGATTACGTCGTTGCCACGGGCGAATGCCACACGGTGCGGGAGTTTGCGGACCACGCATTCTCCATCGCCGGCCTCGACTACCGCCGCTACGTGGTACCTGACGACGAGTTTTACCGGCCGGCTGAGGTCATGGTATTGCTTGGAGACGCCGCGAAGGCTCGCGAGAATCTGGGGTGGCGCCATCACACCGGATTCCATGCCTTAATCCGCGAAATGCTCGAAGCCGACTGTCTCGCGTGTGGCGTGAGGCATTTGTTGCGTCCCGCATTGGAGTCGGTTTCCTGATGTCCAGCCGGACAGCCCGCGAGCACCGAAGGGCGCAAGCGTTACTTGCGAACACTCGATCCCTTCCCGGCTTGGGAACGCCGGCTACTTACGCCGATTCCGCCCGCACCGGGGTCCGCGCGTGAGAAGGTGTGCAATGGTTCCCGAAAACGCGAGGCTCGGCAAGTATGCGCTCGCGCTTTTCCTGTCCGTCGCTACATCCGCGGGCGCGGATGTCCGGCACCGTCTACCTGCGTTGTCCTCCGTATTTCCCCAGGGATCCCGGCCGGGCGCGACGGTGAAAGCCGAGATTCTCGGTGAATACCTGGATCGCCCGCAGGCCGTCGTGTTTCCTGACGGCTTTGCGTCCGCGAAAATCCTCGGCGGGACTTACACACGGCTCGCACTCGAGATTGCGGTGAATGCGGATGCCGCATTAGGTCCACACTATTTCCGCGTCGTGACTCCGCGTGGCGCGTCGAATCTGCTGCTCTTCCGCGTCGGCGATCAGCCGCACGTGGATGAGCGAGAGCCGAATTCGTCGGCGGAAAATGCCCAGGAAATTACACTTCCCGCAACCGTCAACGGAAGGCTGAATGTCGACGGCGATTTCGATTTCTTCAAGTTCCATGCAAAGAAGGGCGAAAGCTGGATTTTTGATGTACGCTCCGCGCGCAATGGAAACGGCCTCGATCCCGCGCTAATCCTGCTCGACGCTCGAGGCCGAAAGCTGGCACACAGCGAAGACGTGTTCATCTGGGATCCGTTCCTCATCCATACTTTCCCTGCGGATGGCGAGTATTTCGCTGTCCTGCAGCCTACGCACAATCGAAACGACGCGACGTTCGCCTACCAGTTCGATATCCGGAAGGCGCCGCAACTGGAAACCGTTTCGCCGATTGCCATGCGTCCCGGAGAAACCGTGGATGCGACTTTGTATGGCGTTGGACTCTCGGACTCCTCGTCGCGGCTCTGGTTCAGTGCCGCGGGGTTCAGCGGCGAGGTTCGCGAGATGCGTGGATCCACCGCGGCGGTTCGCATTCAAGTTCCCGCGAATGCGCCTGACGGCAGGTACGAATTGGCTCTCGCGGGCGCTGACGGACGATCGAGCACCGCCGCTTTTCTCGTGGATTCCACTCCCCGTCACAAGGGAGGTAACCGCCTTGAGATGCCCGTATCGATTACCGGTATCGCCCGGTACCGCGAGCCGGAGCGCTACGCCTTCGATGCCAAGGAGGGAGAGGCGCTGGTTTTCGAAGTCCGCGCACAGCGTTTTGGCTCCCCTGTCGACTCGCTTGTTCGCATCCTTGACGGCGTTGGAAAGGAGATTGCCAGGAACGACGACGGCGATTTTCCGGGCGCGCAGTTCAACAAGGACTCCCGCATTTCCTACAAGTTCAAGCAGGCCGGAACCTATCAGGTCGAAATCCGCAACCTCTTCAAGACTACCGGCGAGAACTTTCCGTACCAACTGCTGGCGGGGCCTCCGAGGCCCGATGTCGATTTGATGCTGGCGACGGATAATCCCTACGTTTACCAGGGCGGCGATCGCGCGAAGCTGAAGGTCACTTGCACCCGGCGCGACGGCTTCGACGGACCTGTCACGATCCAGCTATCAGGGCTGCCGGAGGGAGTGACGGCAGACTCGCTGACGATTCCAGAAGGCGAGAACGAAGGCGAATTTACCCTGTTCGCAAAGGGAGCGATCCCCGGTTCGTTCGGCCAGATTCGGGTCTCATCCGTTCCGGCTTTGTCCGGCGCCGCCCCCGTGCGCACGGCTTGGCGCTCGCAGCGAATCTCGAGCGGCGGCGGTGAAGGTGCGGCGTCGGCGAGGGTGGAGCGGGCTACGGTCGCCGTGGCTGAGAAGCCGCACTTTTCTCTCGAGGCATTGGTCACCGCAGTCAATCTCGTGCGTGGAGGGGCCGCGGAATTCGTGGTCGCGATCCGCCGGGCCGACGGCTTCCGCGAGTCTATCCGCTTTTCGATCGAGAACCTTCCTCCGGACGTGACGCTCAACGAAGCTGTGGCCGGGCCGGACGCGGCCGAAGTGAAGCTCAGGTTGACGGCGGGCGCCGGTGCGCGTATCGGACGGGCCGGACGCCTCGCGATCCTCGGCGCGGTGACCGGCGGCGAGACTCAGGAAGCGCCGCGGGTGAGTCTCTCGATCGATTGATCGTTATGAGCCAGACAGAGAGAATGGCTTGTACCCGCGTTCCTTGAGGATCTCCCCAGCCCGCTTCAGGCTTTCAGGCAACACGTAGAAAAACGCACCCGTGCGCTGGCTCGGGAACAACAAGCCGCAGCTGTAATGATCCGCCTCGACGCCGTAGTCGACGCTGGTTTCACAAAGGAGAGCCTCAATGGCCAGAGCGTCCTTGAGCTTCTTCGCGATGTACAGCAGTTGTGGATCTTTGCCTTCGAAAAACTCCGCGTCCTGTCTCAATGATTTTCCTAATGCCCGGTTTCGCGCCGTTCCTTCTAGCGTATATCATGGTGGAACTGGAGATCCCCGAATGAACTCTAACAACTCCCGCCGCCTTACCTCTCTCGCCGCCGGCCTCGGCCTATTCATCTCCGCGGGCATCGCCTCCGACTGGCCTCAGTTTCGGGGACCCGAACGAACCGGCATCTCGAAAGAAAAAGGGCTGCTAAAGGAGTGGCCGGCAGGAGGGCCAAAGCTGCTCTGGCAGCTTCAGGGCATTGGCGAGGGCTACTCCACTCCAGCCATCATGGGCGACAAACTCTACATCCTGGGCAATCGAGGCATGGACGACGAATTCGTGTTGGCGCTCTCGATTGCCGACGGCAAGTCGATCTGGTCGGCGCGCATAGGCAGCGTCGGAAATCCGAACCAGGAACCGCCCTATCCATCGACGCGGTCCACTCCAACAGTCGACGGCAGCGTGCTATACGCCCTTGGCTCCGACGGCGACCTGGTCTGCCTTGAGAGGGCTGGTGGCAAAGTCATTTGGCGGAAAAGCCTGCGGGGCGATTTCGGCGGCAAACCCGGAAAATGGGCGTATGCCGAGTCGCCGTTGATCGACGGCGACACGCTCGTCGCAACACCGGGCGGCGCTGACGCAACGATCATAGCGCTCAACAAGAAGACCGGGGACACGATCTGGAAATCCGCGGTACCCGGAGGCGATGCGGCCGCGTACGCCTCGGCTATTACCTTCGAAGCGGCCGGGCGCAAGCAGTACGTCCAGTTCCTGGACAAAGGCG
The DNA here is from genome assembly GCA_005808865.1 of Acidobacteriota bacterium. GTDB lineage: Bacteria > Acidobacteriota > Terriglobia > Bryobacterales > Bryobacteraceae > SYKU01. Next base: position 10,347 of record SYKU01000023.1, read on the forward strand.
TCGTGGGCGTGGACGCCAAGACCGGACAATTCCTCTGGCGCTACGAGAAGACGAGCACGGGTCCCGCGAACATTCCCATGCCTGTGGCCGACAACGGTTACGTCTACAGCGCGAATTCGAGGCGCTTCGGGGGCGGGCTTGTCCAACTCCACGCCACGAAGGACGGCGTCAGCGCGGAGGAGGTCTACTTCGAGCGCGACGTTCCAAACACTCTTGGCGGTCAGATCCTTCTTTCCGGGCTGTTGTACGGCACCAATTCGAGGGGCATGGCGGTCTCGGATTTCCTGACCGGAAAGGTCAGGTGGCAGGCTCCGGGCGTGGGTCCGGGCGCGGTGCAATACGCCGATGGGCTCTTGTACGTCCACGGAGAGAATGGCGAAATGGCGCTTGTGGAGGCGTCGCCGGACGCCTATCGCGAAAAGGGCCGCTTCACGCCGCCGAGCCCGCCGAAACACGTGCGGCCAAGGGAGATGGCGTGGACGTATCCGGTGGTTGCCAACGGGCGCCTGTATATCCGAGACCTCGGGACACTGTGGTGCTACGACGTGAGAGATGCGCAGGCGGGGCGATAGCCGGCGGCAGGCGGGATCTCCTGGCTCGGGTTCGCCCTGGCCGCGCCCTAACTTGGCGTAGCCGGAACCAAACAGACCCAAACGCCGAAAGTTGGAGCCCGCCAAAAGCACACCAAAGGCCTATCAACATTGACTCCGGCGAATACCGCGGAAGATTTCCCGCCAGAAACGTGCAGATTCCAAATGTTGAGGTACTAACCGGCGGCGCCTGATTGAAATCAGGCGGCGACCATTTCCCAGCGCTATCGGGCCACGGCGCTGCCTCGGTACATACCCATTCCGCAAGCGAACTTGAGTTCGCCGGCTGCGCGGGCGGGCAAGTCGATCAACGCGGTTTCGCCGGGCCGGATGTCTCGCGTGATGCCGAGGTCCGGGAACACAACTCTGTTGCCGCAATTTGCGGCGCTGCCGCGGAGGAAGGCGATGGTCGCGGGCTTGCCGGCTGGGATCTCAACGCGGGCGGGATAGAACCCCGATGGTGTGATGCTGACCCGTATGGCGCCGTCCGGTATGGCCGCAGTGGGCTTCGTGCCAGCGTGGCGCGCTGGTTCGGCAACCTGCACGCTGAACTGAAGGGAACCGTCTCCATTTTTCCCGATACCTGTAACTGCGCCCACAACTTGTAGCTGCCCGCTTCGGGAAAGCTGGTCAGGACGCGGATTCTGCGAGGCGGAGGCCCAAGCGCCTGGGCTGTGTGCGAGTGTTCGCCGGCTTCGCCGATCGGGCTTTCCCCGTCCATGAGTGGATGCGCGTGGATAAATTGGCCAAGTCCTTCCTTGACAAGAACGAAATGAGCCGAGGCGCCGAGATACGGCTGTAAACCGCGAACGGAGCCGCCGGTCTCAGGATCGCGCACGTCGAAACTCAGTTCAATGTCTTCGTTCGCGCGAAGCGGCTCTCGCGAGTCGAGCGAGACCGTGAGCACCGCGCTCTTCGCGGCGGTTGGCGCGGCCGGGCGGCGGCCGGATTCGTCCACAAGGACGTCAACGAACTCCACTCTGCGATTCGAGCCCGGCGGCGTGAATTCGAGGTAGAGCCGATGGCGTCCACTGCGCCCGAACGTGTGGCTTACCTCCCAGGCTGAGTCGGCCGCAACTTCCGGATGAACGTGATGGAACTCCGAGAGATCTTCCGAGACGATCATAAGATGCAGCGGCCGCTCATGCACGTACTCGAGATGCCGGATGGGCCTGCCACCCGCGCCGGGAATCCTGAAGCGAGGGCGTGCCGGGTCTTCCACCTCCTCGCACTTTCCGAAATATTCGTGCGCGAGCAAATCTGGAAACCCAAGGCGTCCCGCGTAACCGGTTGTGAGAAAATATGCGTACGATCCATCCGGATACTCGGGTGTCACCGCGAACTTCCCGTTGTACCCGTTGTATTCGTCGAGGTCGCCGGAATTCGCAGCGTAATCGTAGTCTTCCACGAAAGTCCCGAGCGGGAATTCGGCATCGACGGCGGGACCATATTGCCCGGGAGCGAGACGCGTACTGTCCGGCCATGTATCTCGCACCTTAATGTCCCGCACCTTGTAGCTTGAGCGCATGCGGCGCAACTCACTTCCCGCGAATGCCCAAGTTCCATAGATCGGATGGCCGTCGAATGCGAATCCAATAATGGGCGAACGGCGTCCGCGCCCGGGAATGAGCTTCTCAATGAGGCCCGGCGAAGCCCCGCCCCGGGCGATCGGATCGAAATGCCACATATTTTGCCCACGGTATGAGGCACCCTCAAACTGGTTGGGGATCGGCACGCCGTTCAGAAACGCGCCGACGAAATCCGGCGGGACGTGAGAGTGCGGACCGCTCACCGGACCAGGCGCGAGCGGAATGCGGAACAGAAACTGCTGGAACGTCCCCCTGGGGTCGCCCTGCCGCATGCCACCAGGGGGACCTCCTGGCGGTGGCGCCTGGGCGAGCAAAGTGGCGGCACCAAGAGATGTAAAGGCAAGTATTGAAAGGTAGCGCATGTTTTTCTTAAGACGAGCGATCCCCGTCTCTTCCATTTGAACCGCATAGCATTGGCGGAGCACACCCCGGGCGGAGGGGCGTGTGAGATCGGGCGTCGTATTTGTTAGCGAATGGTGAAGATTGGACTTCCACGAGCTGAGAGTGACGCACCGCCGTAGGTCGTCTCCGGGTTCGGGGCTAACAAGTCCCACACGGATTGGTGGGGCGGGGCATGCCTTCGCTGGTCGCGGCGTGTCATTTCGATGGAGAGGGGCAGCGACCCAAGAACGGTAGCCTGCCCCACCCGGCCGCCAATTCCAATATCTGTCTTACTACGGCCCTAATAAGCGTCCCAGGATGAGTCCTCCCGTTGGTGAAGATACCACGCGCCTTCGTGGAGAGTGACGGCGATAAACCGCAGCATGAATGCTGCCCCTTGCGGGAGACGTGGCAATTGCAGGGGCAGGCGAGGATGGACGATAGGGGCGATTCCCGCCCCGGCGGAAGTATTTCAACCTCGGGGCGGCTCAGCACGGGGCGCTGAAGCCTGCCCCAACGAGTGTGTAAAAATGACCCGACCGGAAGAATTCCTACCAGCGCGCGGTGGTGTCCGGGAGAAACCCTCCAGTAAGTGCTTCTGTTTCAGTGCATTGAGAGGGGGGTGACGCAGAGAATAAACTTTTTGATTTTCGTTCCAGTACTTGCGTGAACTTGGAATCCCCGGCTGGAGTGCTGGTGAATGAGAGCAAATCCTGAAAACTGGCGCAGCGTCGACGATCTGAGGATCTGGTAATACGCATGATAAGGGGCTGCGAGGAGTGAGAACGGCGCCGGCGTGTCTAAACACACGGGATTCAGCGGAAAATTTAGTTGAAAATTTGTGACTCCCATGCCGTCGGCCCAAAGACTTCGGCCGGGAGGGCGGTCTTACACCTTCGCTTCGATGAAGGTTACTTTGTTAATTTCCTTGAAGGTGGTGATGCCTGTTCGAACCTTGTTCACGGCCGACTCACGAAGGAAGGTCATGCCCTCGTCGCGCGCCACGCGCTTGATTTCAGCCGTCGAACGCTTCTCGAGAATCATTTCGCGGATCGGATCGCTCAAATTCAGCAACTCGTGGATCGCCGATCGTCCCCGGAAGCCTGTGCCGCCGCATTCGAAGCACCCAGCGCCTTCAAACAGAGGGAGATCCCGCCAGTCCGCCGGATCGAGTCCGCATTCGACCAGAAACTCGTCCGTATGATGAATGGGGCGCTTGCAGAAATCGCAAATGACGCGCACCAGCCGCTGAGCCAGGATGCAGTTCAGCGCGGAAACGAAGTTGTACGGTTCGACGCCCATGTTGAGGAACCGTCCAAGGACGTCAAGCACGTTGTTCGCGTGCACCGTCGTGAACACCAGGTGCCCTGTCAGCGCGGAGTTGATCGCGATCTGCGCGGTTTCCTGGTCGCGAATCTCGCCCACCATGATCTTGTCCGGATCGTGCCGCAGTATCGAGCGCAGCCCGCGCGCGAACGTCAGCCCCTTCTTCTCGTTGACCGGAATCTGGGTGATGCCCTTGACCTGATATTCCACCGGGTCCTCGATGGTGATGATCTTGTCTTCGTCGTTCTTGATTTCGCTCAGCGCCGCATAGAGGGTGGTCGTCTTTCCGGAGCCGGTGGGTCCGGTCACGAGGACCATGCCGTACGGCTCGCTGATATAGCGGCGGAACTTTACGAGGTCGGCCTCGGCGAAGCCCACCACGTCGAGCGAGAGCTTGGCGAACTTCTCGCTCATCGACTCCTTGTCGAGTACGCGGAGCACCGCATCTTCCCCGTGAATCGTCGGCATGATGGAGACGCGGAAATCGATGAGGCGGCCCTTGTAGCGGACGCGGAAACGGCCGTCCTGCGGAACGCGGCGTTCGGCGATATCGAGTTCGCTCATGACCTTGATGCGCGAAAGAATGGTGGGCTGCCAGTCTTTGGCGATGGGAGGCATGGCGTAGTGGAGCACGCCGTCGATGCGGTACTTGATGGCGACCTCCTGGTCGCGCGACTCGATGTGGATGTCGCTCGCCCGCCGCTCGAGGGCGTTAAAGATGGTGGTATCGACCAGCTTGATGACGGGTGCGATGTCGCTATCGGCAGCGCTCAGCTTGTCGATGGAGAGGGTTTCGTCGCCGTTCTCCTCGTCGCCGACGACATCGAGCGTGAAGCCCTCGGTGACCTCTTCGAGGACGCGCTGCGATTGCTCGGTCTTCTTGAGGAGGTCCGAGATTTGCGAAAGTGTGGCGACCTTGACGCGCAGCTTCTTGTTGAGAAGCAGCGCCAACTCGTCGATCATGTTGAGGTTGCGGGGATCGGCGAGGGCGATTTCGAGCGTGCCGTTACGGTCGCGGATGGGCACGAAGTTGTAGCGGAACATCAGGTCGACGGGGATGGTCCGGAACAGGTCGTGGTCGATGGAGCCTTCGCGCAGATCGACGTACTCGCAGAGATAGCGCGAGGCGACAGCCTGGGCTTGGGCGGTTTCAGCGACGGGGTCGTTCAGTTTTACGCGATCTGTGGCCATGGCACGGGCTTATACAGGTTAGACGCGCGGCGCTGGAAAAACGTTGATGGGGGAAAACCGGTTACACTGGAAGCGTGGAGTTCGAGTGGGCCCGGGCAAAGCCGCCGCGAGTCTACGCAAGCACGGAGTTACTTTCCATGAGGCCACCACAGTGTTTGGCGATTTCTTTGGCGCCACGGCCGCGGATCCCGACCAATCCGCCGCGGAAAATCGGCACATTACTGTTGGACGGTCAAATCGAGGGTGCCTGCTAATGGTCGCCCACGCAAAGCGCGGCGAGCGGATCCGCCTCATCAGTGCCCGGACATTGACTCGATCCGGGAGAAAGGCTTATGAAGAAACTTCGTGAAGGGAGCGGCGAACTACGCCCCGAATATGATCTGGGCCAATTCCTCAAGGGGGCGGTCCGAGGCAAGCACGCGAAGAGCTACCATGCCGGCACGAATCTGGTCCTCTTGGACCCAGAGGTCCGAAAAGCGTTTGCCAGTGAAAAGGCCGTCAATGAAGCATTGCGCCTTGTGATCGAGTTGGGCAAGATTGGAAGCGGCAGGGGCCGTGCGAGTTGAGTAACGTACAGTAATTCTCCGGCGCGCCGAGATCCTGTTCGGCAGGAGCGGCAACTCGTCGATCATGTTGAGGTTGCGCGGGTCGGCGAGGGCGATTTCGAGCGTGCCGCTACGGTCGCGGGTGGGCACGAAGTTGTAGCGGAACATCAGGTCGACGGGGATGGTCCGGAACAGGTCGTGGTCGATAGAGCCTTCGCGCAGATCGACGTACTCGCAGAGGTAACGCGAGGCGATAGCCTGGGCTTTGCCTGTTTCAGCGACCGGGTCGTTCAGTTTTGCGCGATCTGTGGCCATGGCAAGGGCTTACGTAAGGATAGACGCGCGGCGGGGGGAACGTTGAGGGGGGAAACCGATCCGAGTAACTCGAAAAGGAGTGCAAGGCGGGCGACTCGTCGCGTTTTGCGGTTTGTTGAGTCGCCCCGGAGATCGGCGAAGTCGAGCCGACTATCCTCAGTTGCAGCCAGTAGATGAGCCTCCAGGTTTCGCGCACAGGTGAAGCACGAGTCCGGCCTCTTTCCCGCGGACGTCGCATGCGCCAGTGCCATGGTCGCATATTCGATCTGTTATCGGCCCTCTAGGCAAGCCGGCCCTGTCCGTTCCCGTTTCGAAAGTGATGGTGGCTATTTCCCAGTTTCGATTGGGATGCTCCATCGTATAGTCGCCGTAACGTAGGAATTGTTGCAAGCCGGGGCCGTCGACTGAATTCAGGGACAAGTTTGTCCCCAACCCCGATGTCGCCGGTTCGGTCAGGAACGAGATCTTTGAATTACGGTTCTTGCCCATTCGCCCTTTGTTGTATTCGACGATTATGCTCCAATCCTGACTGTTCCTCGTGAGCGGGTGGCTCTCGTCTCCCAGCACCAATTCAACGCTTCTTACCACCGCCGCTTCGTATGAGTGGGTCATTTTTTTGCTTGAAGCCCGTGTCCATGACTGGTGGGAGCTGAGACCGATACGCATCGAACCGCCCGCCATTGTTACAGGTTCATCGTCGGTAGCCGCCAAGATGCCCACCCGCTTCCTGATCTTATCTTGCAGGCCCTCAAATTTGGACTTCTCCATTTTGTTGATGTCATCCTGGGTGAACTCCTTTGCGCACCCAACAAGGAACAACAACAGTGCAGTGAAAAGGCCTGCGTATACCCTTCGTCGTAGAATCGTCGTCATTGAATTCTCCTCATGTGCTTGGTCAAGTTTTGTATGTCGGGCCTTGCGAGATAGCCCTGGAAATCTTTGCGGGGCCATGTGCCCTCGATCTCCGTCAGGATGGCGGACGCGCGGAGCTTGAAGTCTTCCGCTCGCCGCGCATCGCCCTTCCTCTCCGCGGCGATGGCCGCGATCGATGCCGCGCGAAAGGCTGATTCCACTTGATGGAGCCGCTTGAACGTCTCAAACAGCGCACCGGCTGATTTCGCCGCGTCGTCCAGATCGCCCGACAAGAACTGGGCTTCCGCCATAGTCAATCGCACTCCGGCGACAAAGCCGGGATCGCTGGAAGGCGCGATCGCCGCCGCCCCTTGGACGAAGACTCTGGCCTCGCGGCGTGCGCCCGTATGCGCGAGAACGAGGCCCAGGGCGGCTTTCGAAGGAGACACGCTGACGGGCTGGTCTCCCGCCAATCGCAGTGCCTCCTGGCAAAGCCGTAAGGCGTCCGGATACCGGCCCTCGCTGACCGCCATATCGGCAAGTCCTCGCGTGACCGACCAGAGCTGGCTTGACTGCGCACCGGGCATCTTCGCAAGAGCTTCGGCTTCAGAGAGTGCCCTTCGCGCGTCCGCATTGCGCCCTATGCGCCACAGAACGTTTGCGTAGTTCGCCAGACCCGAGAAAACGGCGCCCGAGTTTCGAAGCGCGCGGGCCGTCTCAAGCGCCATCTCCCACGCTTTTACGGCATCCGGATACGACTCGCGGTTCAACAGCACACCGGCGCGGCCGCTTTGAGCCAGATACTTGGTCGGCCCGTCCTTCGCTTCTTCCGCAAGCCGAAGCAGCGCTTGAAAATCCTTGAGGGCAGCGTCGAACTCGCCCTTCTGTTGATTGACCCTGGCGATCAGCGACAAGCATAGGCCAGTTTCCTGCCGGTAGCCGCCTCGCTCGAAGAAGGCCCGCGCCGCCTCCACTTCCACAAGTCCTTCGTCCGGCTTGCGTTGCTGAATGTGCACGCTGCCAAGCGAGAAGGACGCCCTAGCCTCCTGCCTACGCATTGCCGACCGGCGCGCCACGTCGAGAGCCTGCCGGAAGCGGGATTCCGCACCAGAGTAGTCGCGGCGCACTAAAAACGCGTTGCCCGAATCAATAAGCCCTCGCGATTCCAGGCTCGCGATGCCGGCTTTTCTGGCCAGCTCAATCCCCTCGGCGGCCCGGGTTTCGGCAAGAGCCGTGTTCCCCTCAAGTTGCGCCACGACGCTGAGTTGGAGCAACGCCGCCGTCTGCTGGTACTCACTGCCAGTCGTCTGGGCCAAACCCAACGCCCGGTCCAGATTTTCGCGAGCCTCATCCAGCTTCCGCGCCTTGCTGGCCAGAAACCCGCGCTGAAAGAGAACTTCGGTCTGACCCTCAAGGTTGCTTAACGCCGCGTACAGCGAGTCCGCCTCGCGAAAGTTCTTCTCGGCGTCCTCCGTCTTCTGCAACCTTCCGTACAGAATGCCGCGGCGCAGGAACGCCGTCGCATATTGCGGATTGCGCTTGGCCGCCACCTCATAGCTTTCGAGCGCCTTCTGGATCTCGTCGTTCTTCTCGTACGCGCGGCCCAGATCGACGTGCGCCTGCGCCTTCCCGCCATCCGGTGCTCCTGCCGCGATCTTCAAATACCGTTCGATTGCGCCCTTGAAGTCTCGCGTCAGCGTGCGGCTGATGGCCTCGGTGTAAAGCGATCCCGGCGTGTCGAACCAGCTTCGCCTGCCCGATTCCATCTGAGCGCGCAGCATTTCCTCCTTCGCCTTGTCCGAATACTCGAGTTCGGACCAGGCCTCCGCGAGCCTCGCGTGACCGAGAGCAAACTTCGCATCCAGCGCAACGGTACGCTCGAAAGCCTTGCTTGCCCGATGGTAGGTTCCGTCGCGGAGCGCGTTCAAGCCTTCCGAATACCAGCGTCCGGCTTCTTCGGACGGACGCCGCTCCAACGGCAGAAATGCCAAGCTCACCAACGCCAACGCCGTAACCAGCCCCACGGCCAACGCCGCGGCCCGCCGGGGTTTGCTGAGCAGCAAGGCAGTGGTCCTTGCGATGGCAGCGGTGACGGCGGAACTACGAACCGGCGTGCGGTGCGCTCTGTTCAAATCCGCGCTGAACTCGGCGGCTGACTGGTAACGCGCCGCCGCATCCTTCTCAATCGCTTTCATGACGATCCGGTCAAGATCGCGAGACACAGCCTTGGACACGGAAGACGGGGGAGGCGGTCTCTCATACAGCACCTTCGCCAGAATATCGGCTTGGGTTGCGCCGGGAAACGCGGGCTTCCCGGTCAGGCATTCGTAAAGCACAAGGCCCGCCGAAAAGATGTCCGTTCGCGCATCCACCGCCAGTCCGCGCGCCTGCTCCGGAGCCATGTACATGGGCGTCCCCACGGCCACGCCAGGCCGTGTGAGACCCATCGGCAGCGTTTCCTGCTGCGTGTCGAGAGGGGATGCCGGATTTGGAATTTGCTTTGCCAGTCCGAAATCCAGGACTTTCACCGCGCCCCGGCCGGCAATCATGACATTCGACGGCTTGATGTCGCGATGCACCAACTGGTTTCGGTGCGCCTCTTCGAGCGCGGAGAGCAAGCCGGCGGCAATCTCGACAGCCCGCGCGGGCGGGAGCGGCCCTCGCCTTAACGTGTGATGCAGGTCTTCGCCCGCGACCAATTCCATCACGAGGAATTGCCGTCCGTCCGGAGTCTCGCCGAAATCGAATATCTGCGCGATGTTCGGGTGTTGCAGTTTCGACGCAGCGCGCGCTTCGTCGAGGAAGCGGGCGCGGTAATTCCCGTCGTCTCCCGCCTTCGGAAACTTTATGGCGACTCTGCGGCCAAGTGTCGTGTCTTCAGCGAGATACACATTCCCCATCCCGCCCTTGCCAATCTCACCGATAACACGATAATGGGAAAAGGTGGCTCCAATCACGGCGAGTCCATCATACACCCATATTGTGGTGCGGGCTATGCCGTTATTACAGCGAAATATCATGGACGGAAACCGTGCGCCCGATACCGAAGCCGAGTAGTCTGACGGCTTGGTATCAACCTTGAAGACCGCGCTACATCCGTCGGGAAGAAGCGACTGCCGGCAGGGGCATCAAGTGCAGCCTGCACCACACACAGCTAAGGTCTGGCGAGGCCTCTGACGAACTTAAGGCTCGGCTCGATCAGCTCCCATGAACCGGGCCAGAAGCACATGTCGATGCACCACCAGTCGATATCCAGCTGGGCAAGAAGGTGCGGCGCAAGCTTCCTGAAATCGACAAGACCCTCGCCAAACGGGCAATGCGTGCTGGTTTCATCGCCGCACAGAGTACCGTCGGAATCCATCAGGTGAATTGCGCCGATGCTGCCTTCGAGCATCGTAAGAAACTGCTTCACGCCTGCCACTGTCTCCGGCTCGCCGTGCTGTCTCGCTCCAGCCACGCCGCACATGTAGGCATGCGCGGTGTCGAACATCACGCGGAAGCTTACGTGGTTCACCAGTCCGTGCATGTTAACGATTTCCGAAGGCTTGTTGAAGGCGAAGCCCGGCTCGAATTCCCAGACCATCTTGACGTTCGCTTTCCGGGCAAGGGCGGCGGCCTCGCGCCACACGCCGGCGAGACGCTCGAAGGACGCCTGATACTCGCGCGCGTCGATCGAACCGGGCGCCGCGACAGTATCCACTCGGATGGAAGGGCTGCCGATATCGACGCACATCGCGAGATTGCGCTCGAACAGATCGAGGTACTTGTGCTTGTTGCCCTCGGCCACGGGATTCACGGAGGTGAAATCCGCCGCGTAGCCGGAGACGGCCAGGTTGTGGCCTGAGAGAAACCGGACAAGTTCCCGGCGGGACTCCGGCGACGGGTGGCTTTCGAGCGTCACGTGCGGCGGAAAACCGGAGATCTCGATACCGTCGTAGCCGGTCTCGGAAAGGCGTCTGACCGTCTTTTCGAAGGGGATCGGATCGTCCGCGTACGGACCAAACGAGAATGCCCAACTGCCAAAAGAGATCTTCATTACAGCGTCAATTCACCAAGCAAACAACCTAGTGTCTAGTTGCATTAGTTCTGGTACTACTGTATGTTGAGTCATGCGCCGAAAGTCCGCGAAATTTCAGCTCAGCGACGAAGAGATGAAGACCTTAGAGGGATGGACCCGCCAAGGCAAGACGGAGCACC
>SYKU01000278.1 GCA_005808865.1 Acidobacteriota bacterium
AACGGTGCTCCGTCTTGCCTTGGCGGGTCCATCCCTCTAAGGTCTTCATCTCTTCGTCGCTGAGCTGAAATTTCGCGGACTTTCGGCGCATGACTCAACATACAGTAGTACCAGAACTAATGCAACTAGACACTAGGTTCGTAACTTGGAGACTTGGCACGATGCGGAACTATGTGATCATCATGTCGCCCGCCTCCCCCGGCCAGGAGGTGGATGTCATTCTGCAAGGCCCCGGACTACAGGAGTCCGGGAAACAATACATTTTCGCCACGACGGCGCGGTGCGAGGCATTTGTCGAAGCCGTTAATTTCGCTTACCGCCAGGGAGTCCGTGACGCAACGGTCGCATCGAGGGCTCGCTTCAGAAAAGGGGACTCCCGGCTGCTGGTTGTTACCGGACATACCCCGGAAGACCTTGCATTACGGCCCGAGCGATGGTGGGAGAAACTGAGCCGCTCCCTTCGGCTGCACCGCCGCTAGGCCGATTGCCGGGCATGCAGGCTACACTCACGCACGACGGGTTCATTGCGCTGCCAGACTTCATGGGTCCAGATCTCCTTGCCGAAGTGAGAGCGCGGGTGGAAGAACTCTTCGCGCAGGAAGGCGATTCGGCCGGGGCGGAATTCAAACAGGAGCCAGGGGCCCGACGTCTGGCCAACCTCGTGAACAAAGGCGAAGTGTTCGAGCGAATTGTGATCGATCCTACAATCCTAGGTTTGATGACAGAAGTCCTCGGCCCGGAAGTGAAGCTGAGCAGCCTGAACGTCCGCTCGGCCAATCCCCTTAGCGGCGGTCTCCAGCCATTACATGTCGATGGCGGTTTTCTCCCCGATACTCATGGCTATTGCGTGTGCAACTCTGTCTGGATGCTGGACGATTTCACGGAGTACAACGGCGCCCTTCGCGTCGTACCCGGATCCCACAAGTCCGGCCGCCTGCCGCAGGATGTGCTTGCCGATCCCTTGGCGCGGCATCCGGAAGAGATTCTAGTGACCGGCCGTGCCGGAACCGTCGTAGTCATGAACGCCCACCTGTGGCACGGCGGTTCGGAGAACCACACCGCCGCGCAGCGGCGCGCCATGCACGGCTACTACACGCGTCGCGACCTGCCCCAACAGCAGTTCCAAAAACGCCTCTTATCGCGGCAGGTGCAGGCCCGGCTTACGCCAAAAGCGCGCTGGGTTCTGGCGCTCGACGACCCGCTCAACGACGAATTGTGCGAGCGGACCACAAGTATGAGCGGCTTTCTTAAGTAGCGCGCCGGAAATGCGTAAATCTGGTCTTCTCCAATTCTTACGCCCGCTAAGATCGCCGTGCCGTTCGTCTGGTAATCTCTGCGCGTCCGGCCAGACCCGCGCGAGATTCATACCCATCTGATCGGCCGCTGAAGGTCACCAGTTAACATGAGTTACACGAAGTTTCAGGAGTGAGACGCTACGCGGACAGGCTGGGCTTCATGGAGTCTCAAGTGAGAGGCCGACCGTCGAACAGGCGTTTCCCTAGCCGAAACTCAAAAGGCCAACGCTGACCGATACGCGGGGTGCGCCGCACGGCTTTGCGGCCGTGAAAACTTCTCCCGTGTTAGCATTTGACGATGAGTTCGCGCACGATGTTCCGGGTGCTGGAGGAGACGGCAGCCCAATTTGGCAGTGCGATCGCACTGCATCAGCCGTATTTTGACGGCGGAAAGAAGAAGTACCGCACCTGGACGTTTCACCAGTACAAGGTCGCGGCGCAAGAAATCGCGGCTGGGTTGCGATCGTTAGGCGTGGGCCGGGGCGACGTCGTCGCGCTCGATTCAGAAACACGCGCGGAGTTCTATCTGAGCGATCTCGGCATCCTGACAAACGGCTCAATCGCGGCCGCGCTCTACACGACTCTTCCAACTCAGGATCTGCTCCGAACCATGCGGGTCATTCGTGCGCGGGCTCTCTTCGCCGAAGATGCAAAGACTCTCCGCAGCCTGCGCAACTGCGGCGTTCCGCACCTGATTCTGCTTACCGGTGAAGCCGCGAACGCAATCACACTCGATCAACTGCGGGAACGGGGCCGCGCGGCGATCGCCGCCGATCCAGGACTGCTTGCCCGCATTCACGCCGAAGTTCAGCCGTCGGACGACGCCATTCTCTACCTCACCTCGGGCGCGACAGGCGAGCCGAAGATGGTAATGGTTTCACATGCCGCTATCGTTTCGAACCTCGACATGGGACCAGCCGTGCTTCCACTCGGACCCGCCCATTCCACGGTCGCGTTCCTGCCATCGGCTCACATCGCGCAGCGGGTTGTTATCGAACTCCTGCCACTCCGTATGGGGATGCCCGTGTGGTTCGCCGAAAGCTTGACCAAGCTTCCGCACGACCTCAAGTTCGTGAGGCCGACTCTACTCCTGGCTCCGCCCAGGCTGTGGGAGCGTATCTATTCAACGATCTGCACCGAGATCAGGAAACGTAAGCCGGTGGCGCAGAAGCTGTTCTATGCCGCTCTCGGCCTGGGTCACGAAGCAGCAAAAAGAAGGCAGGACGGACGTACCGTTCCCGCGTGGATCCGCCTCCCGCTCGCCGGCGCTCACCGTCTGGTCTTCGCGAAGATTCGCGAGCGCTTTGGAGGCCGAATCACGATGTCGGTTTCGGGGGCGGCGCCGCTTGGCAAAGACCTCGCCGAGTTTTACGCGGCTGTCGGCATGCCGCTGATCGAGGGTTACGGGCTCACCGAGGGCGGTGTAGTTTCGATGAATCCGATGGCTCGTCCCAAGGCTGGCAGCATTGGCAAACCGTTGCCAGGCGTGGAAGTCCGAATCGCGGAAGATGGAGAATTGCTGGTGAGGAGCCCTTGCCTCTTCTCCCGCTACCTCAACGATCCAGCCGCCACGGAGGAGGTGCTGCGCGAGGGTTGGCTCTATACGGGCGACGTCGCCCACCTGGACGAAGACGGCTATATCTACATCACAGGCCGCAAGAAGGACCTGATCGTCTCCTCAACGGGCAAGAAGATTTTCCCGTCTCGTGTGGAAAACCTGTTTCAGTTCGAGCCGCTCATCAGCCAGGTGCTGCTTGTCGGTGACCGCCTTCCGTATTTGACGGCCCTGTTTACCATGAATCAGGTAGCCGCCGAAGCCATGGCGGGCATGGAAAGCTGGAAGGGCCGTCCGGCAGCCGACCTTGCCACTGCGCCGCCGCTGATTTCCGAAGTGCAAAAACTGGTCGCGCGGGTGAACAAACAGCTGGCGCCGTGGGAGCAAATCCGGAAGTATCGCATTCTCGATCGCGATTTCACCATCGAGCAAGGCGAATTGACGCCAACGATGAAGATCCGGCGGACGCGGGTGATGGAGAATTTTCGCGCACAGATCGACGAACTGTACGCAGGTAAGGAAGAGTTCCGCTGAATCAGGTTCGCCTTTCGGCCACGAACGACACCGGGAACTACCCGGCGCCATTAATCAATGGTTCCCGGTCTCTACAACGCCAGTGTCGCGAATGCCGGGTACAAAGTCGCCTCGCGCACGGGCGTCGATTTGCCGATCGCCGCCATAGCCCGAATCCACTTCCGGTTTGGAGGTGGACGAGCAAGCCCGGGCCATGAAAGAGCGCCCGCGCGGCAGTCCGATCGTCCAAGGAGGGCTTTCAAAGCGCTGGGCATGCCGCTCCAGTTCCGCTCACCGAGCGCAACTCCGCCTGCGCCGCCGGATTTGTCATTTCTTTACGCGCGGCCGGAACGACGAGCCAAGCTCTTTCCCGAGCATCAACGCGGTCCACGGCTCGGAAAAGACTCGGTCGCTTCACTGCCTGACGTGTCGCATTACAATGGAATTGAGGCACCGTTCCATGAAACTAATCGCAGTGTTTACGCTCGTTTGCGCCGCGCTCCCTGCCGCTGAAACGAAACTGGGCAAAGCTCTTGTTCTAAAGGAGTCGACACCTGTCGAAGAGATTGCGGCGAACCCCGCGCTCTACGTTGGGAAGGCCGTGCAGGTAAAAGGCAAGGTCACCGAGGTCTGCGAAATGATGGGTTGCTGGATGAGCCTGGCGGCCGATGCTGGCGCTCACTCGCTGCGGATCAAAGTCAACGACGGCGATATCGTCTTTCCGAAAAGCGCCGTTGGCAGAGTTGCCATCGCGGAAGGCAGACTCATGGAAATTAAGCTCACGCGCGAACAGGCAGTCGCACGCGCCAGGCACGAAGCGGAAGAGCAGGGGAGGAAGTTCGATCCGGCGAAAGTGAAAGGTCCAGCAACCATCTATCAGATTCAGGGTACGGGAGCGGTGCTCCTCGACTAAGATTGAAAGATGCCAAATCGAAGAGATCTACTTAAACTTGCAGGCCTGCAAGCCGCCTTGTTGGGAGGAGGGCCGACGGCGCTTCCCAATACAGTGTTGCCGTTCGCAAGAGCGAAGCTTACGAAGGAACCATTTGGCGACCTTCGCATCTACTTTGAGGGCCCGACAGATCAGATCAAATCCATGACCGCCGGCAGTCTGCTTTTGAAGCCCGGCATGACTCCACACGAGCCGCACCATCACCCGGAAGAGGAGTTCATGGTCATTACCGAAGGCACGGGCGAGATTTCGATAGAAGGCAAGATTCTGAAGGTCGCTCCGGGCGCGATGATGTACTGCGCGGCCGGGAAGCTTCACGGCATCGTTAACACGGGCAAGTCGCCCCTGCTGTTTTACTTCTATAAGTGGAAGGCGTAGCGCCGCCCTATGGTTTTCCCAGCCACTTTTCGAACGCCTCGAGAACAGTGGCCCCACGGTAGGAAGCCCAAGGCCGATTCGCCTCAGGCTTGTATTCGAACTTCAACTCAGCGGGACCCTCGATAATCCAAGGTTTGTAGCTCTTGACGTTTTTCACCGCGCGCGTAACCGCGGCCCGGATCATCTGCTTGGCTACGTCGTGCGGCAGGCTGAGCGTCGAGTTTTTCCCGGCCAAGCGCTTGACCGCAACCGTCTCGGCCTTCGGCTGAAGGTCGATGATCTCTTCGCACGCGGCCTGGTCGCCCGCCAGCATGATGACAGGAATGTGGAAATATCCCGCGACCGCCGCCATCTGCCCGATTTCTCCCACGGGCTTTCCGTTCAACGTGATGCGTTCCACATTGAAGCTCTGCGAATGCGCCAGGACTCCGCCCTTCGCCCCGGCCATCGCGTGCTGGCCGATGAACAGTACGCCGTCGTAGAGTCTGTCGGACAGGTAGTAATTGGCGGGCGTCGGACGGCCCTGGATCAGACTGGCGCGCGAATCGAGTTGGTCGAGCGCAAACGCCCGGCTCCCGTCGTGCCCGTCCCAAACCACGATGGTCGAGGCGCCGGCGGCTGCCGCGGCACTCACTGCGGCATTCAACTCTCCCGTAAGGATCCGGAGCGACTCCTCGAACCGCCGCTGCCCGGGCAGTAGTTGTTCTTCCGCGTTATTCACGCCGCCAACGCCCTCCATGTCGGTGACGATCAGGAGTTTCGGTCCTTCAGCGAGCGCGTAAGCGGAACACGCCAACAGTAATGCAGGAAGTCGCATAAGCCTCATTTTCCTTTGTCGTTCCGGTAGACGCGGCCTTCTTTCATCACGAAGAAGACCTTCTCCGTCTGCCGGATATCGGCAACCGGATCGCCCGGAACGGCTACCACATCCGCCAGTTTACCCGCCTCGAGCGAACCCAACCGGTCGCCGATCCCAAACAGTTCCGCGTCCAGGCTGGTCCCGGCCTTCAGCGCTGCGATAGGTGTGAGCCCGCGTTCGACCAGCAGCCTGAACTCACCCGCGTTCCGCCCATGAGGGAAAACACCGGCGTCGGTCCCGAGCACGATGCGCACGCCCAACGACACCGCTTTGCGAACCGTTTGGTCGATCGAGTCCATCGCGAGGCGCGCCTTGCGCTGCTGGCGCGGGTCTAGCCCGGCCATGCGTTCCTTGACGCCTTCGAGCGCCATCAGCGTGGGCGAATAGAAGGTTCCCTTTTGGGCCATCAAGCGTAGCGCTTCCTCATCCATGAAGGAACCATGTTCGATGGAATCGATACCCGCCCGAATCGCCCGCTTCGCGCCCTCCGCTCCGTGGGCGTGAGCGGCGGTACGCCGGCGCATGGAGTGCGCCTGATCGACCAGCGCGTTCAGTTCCTCTTGCGTCAACTGCGGCGAATCCACGTCGTCGTTGAGCGAGAGCACGCCGCCCGTCGCACAGGTCTTGATCACGTCCGCGCCGTACTTCACGGCCCAGCGCACGGCCGCTCGCATGGCGTCCGCCCCGTTGGCTACGGTCGGCGATTCCATGCGCGGATCGAGCAGGCCGAAGCGAAACGAGTTGGTCGGGTCGCAATGGCCGCCGGTCGTTCCCAAACCCCGTACCGCGACCAGCATGCGGGGGCCTTCGATGTGGCCGGCGCGGATCGCGTTCCGCAGGCTGACGTCCAGAAAGTCGGAACTACCAAGGTCGCGCACGGTTGTGAAGCCCGCATGCAGCGTCTTGCGGGCGAGTGCGGATGCGATGAGCGCGCGTTCGGCGGGGTACTGTTCGAGGCCTTCGATGCGGCCCTGCCGGGTGTCCGGCGCGGGGTCGCCGCGCAGGTGTGTGTGCGCGTCCATGAAACCAGGCAGCAGGGTTGCATCGCCCAGGTCGATCACATCGGCCCCGGCGGGGGCGTTGGCCGAACCGCCGGTCCCCACGATGCGGCCGTCTTCAACCACCACCACGCCGGGCGAGGTCAACTCTTTGGCTTTGCCGTCAAACATCCGTGCCGCTTTCAACACGATCACCCGCGCTTCGACCGCAGGCAACGCCAGTGCGAACAGCATCACTATTCTTGATAGCATCGTCACATCTCCCTTGCCCTCGCTATTGTAGCCCGCAAATGCCGTCCCCGGATTTTGAGAGTCTGCGCGGGCCGGCCCGATTCTCAGCGTCGCGAACAATGCGCTACTACCGATTTGTGATCAATCATTCCGGGATCGCGAAAGCGAGCGTGCCTTTCACCGGCAAAGCCCACGAAAGTTCCCGGCCATCGGGGAGCGAGCCTGCCGGGAGCCCGTTCAGTTCGACCGTGCCTCGGATCTGAAGGAACTGGCGCGAGCACCGTGCAACGCGTTCGAGAAGCTGAACGGTAATCGCCAGGCAGTCCAGCATTCGGATCAATAAACGATACCGGGTTAGCCTCGGTGGGAACGCGAAATGGCCAGGGATGTTGCAGGCCGTGGATTGCCGCGAATCCGCGCCGGCCTTGTCCTGGATCTGATTTAGCGTATGGAGCCATGATTAGTACTCGCCACAGCATCCGGGAAGGCTATGGTCGAAGATATTCCGGAACCGCCCGGGATGAACGTGAACCGCGTTTCCTCGGAGCGCATCTTCGAGATCCGCCGGGGCGGCCGTCCATTACTGCCGATACCGCCGCGGGTATGTCTCGATGGCTTGGGGCTTCGTCCAATTTCCCACGGGGCCTGCAAGCCCAGTGTGCCTTGGATGTTGTCAGATCAGAGGCTTTTCAGGAAGCGCGGACCCGCCCTTGAACTGCGCCTGCGCAGGCCGGCCGTTTAGCATGAGGGGCATGGCTGCCCTCGCACGATCTTGCCAACTGCGTCATAATTTACGAATGACAAAGCGATTCGCATTGTTCGCGGCACCGGTCCTCCTCGCCGGCGCCTGGTTGTTCGCGCAACCGTCTGGAGATCCCGTCGTCGAGGGATTCCGCATGGTGGAAGTCGCCTCCGTCGCCGATGCCATCGAGCAGTTGTATAAACAGCGCGCTCACATGTCGCACGACATGCGACCCGTGATCACATCCAAGTTTGCGGGGCCGGCTGTTACGGTGCTGATGAAGAAGGGAGAGCATAGCGAGGGTGCGCCCGCGTCTCAGGGAATGCTGGACGCGATCGACGCGGCCCCTGCCGGTTCCGTCTACGTTATGGTCATGGAGGACGGACTCGATGTCGCCGGGATGGGTGCGCTGATGGCGACCGCGATGAAATACAAAGGTTTCGCCGGAGCCGTTATGGACGCCGGTGTCCGCGACACCGCTCAGATCAAGCGGCTCCAGTTCCCCGTTTTCGCCCGCGGTATTGTGCCTTCCACGTCGATCAACCACTACCGCTTTGCGGGCGTAAACGTTCCCGTCACTTGCGCTGGTGTCCGCGTCAACCCCGGCGACATCATCGTGGCCGATG
>SYKU01000279.1 GCA_005808865.1 Acidobacteriota bacterium
CGCTCCGCGCCTCCAACTTGACAGCGTCGCCCGCCGGGCTATTGTCCGTCCACGGAAAACGCAAGCAGAACATTCCCCGGAATCCCGCCCCACATGCCGTACCCGGAATTTGCGAAGAGCAACCCTCCGGCAATGACCGGCCCAGGACCGTCAAGCGATCCGCCCTTGGCTTTCCTTCCATTGACGGTCTCGAACTCCCGGGCGGTATCGAAGTCCCAAATCACGTCTCCTCTGGTGGTGGAGTATCCGCGCAGATGGCCATCCAGCGAGCCTGAGAACACGACGCCTGGAATCGCCGTCACCGCCGCCGATTGAGCCGGACTGCAGCCCTGGCGGTCCGCCGGACAGGGAGCGGGTTTCGTGCTCCATATCTTCTCTCCCGTCGAAAGCTGGAGCGCAAAAAGTCCGCCGCCCCTCGTCTTGTCTGGAGTCATCCGCATCCCTCCAATTACCTTGCTGTCGGGCTCGCCGCGGGCGAAACTTAAGTCGGAAAGGGCCACGTACATGTTCTCACCGTCCGCGGCCGACCCCCACTGGATCCCTCCCAGGACGCCGCCTTTTCCGACGCGCGTCTGCCACAGAATCCTGCCTTCGTCATCCGGATCAAGCGCATGCGCCACTCCCGACTTCTGCCCTATTACGAGTGCCCGTTTCCCGCCGGATAGCGAGACCAGAATTGCGGACTGCCCGAAGTCCCAATCCGGCCCATTCGAATCAGGACAGTTGACCTTGTTCGGAGAGCTGCAGCCGATGTTGAACGCATCGTTCTCGGTCAATTGCCGCGACCAGACGACTCTTCCCGTCTTGCGGTCAAGCGCGAGAACGGCGTCGCTCGTTTTCGTCGGCGGATCGGAGTAGTTGTCTCCGGTTGCGGCGTACAGCAAGTCCTTCTTCAGGTCCACGGTCGGAGTCGCCCAAACGCCCGCGCCGGACGGGCCGAATAACTGAACATCCACCTTGTTCCTTTTCGTCGGTCTGGGGGGCTCCGCAATCGTGAAGGTCTTCCAGATTTGCCGGCCGTTGGCTGCGTCGAGAGCGACTACACTTCCGCGGAATGTGCAACATTGGTACTTCGGCGATCCGCCGATCCCTTCTTCAAAAGATGCAACCGGCACATAGACCACGCCATCGTGGAACTGGGCCGTTCCGGTAACAAGGGCCATGAGGTGGTCGTCCAAGTGGACCCTCCATAGTTCCTTACCTGTGGCGGCGTCGATCCCGTATGCGTTCGCTTTCGCGTCGCCGAAATAGACGCCGAATTTCCGGGGCGCGCCCGGCGTAGCGCCGTGAACCTCTCCCAAAACCACGCACGAGCGGATGGACGCTTCAGCCGCGTAGGTCCAGTAGATGCACCCGCTCTTCGCGTCGAGCGAATAGACCGTTCCCGAAAGACTGCCGACATAAACCCGTCCGCCTGCAATCGACGGCTGGCTGCGTGCCATTGTCCCGTCGCCCAGCCCAAACGCCCATTTCAGCTTCAGTCGCGGGGAGTCTTCCGGCCGCAATCCGGCGGCCTTCGCATCCTGAAACCGCGAGTTCGAGAGATTCACGCCCCAGCCATTCCAGGCCGCCCCTTCCAGAGGATCGCCGAGCTTCGCACCGGTGTCCTTGCAATACGCGGTTGGCGCCATTTCGACCGGTTTCGAGTCCGGCATTCCCAGGTATTCCGCGACGAGTTTTCGCTCGGCCGCGCTGAGCGCCGCGCCCTGCATTCGCATCTTCCCAGCATCAAGGGACGCGCGAATCGTCCTGACTTGCATCGCCTTGAGCGCTGCAAAGGGCGGGACGCGTTCGCCGGCCGCTTCATGGCATGTGGCGCAATGTTTCTTGTAGAGCGCTTCGCCTTGCTGCGCCGCCATCACGCCCGCAACAAGGAGAAGCATAATCGAAAATCGCATCGTCAGTCCCCGCTAATTTTTAAGATGCGCGTCAAACCACTCGATCGCCAGCCGCGTTGCCTCGACGCGCGCCTCGTTGTAGATCCCGTAGTGGGCAATCCCCGGAATGCTGACCAGTTTCTTCGGACCCTTCGCCAGCGCATGCGCCTTCACGGCGTGGTCGCGGTTGTCGAACAATTCTTCCTTTTCGGCGACGATGAACAACATCGCGCAATTTGGAGCGCTCCCGGCCTCGTTGACCGGAGCATAGTGGATCATCTTCTCCGCCACCGGTCCTCCCTGAAGCTTCCCGATGACAACGGCCCTCGGCGGAGGATATCCCAGTTCTCCGCGCGCTCTCCGAGTCGCGCCATCGTAGGTTGCCGCCCGCGCCGCCTCGTTAGCCACCACGAACCTTGAATCCATGCCTCCAACCTGACTGACGAGTGCCTTGACACGGTGGTCCATGGCTGCCGCATGAACGACGTGCCCTCCTGAATAGCTGGTTCCCCAAAGTCCGATTCGTTTCGGATCGCAGTCCGCCTCCCCGTGCACCCAGTGGACAACGTTTTCGATGTCCGTGGCTTGGTCGATTGGATCCACCACTTCACGAATCTCCCGCACTTCGGCGAGAAACGTTCCGCCTGGCTTTTCCGCCCTGCCGGGCTTGGTAAGGATAACCCGCGCTTCGCTCTCGCCCCAACCGCGGTAGTCGAAGGCGACAGTCAGGTACCCCGCTTTCGCTATTTCGGCGGCTTGCCGCCGCAGCATCGCCGCGGTTCCGCCCCATCCATGGGACATGATGACGGTGGGCAGACGCTTTCCCTCCGAGCCTTTGGGCGCGTAGACTTCAGCGCTCATTCGCGTTCCTTCGCTCCAGATGGTTGCCCGGCGGACGCGCAACTCGTCCGGCTGAACAGCCTGACCATGGAGCGAGACGCCGAATGGCATCAGATACAGCAATTGGCGAAGCGCGCCGCAGTTGATCCCCATCCTGAGATGATATCAATGGGAAGTCGCAACGGTACTTGTCAACTCCCGCGACTGCGCGACTGGCCCTCCGTGGCGCCTCCTCGAAGACGCGTGGCCCTACAATGTCCAATGCCTGTCATCGGGCAAGAAGGAACGAGAGCGTGCAGCAGCTTTCCGATCTCTCGAAGCTTTGCCGGTCGAAACGGAAGACGAACTCATCCAGGCGCCCGTCGAGCTGTTTGGTAAGCATGACATGAACCCCACTACGTGAACTCGCTGGCCAAGCAGGGGCTTGCGCCTGGAAAAGGGGAAAAATGAGCGGCGAGCAAGTGGAACGGCGCGAGCTGTGGCGCGGTGCCGGAAGGTTGCAGAGCCGGAGCACCGCGGCAGGGACGCCTCACGAGAGTGCCTCTTAATTTAACGCGGCTGGGCCCGGATCTGGGCGAGCAATTTTCGCGCCTGATCGTGCGACGGCGCGCCGTACTCAGGTTCGCGCGACAGGTAGGTGATGAGGCAGGACTCGGCGCGTGAAAAATTCAATTTGTTGGAAAACATCCTTTGCGCGGCGGCAAACTGCGGCGACAGATTGCCGGGAATGCGCTCCTGGGATTGTGCGAGGATGGCGTCAAGCTCGCTCCATCGGCTGCCCGCCGCGAAGATTCGCGCCAGTATCGCGTAGGGCGCGACTCGTAACGAGTCCACTGCCATCGCAGCGCGGGCGTGCGCCTCGGCCTCACCATGGTTTTCGTGGCCCGGTCCCAGGTAGAATCGGGCAAGTGCGGTGCGCGCCGTGTAGCTCTTGGGGTTCGCCTCGACAGCCTTGAGATGAAGCTGCTCGGCCTGCGTGGAATTTTTCTGCTTCAAGGCCAGCTCAGCCTGTGTGATGTAGCCTTGGACCGGGTCGACGCGAACCAATTCCCCGGCTGTCGCCCGTGCCTTGTTCCGGTCCCCGCCGATCAGGCCGGGGGCTTCCCAATAGAACATGGTTAATGCGTGCAACGCCTCGACGTGTCCCGGGTTCAGAGCGAGCGCGGCTTCGTTCTCCTTCTTGAAACGGCGGGCGAGGCTCAGACCTCTGAACGGACCGGCCTTTTGCGCCACGTACCCGCAGAGCTCCGCGAGCAGGCTGTGATAGTCCGCATTTCGCGGGCTTGCAGCGACGGCCGCTTCCATCACCTTCAATGCCGTCTCATACTCGCCGGCGGCTTCCATGGTCCGCGCAAGCAGATAGGCGGCGTGCGAGTGCGACGGCCTTTCGCCATGCTGTTTCACTAGTTGATTTCGCGCTTCCCGAAAATAGCCGCGTTCGATAAGCGCCTCGGGCGGCTCAGCGGCCGAGACTACGGCCAACGCTGCAAGTAGGAATCGAGTGTGCTTCATCGGAATGCACAATTTTATCAGGGGCAGGCATGCTATAAGGGGACGATGACCGATATTCAAGAGCGCGCCAAGCGCGTGAAAATGCTTCTGATGGACGTGGACGGGGTATTGACGGACGGCAGGTTGTGGAACGTCCCCGACGGCGGCGGAAACATGGTGGAGACCAAGGGTTTCGATTCTCAGGACGGAATCGCACTCCAGTGGCTGAACTGGAAGGGTATCAAGACGGGCCTGATCAGTGGACGGGTCTCGCCGGCCACAGCGGTGAGGGCAGCGCAATGTAAATTCGCCTACGTCTACCAGGGCCACATCGAGAAGATTCCGATTCTGGACGAAATACTGGCAAATGCCGGGATCGACAAGGATTGCGTGTCGTATATCGGGGACGATTTGACCGATGTGGTGGTTATGCACCGTGTGGGATTTGCCATCGCCACGGCGAACGCCCGGCCGGAGGTGAAGCGCGAGGCACACTACGTCACGCAGGCGCCCGGCGGGCAAGGCGCCGTGCGCGAGGCCATCGAACTGATCATGCGGGCACAGGGATTCTGGCCCGAAATCCTGGCGAAATACGAGATCGCTTCATCCTAACCCGGGGAGGCCGGAACCAAACAGACCTAAACGCCGAAAGTTGTAGCCTCCCAAACGCACACCAAAGGCCTATCGAAATTGGCTCCGGCGCATACCGCGGAAGATCCTGCCAGAAACGTGGCAGAATCCAGATGTTGAGGTACTAAGGTCTTGTAGCGAGGCAACTGTTCCAGGTCCGAACACGGGACTGTGGCGGCGGTGGGGCAGGCCGGTGTCTGCGGCTCGTCATTTCCCGGAAGACGGCAGACGACAAGAAGCGATCGACTGCCCCGTCGGCTGCTTGTTTCATGACGGGCCCAAGAAGGGCGAGCCAGCCGGATTCGTGCGGCATTTGGCTCGGCACTGCTCGTTCTCCCTCTCAAGCAATCGCCATCCATCGCGCGAAGTTGTTTGATTTCAGTAAGGAGGGTTGGACTGCCATTTGCTTTTCCTAATTTCGGAACGAACGAACAAAGGAGGAGGAGGTGGGTTTATGCAGCGAGCTCTGAGAATTGCCCTAGGCCTTGGAATGAGTTTGACTATGGCCACGGCCGCCGACAACCGGCCCGCAACGAAGCAGGCGGAGCGAGGCCGGGAATTGTTCTTGAAGTCCGCGAAGGGGACGGCGTGCGGTACATGCCACGCGATCGCCGGGGTGGGGAATGCGGTTGGACCAGACTTGGGGAGAATGGCGTCATTGGTTGCCCCCAGGGGTTTGGTGATGGCGATTCAAATGACGGTGACGGCCTACGTGCAGGAGGTAAAGGGGCCCGACGGCACCTTCCCGGGCATTCAAAAGCAGAAACAGGGAGACGAAATCGAAATCTGGGACTTGGGTCAGGCGCCTCCGGCGCTGCGCACTCTCAAGTCCAGACAGGTGATCTCGATGTCAGCGAACAGGAGTTGGAAACACCCGCCGGCCTCCGCCGGGTATACGTCCCAGGAATTGGCCGACATTATCGGCTTCCTGAAATGGGCTGCGGTCGGGGGGCGGAAAGAGGTCAGTGTGGCGGAAGTCGAGGGCCTTCAATAATCTCTCTGAATCATCGACTTACGCTGATTTCTTTAAAGTAAATTGTCGAACGCGCGTCGTGATTTTGGAGACCTATGAATCCGGCGTCCGGACGTGGTCCGCGCACCGGCTCGTACCACTGTTTTCGTTCGGGTACCGCCTGATCGCCGACGAACTCGTTTACAACTTCGCCGTTGAGAGTCACGATGGTCTTCTGGCCGCGCAGCACGATGTCCATCGTGTTCCACTCGCCGGTGGGTTTTTGGGCGCGCTTCGATATTTTGCTCAGTGAATAGAGAGCCCCGGTCGAATGCCACTCGTCGCCAGCGGCGTCGATCTGCACTTCGTAACCGTTGTGGACTGCGTACCATGGGTCGCGCGGCTCTTCCGCGAGGCGGATATAGAGACCGGAATTATCGCGCGGCCCGGAGGTCTTGAAGACCACGCGGATTGTGCAGTTGCCGAACCGCTCACCCTTGTACCAGAGCAGTCCCATACCGCCTTCGGTTTTCATCATTCCGCCTTCGACGACGAAACGGCCGGGACCGGCCATGGACCACTCATCGAGGTCCTTCCCGTTGAACAGTTGCCTGGGTGCGGCCACCGCGGCAACAGCGGAGAGACCGAAAAGCGCAATCCATGCCTTCATGCGTCTTATGATCGCACGTATGGGCGGGCCCTACCGACGGCGGCCAGAGTGGCATCCAGAGCCGTTTCCCAGTGGTGGCCAACCTCGGCGCGGACCACTTCGATCCGGCCCGGCCCGCTTGGCTTCCAGCGCTCGAACATTCGCGGAGAAGGGAAGCCCGCGAACACCGTGACCAGCGGCACTCCGCTGGCGGCCGCGACGTGCTGCCCGGCGGAATCGTAGCCGACATACAAGGATGACCTCGCGATGATCGACGCAAATGGCGCGAACGCGCCCTGCCAGGCCTGGACGCGCCTCCCGGCAATCAATCGCTCGACGCGTTCGGTTTCCTCGCCCCCAGCGCCCTTATCGATGACGACTGTCATCCCGAGGTCTACAAGGCCCTGCACGAGCTGCGCTTCAAATGGATCGGCGATTCGTTTCCCTGGATTCTCTCCGACGCCGAGACTCAGCGCAATGAACGGAGAGTCGCTCAGAGCAACCAGCTTTGGCGCGATCCATGCGGCGCTCTCCACCCCGAACGTTTCCGCTACCCAGCGCCTGGTAAGTGTCGAGAGAGTATCTTCGCTCTCGCCGCCGTATGACCGGCTCTCGAAGAAATAGTAATCCTCCTCGCGGCAAACCGGCACGAGACCAAGCTGGGAAAGCCGGGAATCCGGATCGATCACGATGCTCGATGGCTTCGCAAGAAGATCCCGCAAAGCGAGCGAAGGCGCGAGGCGGTCGCGGAAAGAGCCGCTCCTGGGGTAGGGAACCGGCAGGTGCTCGATTCGATGATCCTCCTCGAAGAGCTCCCAGTTCTTCCGGCTGCCCACCAGAAAAATACGCGCTTTCGGAAACCGCCGTTTGGCCCCGTCGAGGACGACGCTCGTCACCGATACGTCCGCGCCCAAAGTGACGCGGGAGAGCACGAATACGTTCTCCACCGCAACAGCGTCCCCCTCGTAGGCGCGCGGCGCACGAACCCGACGGTATCGGGCGAGAGTTTCCTCGGGGTCTCCCCCAAGGGCTTCGGCAAAAACATGCGCGTAGGCGTCGCACAAGGCTGGTTCGAAGCGGTCGCTCAAGCCTTCGATGACGATGCTGAACAGCGCAGGCGAACAAGGGTCCGCGGAGAGCGAGTGGACCCACTCGCGCGGCCAGCGCCGGCCACTCAGACAAGAGTCGAGCAGCCGCTTCGCGATTTCGTTACACGAAATATTTTCGGACAAGGAGGTCGAGTTTTCGCAATGTTGTTTCGGGCACGGTCTTCGGGTCGGTGAGGAGCGCGTGCGAGAGCGCGGAGCCGCATTTGCAGTCGCGCGAGGCAGGAATCGCCGCCACCGCCGCGGCCACCACCTTTGCCGCATTCTCGGCATTTTTCGTAAGGTTGCCGATGATATCGGCGACGGTCACGGCGTCGTGATCTTCGTGCCAGCAATCGTAATCGGTCACCATCGCGGCGGTAACGTAGCAGATCTCCGCTTCGCGCGCGAGTTTCGCCTCTTGCAAGTTCGTCATGCCGATTACGTCCATGCCCCAGCTCCGGTAGACGTTCGATTCAGCGAGGGTCGAAAACGCCGGTCCCTCCATGCAGAGGTACGTGCCACCCTTTTTCGCCGCGACTCCCTGTTCGAGGCAGGCCTCGTAAACCGTCTCCGAAAGCTGAGGGCAGATGGGATGGGCAAAACTGATATGCGCTACAAGTCCCTCGCCGAAGAACGTGGATACGCGTCCGCGCGTCCGGTCGAAGAACTGATCCGGGATCACGAAATCGAGAGGTCTGTGCTCCAGCTTCAACGAACCGACCGCGCTCAGCGAAACGATCCGCTCAACGCCGAGCGTCTTCATCCCATAGATGTTCGCCCTGAAGTTGAGCTCCGAGGGCGAGATCCTATGCCCGCGCCCGTGCCGCGCGAGAAAGGCCACGCGCCGCCCGGAGAGCATACCCACGACATAGGGGTCCGACGGGCTGCCCCACGGTGTCTCGACGGCGATTTCCTCCTGGGCCTCAAAGCCGGGCATGGAATAGAGCCCGCTTCCGCCAATGATTCCGATTTCCGCTCTCAAATCCGGTTCTCCTCTTCTTCAATCAACTCCAGCAGCACGCCGCCAGTCGACGCGGGATGCACGAACACGCACATGTGGCCGCCCGCACCGGGCCTTGGCTCGCCCAAAACACGGGCGCCGCCCGCCCGTAAACGTTCCAACACGAAAGTGAGGCCTGTCACGCGGAGCGCGACGTGGTGCAGCCCCGGCCCTCGCTTCTCAATGAATTTTGCGATCGTCGATTCCGGCTCGGACGCCTCAAGCAATTCGATCCTTGGCGCGCCGGCCGCCGCGCCGGCCGGAAACATCGCGACATGAACTTTCTCGCGGTCCACGGTTTCGCGTAGAGTCATCTGAAGTCCAAGCTGGCGCTGGTAGAAATCGGCGGCCGAGTCAATCGAATTGACGGCGACGCCAAGATGGTCGATTGCGAACGACGCTTCGACCCCCGCATGCTTCTTCTCCGACGGCGGCAGTCCGCGTATAGCGGAAAGCAGCTCCGTGATTCCCGTACCTTCCGTCGCGACGGTCTCCACAACGGGCGCCGTCCACCCGGCGCTGTGAAGTTCCATCCTCACTCGCTCAGCGCCCGGCTGATCCGCTTTGTTGATTGCGAACAAATCCGCCACTTCGAGAATTCCCGCCTTGATCGCCTGGATGTCGTCCCCCATGCCGGGTACAAGCACGAGCACTGTGACGTCCGCCACGCGGGCTACGTCGATCTCGGACTGCCCGACACCCACGGTTTCGATGAGAATTGTGTCCTTGCCGGCGAAATCGAGCAACCGGACGAGGTCCGCCGTCGTGCGGGCAAGCCCGCCGGACGCGCCGCGCGTCGCCATCGACCGGATAAAGATCCCAGGATCGGCGTGATGAGAGTGCATCCGGATGCGGTCGCCCAGAATCGCGCCGCCTGAAATCGCGCTCGACGGATCGACGGCAAGAATGCCCGCGGTCTTTCCCTCAATGCGAAGGCTCCTCGCGATCTGATCCACCAGCGTGCTTTTTCCCGCGCCAGGAGGCCCTGTCACTCCGATCACCAGTGCGCGCTTCGGACGAGCGGAGAATTGGCGAAGCAGCGCTGTTGCCTCCTCATCCCGGTTCTCGATAGCTGTCGCGGCACGCGCAAGGGCGCGGGTGTCACCGTTCGAAATTCTCTCCGCCCAGTCGCGCATTAGTCCTTGAGAAGCTGGCGCGCGATGACGAGCCTTTGAATCTCGCTGGTTCCCTCGCCGATTGTACAGAGCTTGACGTCGCGGTAGAACTTCTCCACGGGATAGTCCTTGATAAACCCATAGCCGCCGTGGATCTGCACCGCCTCGTTGCAGATGCTCACAGCGGCTTCGGAGGCGAACAGCTTCGCCATTGCCGATTCGCGCGTTACCCTTTCGCCGCGGTCGAGCATTGACGCGGCACGGTAGGTCAGCAACCGCGAGGCGTCGATCGACGTGGCCATATCCACGAGCTTATGCTGAATCGCCTGAAATTCCGAGATCGGACGGCCGAACTGCTTTCGCAGCTTTGAGTATTTCAGCGCGGCGTCATAAGCCCCCTGAGCCATACCTATCGAGAGGGCCGCAATGGAAATGCGTCCGCCATCGAGTGTCTTGAGACTGTCGATGAATCCCTGTCCCGGCGCGCCCAGTATCTGGCCGGCGCCCAATCGGGAGTCTTGGAAGATCACTTCACCGGTGGCGCTCGCCCGAAGGCCGAGTTTGTTCTCCTTCTTCCCGGCACGGAAGCCGGGTGTTCCTTTCTCCCCGATGAACGCCGAAATACCATGCTGCGCGGCTGAACGCTCGGTGACGGCCATGGCGACGCAGACGTCTGCGTAGTGCGCGTTCGTCGTAAACGTCTTTGCGCCGTTCAAAACCCAGCCGCCGTCGTGCCGAACGGCCGTAGTTCGGGTTCCGGCGGCGTCCGAACCGGCCTCCGGCTCCGTCAGAGACCAACAGCCAATCCACTCCCCAGATGCCAGTTTCGGCACGTATCGCTCACGCTGTTCCTTCGTGCCGGATTTGTAGATGTGATTCGTACATAAGGAACTGTGCGCGGCGACAATGATGCCGACCGATCCATCTACACGGGAGAGCTCTTCGATGATGCTGGAGTAATCGCTGTACCCGAGTCCGGCGCCGCCGAGATCCTCGGGAAAGATCGCTCCCATATATCCGAGCTTGCCGAGTTTTTTGACGACATCGAGCGGGAACGTCTGTGCCTCGTCCCACTCCATTACATGTGGAGCGATTTCCGCCTGGGCAAACTCGCGGACGGATTTCCGAAGTTGAATCTGCTCTGGGCTATAGTCGAAATCCACGAGAGAAAGACCCCGGCCCGGCGTTGCCGGGAATGCTAAACGATCTCTTCCTTCGCCGCGTCCCACCGCATGGTGCGCTGTTGCCGGTAGCTTTCGACGGCCATGCGGCACGCGATCGACACGCGGAAACCGACGTCGAACGGGCAATTCGTCTCCTTACCGGTGCGGACGCAGTCGAGGAAGTTCTGCATATGGGCGTTCGGCGCGGTCTTCGTCGATCCCACCATCTCCGTGCCGTCCGGACGATTCACTTTCTGCGGGCGGTATCGGATCTGCTGACCCTTCAAAATTGTCCCATCGGTGCCGAGTATGTCCTCCGTGCTTCCGAGTTCGCTGTTGCCGAAGCCCGAATCCCAGGTGAAAAGAATTTCCTCGGGATGCTCCATGGAGACGTTCATTGTGTCCGGCACTTCACGCCCGTCTTTCCAAAGGTAGACGCCGCCAACCATATTCACCGCCTTCGGGACTTGAAGGTTCATCACCTTGTACCAGAAGGAAAGCTGATGGCACATATTCTCGTACACGTTGCCGCCGGAATAGTCGAAGAAGAACCGCCAGTTGACGTAACGGTTCGCATCGAATTCATGGGGCGGGGCTTCGCCCTGGAAGCTCTTCCAGATGATGTTCTCGGGCGTCATGTCCGGATAAACCGGGCGCGACCACTGCGGCTTGCCGTGCGGCGTGTTGCGGTACATGTGCGCGTGAATCGCCGTCACCTTGCCCAGGAAACCGGTATGCAGGAAGTTCTCGGCGTCCGTGACCTGACCCGAGGAACAACTCTGATGTCCAATCTGCACTGTCCGTTTCCCGGCGCGCTTGTAGGCGGCACGCATGCGCTTCGCATGGTCAACCGTGAACGCCATGGTCTTCTCCTGATACACGTGCTTGCCGGCGTCGAGTGCGGCCGTGAAGTGCTCGCAATGCAGATGCTGGGGCGTGGCGATCAGGACGGCGTCGACGTTCTTGTCTTCGAGCAGGTATCGGTAATCGAGGTAGGTCTTGGCGTTCGGAGCGGTCTTCTTCGCGTCTTCCAGGCGCTTGGTATAAATGTCCGCGAAGGCCACAAACTCCGTGTTCGGACAGGCGATGGCCTCGCGAACGATCTGCATGCCGCGGTCGCCTGGCCCGATAATTCCGAGGCGGATCCGGTCGTTGGCGCCTAGAACATTTGAAGCGGCGAGCGTTCCGGCCAGGCCGGTCGCTACCTTACCGATGAAATTACGGCGGGAGTCCATAATGCAAGTCTTCCTTTGGTTCTCCTAGTCTAGCATTCACAGAATCTCCTGAGGATGCTTGTTGACGGCCTGCAGGGCCTCGCAATACCGGACGCCACAGGTGGCGCCCCGGTAAGCCGCGATCCGGGCCTTCAGTTGCTGCGAGGTGTCGAGCGTGCCGGGCTTGTACTGTTCGTTGCGCACGAGCGCCATGAGTTTTCCCAGCCAGTCGATGGCGGCCGGCCAATCGGCGCTGACGTCTACGAACGTGTCAGGCTCGAAGCCGATAGTGTGCCGCGGCCCGTTGTCGTATGTGTAAACGCGGCTGGGCGGGGTGAACTTCCGATTCTCAAAGAACTGGCCCGCGGCGCGAAGCGCGATTTCGCTCAACTGGGAGGGCACCACGTGATCGTCGTGATGATCGCGTCCCCAGAGCATCAGGGCGACGTCGGGCTGGACATCAGCCACAACCTCGGCTACCTTGCGTTTGGTTTCTGTCGAGGCATCGAAATGATGGGACTTGAAATCGAGGAACCGCATCTCCGCTCCGTGGCTTTTCGCAATGGCCACGCTCCCTTCGAGAAGCTCTTTCTGGCGATTGCCGATGGGGGCCCAGTTCGAATAGTCGCCGATCATGGAAAGGATCACGACGCGATAGTGTTTGCGGACGGCGGACAGCATGATTCCGGGGACACCGAATACGCAGTCGTCGTAGTGCGCGCCCATGGCGAGGAGGGTCTTTGGCATACTGGCAGTCTACTACGGCGGTTATGGCGCAAGGCTCGCAGGGCCATGCTCGAGAAACCAAAGCGCCTGGTGGACGCGGATGATACCTTGACGGCTTACAGCACCACCCGCTCATCGCCGTCCCGCCGGGTGACCTTCTCACGGTCGAGGTACTCAAGCAGCGGAATCGCATACTTTCTCGATATCCCAGTCCAGTCTTTGAAAGCCGTGACGTTAAAGCGCTCGCCGCGATGGCATTCGAAGAGTCCGCGTAGCTTTGCGATCGCGGATCCGTGAAATACAAGGTTGTCCGTAACCTTCACCAGCCGCTTCTCGCGAATCAGCATCTGCAGCAGACTCCGGGCCCGCGCCGTTTCCACGCCCGATTTCGACAACACTTCCGCAACCCCCGGCACGGCAAGACCCGCCGCTTCGAAGGCCGCTTCAATTGATCCGCGCGCCGCTTCCTCGTCCTGCTTGAGGGCGGTGCGATGACTCGCGAGACGAACGGTATCGCCATCCGCGGCGAGATCCTTTCCCGCGGCCAAAAGCGCGTCGAATAGCGGGGCAGGACAGCCGGCGAGGTCTTTCCCGCGCAAGTCCTGCTTCGCGATTCCGGGGAGCAATGGATTGAGTTTGTGGAAGTCGCGCACTCGCTCCGCGATTCTCTGCCGCGCGGCCTGAAACCATTCCGCGTCCACCAGCCACTGACCGGCACGCCGTGCGCTCCTGGCCGCGGCGTCGATCTCGCCCTCCGCACGCCCCAGCCTCGAGGCCAACTCCGTCAGGCTTGCGCCAAACTTCGACTCTCGAATCAGCAGCGCCGCACGTTCCTCAAGGCTGCCTTTCGACAGGACATCCAGGCGCAAGGCTTCCAGACGCCGCGGAGGGGCGCTGTCAATCACGACGCCGCCTCCAATTGTCACGACCGGCGAGAACATTCTGATAATGAAATGGTCGCCGGGGAGCAGCAGCGCCGGCTCACGCAGTACGATGCGCTCGTAACTGGTCGATGCCGGCTTCAAAGCCCCCGAACCGGCTGCCAGGCGAATTTCGGCCTCGATCTCCGCCGCTCCCGAGTGGAAATGCACCGGTGCGCGATGTTTCAGCGGTTTCGCCGAGTGCAGCAGTTCGAGTGAAACGTCCAAGCGCAACGTGTCGCGGAATCGGCCCGGCTCCGCAAGCACCATGCCGCGAGCGAGGTCAGACGCTTCGATGTCCGCGAGATTCAGTGCCGTACGCTGTCCGGCAGTGGCTCGCGCGGCAGGCCCACCATAAACCTGAATCCCGCGCACGCGGAGCTTGCGGCCGGCCGGATGAAGCTCCACTTCCTGTTCTTTAGCGACCGACCCCGAGATCAGCGTTCCCGTGACTACAGTGCCAAAACCCCTCATCGAAAATGCGCGGTCGATGGGAAGACGGAATGGCTGCCGGCCGCCTTTGCCCGGCACGTCGCCCGCGACCCGCTCCAGCGTGCCGCGCAACTCGTCGAGCCCCGCTCCCGTTGTCGAACTGACCGCCACCACCGGCGCTCCGTCGAGAAATGACCCCTTCACGAACTCGTCCACTTCGAGGCGAACCAGTTCGAGAATATCGCCGTCTACCAGATCGGCCTTTGTAAGCACGATGATGCCGCGGGGAATCGACAGGAGGCGGCAGATTTCGAAATGTTCGCGCGTCTGGGGCTTGATCGATTCGTCGGCAGCTACGACGAATAGGACGAGGTCGATGCCTCCCACGCCGGCGAGCATGTTCTTCACGAAGCGTTCATGGCCCGGCATGTCGACGAACCCGACCCGGAGCGAAGGCGTCAGTTGCAGGTGCGCGAATCCGATGTCGATGGTGATGCCCCGCCGCTTTTCCTCTTCAAGACGGTCCGCGTCGATGCCAGTGAGCGCCCGCACGAGCGCCGTCTTCCCGTGGTCGATATGTCCGGCCGTGCCCGCGACGACTTCCTTCACTTCAGCTTCCAGGCACCGGAGGAGAACTCCGCCGTCTCCTCGTTCCATGTTCCGAATTTCGACGCCATCTGCCCGCCATCCACCAGCAGCGCGGCCCCCGTGATGAACGAAGCCAGATCTGAGGCGAGAAACGCGATCGCAGCACCTACCTCGTGCGCCTCGCCGCCGCGTCCCAATGGAATGTCCCGGAAATAGTCCTTAAGCACCTCGGGATGAGAAAAGTGCCTCTCCGTCAGCCGCGTGCGGATCAACCCGGGGCAAACCGCATTGACGCGAATTCCGTACGGTCCCAATTCGTTGGCCGCGGTGTGAAGTATTCCCAACACACCTGCCTTGCTGGCGTTGTAGGCGGCAAGCCTCGCCTCGCCGTCGTAGGAATTTGTGGACGCGGTAATGACGATCGCTCCCTTGCGGCGCGCTTTCATCAGCGAGGCGGCGGCCTGCACGGTCTCAAACACTCCGGTCAGATTCAAGGCGATGGTTCGATCCCACAGGTCGCGCGAAGTTTCGGTCAAATCGGCCTCCGAACCGGTTCCCGCGTTCGCCACGACGATATCCGGCGGGCCGCATTGGAGGAAGGCGTGGTCGATAGACTCGCGATCCGTCACGTCAACTACCACATCGGCCGCTCGATCGATGTCGAACACCCATACCCGAGCACCGCCTGCCCGTAGCGCCGCCGCTGCCGCCTGTCCAATCCCATGAGCGCCCCCCGTGACGACGGCGATCTTACCAGAAAAGTCCAGCGCCATCTGACTACTATCCTGGAAGAACATGTTGAGTCGAAGAGCATGGATAGCCGCGCTCCTGGCGCCGGCGGCCGGCGCGAGAGGGCAGGGAATTTCCTCGCGCGCGGTGCAGCCAGTGCCGCGTGGAAAGCCCTCCGGCCTGCCGTTCAACGCTCGTTTCACCGACGTCGCCTCGAAGGCCGGCCTCACCGCGCCGGTCGTCTATGGGGGCGTGGAGCGTAAGCTCTACATCCTCGAGACCGTCGGTTGCGGGTGCGCATTTCTCGATTTCGACAACGACGGATGGCTCGATATTTTCATCCTGAGCGGAACGCGTCTTGAAGGCGCGCCGGAAGGCGCGACGAACCGGCTGTACAAGAACAACCGCGACGGCACCTTCACGGATGTCACGGAAAAGGCAGGACTGCACCGGGCCGGATGGGCGTGCGGCATCGCAGTGGCCGACTATAACAACGATGGCTTTGACGATCTGTTTCTCACCTACTGGGGTCAGAATGTCCTGTATCGCAACAACGGCGACGGCACGTTCACGGACGTCACAGAAAAGGCCGGTCTCCTCGACACACGCACTCGCTGGGGCGCGGGCTGTACATTTCTCGACTACAATCGCGACGGTCACCTGGATTTGTTTGTCTCGAACTACCTGGAGTTCGATTTCAAGAAGATCCCGAAACCGGGCGAGACGCCGAACTGCGTCTGGAAAGGCGTTCCCGTGAACTGCGGGCCTCGCGGGCTCGAGCCTGGACGGCATTCCCTCTACCGCAATAACGGCGACGGCACGTTCAGTGACGTGACCGTTCCTTCCGGGATCGCAAAAGCGCGAGGCAGCTACGGCATGACGGCTGTAGCGGCCGATTTCGATAACGATGGCTGGCCCGATATTTACGTTGCGTGCGACTCGACCCCAAGCTTCCTGTTCCGCAATAACCACGACGGCACGTTTACGGATGTGGGACTTGAATCGGGCGTGGCGTTGAATGAAGACGGCATGGAGCAGGCCGGGATGGGCGTCGCGGTGGGCGACTTCAACCTCGACGGGAACCTCGACATTTTCAAGACGCATTTTGCCGACGATACGAGCATCCTCTATCGCAACGACGGTAAGGGCAGTTTCGAGGACATGACAATCCGCGCCGGGATGGGCGTTGAGACGCGGTTTGTCGGATGGGGAGCGGGCATGGCTGATCTCGACAACAACGGGCTGCCCGACATTTTTCTAGTAACGGGAAACGTATATCCGGAGGTCGAGAGCAGGGCGCCGGCGTACCCGCTGCGAACCCCGCGCGTCGTGTTCCGCAACCTTGGCGGCGGGAAGTTTGAAGAGCTTATCGATCAAGCGGGGCCGGGTGTTGCCGCGCCGCACTCGAGCCGCGGCTGCGCCTTCGGCGATTTCGATAACGACGGCGACGTGGACATGTTGATCGTCAATATGAACGAACCGCCGAGTTTGCTGCGCAACGACGTATCGGGCGGCGGGCATTGGCTTAAGGTGAAACTCGAGGGCGTGAAGTCAAACCGGAGCGCCATCGGAGCGCGCGTGACCGTGCGCTACGGGGGGAAGGTTCAGGTACAGGAGAGGCTAAGCCAAAGCAGTTTTTTTTCGGCAAACGATCCGAGGCTCCACTTCGGGCTCGGAGATGCGTCGAGCGCGGAGATCGACGTGCGGTGGCCGAACGGGGTTGTGGAGAAGATTGGGATGGTGGAGGTCGACCGGCTGGTGACGATTAAGGAAGGTGCGGGTGCGACGCGGGTGAAGCCCCAGCTATGATGCGAGTCCGGGCCGGCACGAAAGGCATAAATTGGCGCGAGCCCCGACGGCAATTACTTCGCGATGACCCTCGTCACTGAGTACGCTGAACCTATCACGCTCTTGCTTGACCGGAAACTGCCCGCCGCACACTGACCGCGCAGACGGATTTTCCCCGGGAGATTACGTGCCGGACGTGGGACCCGGAGTATCATTGAGAACAGGACTCACCGCCGAATGGCCCTCACTTCCGGAACACTTCTGGGACCGTATGAAATCCTCGCACTGGCGGGTGCGGGCGGTATGGGCGAAGTCTACAAGGCTCGGGACACGCGGCTCGACCGCGTCGTCGCCATCAAAGTCCTTCCACCCCACTTCGCCAGGCGCGAAGACCTCCGGCTGCGTTTCGAACGCGAGGCGCGGATTATCTCGAGCCTGAACCACCCGCACATCTGTGCGCTGTTCGATGTCGGCGTGCAGGACGGCGCCAACTACCTGGTGATGGAGTACCTGGAGGGGGAAACGCTGGACGCACGCCTCAAACGCGGCCCACTATCCGTGGAGGAAGCCCTTCCGCTAGCGATCGAGATCGCCGAAGCGCTTGCGGAAGCGCACCGCCACAACCTCATCCACCGGGATCTGAAGCCCGCGAACGTGATGCTCACGCGCAGCGGCGTGAAGCTTCTCGACTTCGGGTTGGCCAAGGGGTTGGCTGCGTCGAGCAGCCTGGCGCCGGATGATGCCACTTTGACCCTCGCCCTCAGCGCGGAAGGCGCGTTCATGGGCACTTTGCAATACATGCCACCCGAACAGTTGGAGGGCAAAGACGGAGACACGCGCAGCGACATCTTCGCTTTCGGCTGCGTAATATATGAAATGGTTACGGGCAGGCGGGCGTTCCAGGGCGAAACCCAGGCGAGCGTAGTTGGCTCCATCATGACCGCTGAGCCTGACGCCATCGATTCCCTTCAGTTGGCTATTCCCAAGGCGCTGGAACGCCTGATCCGGCAGTGCATTCGAAAGAAGCCAGACGAGCGTTTGCAGTCCGCCCACGATATTGGTCTCCAACTGGAATGGCTTCGTCAGCCGGTGGAAGAAAGGGCCGCGCCCGCGCGCCGATCCCGCAAGAAGTGGTATTGGGCAGCGTCGGCCCTGGCTGCGGGCGGCCTGGTTGCCGCGATCGCGCTGTACCCCCCGCCTCCGCGCGAGGCGACACCGGCCAAGGTTGAGTTTGACAGGGCGGGAGCTACTGAAATCTCAGGCGTCCTCGTTTCTCCGGGCGGCGACTCCGTCGCTTGGCGCGAAAAGAACGGCATCGCCGATACGATTCGGCTGCGGTCGCTCGACACCGGTGCTACACGCGTCATTGCCGAGGGGCAAGGACAGGTCCAGGCTTGGTCGCCTGATGGCCGCTCGCTACTCTATGGCGACAACGGTAAATTGAAACGCCTGGACTTGGCCGGCGGCGTCGTTCAAGATGTTTGTGAGCTGGGAAGCCGCGGGTTCCGTGCCGCTTGGCTGATGGATGGAACAATACTTCTCGGCAGGAATGATGGACCGCTCAGACGAGTTTCCGCCTCGGGAGGGATACCGGTCCCGTTCGGTCAATTGGATGCGGATCGCGGCGAACGCAGGCAGCGTGATCCGACCCCACTGCCCGACGGCCGCCGCGTGCTCTACGCATCCACAGGCAGGAATCCGGAATCAAGCGGGATATATATTGCCTCGCTGGACGGGAGCGCGAAGCCGCGCCGTGTTCATCCAGCCGAAGGACCGTTTCACTACATTCATCCCAACCGGCTCCTCATCCGCCACGGCGAAGGCATGGCAGTTGTGCGTGTGGATCTTGATGGGGAGGGCAAGGCCCCGGGAGAGCCTCTCGTGATTGCTCCGAGCGTCACCTCGATCTCCGCATCGCTCGACGGAAAGGTGATCGCGTTGGTGCCTGGCAGCTTGGGAGCGGACCTTGTGCTGATGGACCGTTCCGGCCAGAAACTGGCGGATATTAGCCCCGACGCGGCCGGAATGGCAACGCATCCCGAGTTTTCTCCGGACGGCAAGCGTATTCTCTTTGCCCGCGCCAAAGCCGTTCCCAGTCCGGATGAATGGGTTTACGACATCGTCCGCCGGGCCACGGCTCGCCTCACGTTTTCAGGCAGGGCCGGACCTGGCACGTGGTCCGGAAACGGCGGTCGCATATTTTATTATTCCGGGCAAGGACCAGATAAACGAGGCGGGATCTACGAGCTCAGTTCCGATGGCGCGGGAGCCGAAACATTATTGGCGGCGGTAGAGGCGCACCATATGCACACGTCACCGGACGGCCGCTTCCTTGTCTATGAGAAAACCACCACTCCTGGCGGAGGAGATCTGTGGGCGCTGCCGCTGACGGGTGATCGGAAGCCTGAGCCACTGCTGGCGGGGCGCGCCTATGAGCACCCCCGCATTTCGCCAAGCTCACAACTGATTGCATACAGCGCCGCCGAGACCGGCCGGAGCGAGGTATACCTCCAAACGTTTCCGCCGGGCGGAGGCAAGTGGCAGGTGTCCACCAACGGCGGCACCGAACCGAAATGGCGCGCCGACGGCAAGGAGATCCTATTCTCGGCTGAAGCGAGCATCATGTCGGCCGCGATTTCCCTCCGCGGCACCGTCGTGGAGATTGGAGAAGTAAAGGAACTGTTCCGTGCGCTCAGGCCAAGAGGTGGAAGCCCCTCGTACCATTTTTCATCCAGCCCGGACGGCCAATTCTTCGTGCTCGGTACCATCAAAGAGCAGGACGAGCCGATCACACTTCTGCTGAACTGGAAACTGCCTGCCGCGCGGTGAACGCGTCAACTGCCTCCCCCTCGCCGGTTCGCGCACCGGCTCTGACAAGCTGTCTACAAAGCCGTACCTTGACTGAACTGAACTGACAACCTCGACTGAACTTACAACCTCGCGAGGACTTGAACTTACAACCTCGCGAACCGTCGAAACAGCCGGTTTCGTGCTTGGCCTTCCCGAGGCTCCAGTGATTCGCCAGGGTTTCCGGCACTCGCGCCAGCAGCTCGCGCGGATGGTTCGGGTTCCAACCGCGCCAATTCCACCTGCCTACCCAGACGCAAGTCACTGACTGGAATGCCGGAAGCCTCAAACACATCCTTCGCGTCACCGGCCGCGAGCTTCACAATCGCTTTCAAATCGCATTCCGCCAAGCCGAGGGCGTCGCCAAACCGGTCAATAAGCAGGCTGAGACGCGAATGCGATTCGGCCGGATCGCGCCTGTATACGGCCTCCGTCAATCCATGGCTGAAGTTTGTTACCATCCGTAGCCGGTCAATGCCGCTTGCCGACCGGCACTGAAAGGTTTCCCACCGCTCCATGCACTGACCGGGACGCTCCGGCAGGTTCCACTGCCTGGCCATTCCCTTTCCCAGATCTTCATAGCTGAATTCGAGTACACGGAAGCACGCCGTCCTCTCATCGCTGCCCTGGCACATCTCGCGAAGAATGGTAGCGTACTCCTCCGGAAGGTGATACGCCACGAGGACTTCCCCGAGGTTCCTTAGCATTCCACAAAGGAAAGCGTCTTCGAGCCAGGGGAACCGGGCGCGCAAGGCCACCTGTCTCGCGTGGTGAGCCGTAATCAAACTCGTCAGCATCAGAGGTTTCACACCCGACAGGCCCGTCGCGGTCTGCGCCGCCGATAGCGCGGTGGCCGCGAACTCCGCGACTGCGTCGATTCCGAGCATCGACACCGCACGGGAGACGCTTGGGACGGGAGAGGCGGCCATGCGAGACGCATACTGCCCGGAATTTACCACCCGCAGAACTTTGGCAGTGAGGCCGAGATCCAGCGAGACGAAGCGGGCAAGTCCCGCAAACGATGTCGTCTCCGACTCCGCAGCGGCCAGCAGCCCATGCATGTTGCACGGGAGCACCGGAAGATCGGGGCGAGCCACTAGCCGGCGGACACAGGCGTCGACGCGTTGCTGACATGTCGGGACTGCCGCGAGAAGCGGCGCCGGCGGCTGGCGATAGGCGAGAGCGTTCATGCCCTTCCATCGTCAATCCCGGTGAGAACCTTTAGGATCGCGCGCGGGTTTCGGCCAAAGAGCGCCTTGGCGGGTCGTCCCCATCGCGAGCTTTGCCGCGTTGGTGGCCCGGCATTTCAGGCGGTCGTGCTCATTCCAGGGTAAGCGTACGACCAAGTACAGGGTTGCCGGATCGGCTTGAGGTGTGATTGTGGAACGCCGAAGGCGGAATCAGCGTCGGGAGACGGCCCAGGCGGCTGGGGTCAGTTCGCCGACGCGCTGGATGGAGCGGTTAGCCAGGCCGGGTAATACCGAGCCCAGGTATTCGCGAACGGGCAGTTTCACTCCTCGTGACTCAGCGTGATTTTCGCCTCTCCCGCCGCAAATTCCGGCCAGCGGAACCGGCCCTTCTCCAGGCGCTTGGCGCAGACCCAGAGCCCGCTGCCATCCCAGAACAAAAGCTTCAGGCGGTTTCGTTGC
>SYKU01000280.1 GCA_005808865.1 Acidobacteriota bacterium
AGGCGCGCCTGCAAGCCCATGTGGCTGTCGCCCATCTCGCCGTCAAGCTCGGCTTTGGGAACAAGCGCGGCGACCGAGTCTACGACAAGGACGTCAATAGAACCGGAGGCGACCAGCGCTGCGGTGATTTCGAGGGCCTGTTCGCCGTAGTCGGGCTGCGAAACGAGCAGGTTGTCGATGTCCACTCCCAACTTGCGCGCGTAGATCGGATCAAGCGCGTGCTCCACGTCGATGAACGCCGCCATGCCGCCCTTCTTCTGGGCTTCAGCGATTACCTGAAGCGCGATGGTGGTCTTGCCGCTCGATTCCGGCCCGAAGATTTCGTTGATGCGGCCCCTGGGAAATCCGCCGGTCCCGAGCGCCGCGTCGAGCGAAATGGATCCGGTGGAGATAACAGCCACCGGAATGATGGCTTCCTTCGATCCAAGCCTGAGGATCGAACCCTTCCCGAACTGTTTTTCAATCTGTCCGAGCGTAAGCTCTAAAGCGCGTGCGCGTTCTTTTTCATCCATGGGAATCAGTGCCGATTATAACAGTTCGGTACAATTTGACGTTGCCTCAAATCAAATCGCATCGGCAGTGCCGGGGCGATGCACGTGCCAGATTGGCAATACGATACGAATCCGCGGCGGCGGCGTTGTATCTGACTCGCATCGGAGCCACTCGGAATTGGGTGTGCCCGCGCGATTCCGAGTCAAGTGCAG
This sequence comes from Acidobacteriota bacterium, assembly GCA_005808865.1. Lineage (GTDB taxonomy): Bacteria > Acidobacteriota > Terriglobia > Bryobacterales > Bryobacteraceae > SYKU01. Next base: position 705 of record SYKU01000280.1, read on the forward strand.
CCAACACCGCTCCCGGGCACAACCAAAGTTCCGATTTCCAACAAGTCACCAGACGAGTTTCAGCGCGATCTGGCCCTGCCGTGCGGGAAAGCTCGAAGTGATGAGTCCGAAACTGCCGTTGCTGCGGTTTGAGTCCGGCGCAAGGAAGTTGGTGCGGTTGAACAAATTGAAGAACTCCCCGCGCAACTCGAAAATCATCCCTTCCCGCGGAAGCGGGAATCGCTTGTGCAAGCCGAAATCGGTCCCGAAGTAATTAGGGGCGATCACCACATTGCGTCCGGCGGTGCCATAAGGGTTTGCTAATTCGTTCGCCCCCACCAGGACCTCCCTCACGTTGTCACGGCTCAGGAAATTGTTCGGCCCCCCGCCCGGGACTTTCGGGTCCCCAACGAGATTGGCGCGAATATTCCCGATACCACCCACCTGAAGCCGCGAAGTGGCGCTGTAGACCAGGTTCACCGGCAGCCCGCTGTTTATCGTAGTGGTTTGGCTCAGGTTCCAGCCGCCAAGAACCATGTTACCGATGGTGGGCATACTCGCTCCGAATTTCTTGCCCTTGCCGATGGGCAGTTCGTAAATGACGGTGAACGTGTCGTTGAAGGGCTGGTTGTAACCAGAGACGCCTTTGTAGGAGCGGCGGCGGGTGAAACTGACGCGCGAATCGTCGCCGCCCGAGGTTTCCAGATGCCCCGAGGCGTTGTCGAGCGCCTTCGACCAGACAAACGTGTTCAGCAGCAGGAAGCCGTTCGTGAAACGCCGTTCGAGCTTGGCTTGCAGCGCATTGTAGTTGGAGAAGCCGGCAGGTTGGGCGATCTGGATCTGACCGAAGCCCTGGACCGGACGGCGGGCGTTGATCGAGATGTTCTCTCCCGGATTGTTAAACCGCGCTTCGTTGTGGTCCGAAAGGATCACCAGTTTGTTGCTGCGGTTGCCCACGTAGGCGACGTCCAGCACCACGTTGTGGGCGATCTCCCGCTGAATGGTGAAGTGCCAGTTCATTGTGTATCCAGTTCGCGTATCCGCTGGAATGAAATTGGTGCGCGTGTTCGCGGTGCTGGCCAGAGTGGGGCTCAGGATACCCGCCGGATAACCATCCTGCGTTGGCCGGAAGCAGTTCTGCGGCAACTGGCCCGCCGTGCAGCGGCCCTGGTTCGGAAGTTGGTCGATACCCACGCCGATTATACCGGGAAGGTTGTAAGCGAGCAGATTCTCGCCGCCAAGTCTGTTGAAGTGGATGAAGCTCACGCCGAAGCCTCCGCGCACCACGGTCTTGCGATTAAGGTTATAGGCCATTCCAAATCGCGGCGCGAAGTTGTTGCGGTCCGGATTTACCAGAGCGCGGCTCGACAGAGAACCGCTTTTTGCCTGGACGATCGCCTTCGCGGCCGGGTCGAAGTTCGAAAGGATGTTATCCCGCTCCCACTGCGGAGTGGCAAACTCGTAGCGCAGGCCCATGTTGAGGGTGAGTTTCGAACTGAGTTTGAAGTCGTCCTGAACGTAGCCGAAGTACATGCGCTGGCGGTAGTTTACAATCACGGCGTTGTTAAGCTGGTACCGGTTGCGAAGCCCAAACATGAAGTCGGCCAGATTGTAGAGGTTGCTCGACGCGCCCGCGGGACCGGAGAAACGGCTACCGTAACTGTCCTGTCCGTACTTGGGGTTGAAGTCGTCGATTGCGGTGTCGATAGCCTGATATTCGAAGCCGAATTTCAAGCTGTGACGTCCAGCCATGTGCGAGAAATTCCCCTTCGGATTCAGCAGGAAGGGATTCTGGAACTGGGGATTCGAGGACTGCTGTCCGAACTGAGTGAATCCGCCGACGCTCTGCGCATAGAGGCCTCCGGCGAAGCGTGGGTCTTCCGGAAGGCCGGTGATGCCGTACGCGGCGGACGCGGGAGGCTGGCCGATGAAAACCGGGAGCTTGCCGCCTTCGGTCTGCGAAACGGCCATGCGGAACTCCGCGACGCTGCGAGCCGAGAGCGTGTAGGTCAACCCATAGGCGGCCTGATAATTCAGAACGCGCAGATTGCCGTTCGAGTTGCCGCCGGACGGTCCGGGAATTCCGGGAGGCTCGAAGTTGTTTGCGAGGCGATGCGAGTAACGGCCGAACACCTGCACCTTGTTATTCACGTACCAGTCGATTCGGAAATCGCCCTTATCGTTCTGATCCGTCTGGCGGGGCAGAAGTTCGAAGTTGCTGGCGAACAGACCGTTCGATGGGATGCCTGCGCGGTTGGGTGCGGGAAGTTCGCTCAGCACCTTTCTTGCGAAAGGCGTCATGGCGCTCTGCGGAATTACGCCGTTAGCGTAGGAAACACCGGTTAGGGGATTCGTCACAGGGACGCCCAGAATGCCATTGCGCTGATCAATCGTCGGAATGGTCGAGAGACTTAGAGCGCGGCGCACGCGGCGATAGCCTTCATAATCGGCGAAGAAGAAAATCTTGTCCTTCCTGATGGGTCCGCCGATCGTGGCCCCGAACTGATTCTGCTGTAGAGTCGGCTTGCGGTTCTCACGGGGCTTGAAGAATCCGACGGCATTCAGATTCGTATTGCGGATGAAGTCCCAACCGGCGCCGTGGAATTGGTTCGATCCGCTCTTAACAGCTGCGTTGATGACTCCACCGCCCACGCGGCCGTATTCGGCGCTAAAGCTGTTGGTCTCGATGCGGAACTCCTGAACGGCGTCCGGGGAAAGCTGAACAATCTGATTCGAGAATCCCTGGTTGGAAGTGCCGTAGGCGTTGTTGTCGACGCCATCGATGATGAAATTGTTCAAGGCGCTGCGCATCCCATTGATGTTGTAGGAGGCATCCCGGAGCGAGCCGCCATCCGGCGTGATGTTCAGTGTCGAACGGCGCACTCCGGGAGCCAGAAGCGCGAGGTCGGCGTAAGAGCGGCCGTTAAGCGGGAGGTTTACGATCTGTGTAGCGCTCATCGCGTGGCCGCGGGCGCTGGTGTCGGTTTCAAGCGCGGCTGCCGCTCCGGTCACGGTTACGGTTTCGGATACGGCCGCAACCTGCATCGTGAGATCTACCCGTTGGCGGGTGCCCACGGTGACTACAAAGGCTGCGGCGCTTGCCGGTGAGAAGCCGGACCGGTCGGCCCGAAGCGTATAGCTCGCAGGCCGGACATTGACGAACTGAAAGTTGCCATGGCCGTCTGTCTCCTGCTTCACCGCCACCGACGTGGCGACGTTCGTAAGCGTGACCGCCGCACCGGGTACGGCAGCTTGGGCGGAGTCGCGAATGGTCCCGAGCACACTTGCGCTCTCAAACTGGGCATTCGCGAGCGACGAGAAAAGCAGTGCGGCCGCAAACGGGCGAAAATACGTCATGGTACAGCCTCCCTGAACTTTTCCCATGGTAGCGCAGGAATGTTCCCGTTGGATGACCGGGCGCGGCCGCTTCAACGCGCGCCGGCCCGGAGGCGCCCTCGCAGTTGGCAGAGGTCGGCGAGGGGCGGCGGGCAGAGCGCGGTACGCCCCGTCCGGTGAACCCATGAGCTGACGCGCAGATGCGCGCGATGACAAGCGAACGCACCGCCGGGCCCCATGGCGGCGAGCCGTCACCGGTTCTTTTCAGTTGCGGCAAGGCCGCAACGGCGCGCCTTGCCGGGAAGCGGAGAACCTGATCGAGGGGCTCGCGGGGGCACTGGGAATTTGACTCTCAAGCCCCCCTGTGCTAATCGTAGTTTCTCTTCCTCAATACTAGGAGAAATGGAATGGCTGACGAGGAAATACCGGCTAACGCTGCGCCCCCTGAAGGCGCACCCCCGAAGGCCGCCCCGCCGAAACCCGCCGCCGCGGCAGCCGCGGGCGCGCATGCGCCGCCGAAACCCCCTCCTTCGATGGCGGCCACGCCTTGGGAGAGTCCTTTGACGGGGAGCCTGAAACAGGCCTTCGGAGACCAGATTTCTCAGTATTCCACTTACCTCGGCCAGAATTTCATCGTGGCGAACGCCGAATCGATCGGCTCTATTCTCGACTTCCTCAAGCTCGAAGCCGATTTCGATTACCTCGTTGACGTTACGGCGGTAGACTATCCAAAAGCGGAGAAGCGCTTCGAACTCGTCTACATCCTCTACAGCTTCGCGTCGAACGAGCGCCTGCGCGTCAAGATTCATGTTGCGGATGGCACAAAGCCGCCTACAGCCGTCAACGTTCACGTGGGCGCGAACTGGCTGGAGCGTGAAATCTTCGATATGTTCGGCGTCGAATTCGAAGGGCACCCTGACATGCGCCGCATCCTCCTCCCCGAAGAGTGGACCGGCTTTCCGTTGCGCAAGGAATACTCAATCCTTCAGCAGGACGACCGCTGGGTAAAGGAGAATCTGGGCATCGAAAGCGGCCACTGAGGCTTATGGCGGAAAGCACATTCCTAGACGCAAATGAACTGGTCCTGAACATGGGGCCGCAGCATCCGTCGACGCACGGCGTGCTGCGCGTGATCCTGAAACTCGACGGCGAAACAGTTACCGGCACCGAATGTGTCATTGGGTACCTGCATCGCGGCGTGGAGAAAATCGCCGAAAACCGGACGTACATTCAGTTCGCGCCGTATGTGGACCGCATGGATTATGTGGCCGCCGTTTCGAACGGACTTGGCTACTGTCTGGCCATCGAAAAGCTTCTGAATATCGAGGCGCCGCCGCGGGCACAGGCCGTGCGCGTTATCCTGACTGAACTTAACCGGATCACGAGCCACCTGCTGTGGCTGGGCACGCACGCTCTTGATATCGGCGCGATCACGCCTGTGTTTTACTGCTTCCGCGACCGCGAAGAGGCGCTGAAGATTTTCGAAAACTACTGTGGCGCGCGCCTTACAACGCACGCGTTCCGCATCGGCGGCCTTCAGTATGAAGTCTACGACGGCTTCGAACAGGAAGTCCGCGCCTTCTGCGACATGTTCATCCCGAAAGTGGATGAGTACGAAGAATTGCTGACGAACAACCGCATTTGGGTCAACCGGCTGAAGGGCGTCGGAGTCCTGACCGGCGACGAATGCAAGGAGTACGGCGTTACCGGACCTGTGTTGCGAGCGGCCGGTGTGAAGTGGGATCTTCGCAAGGCGCAGCCGTATTCCGGCTATGAGCAGTACGACTTCGATATTCCGACCGCTCAGAACGGCGACACCTACGACCGGTACACGGTGCGCATGGAAGAAATGCGGCAGTCGGTGCGGATCATGCGGCAGGCGATCGAGAAGATTCCTTCCGGCCCGATCATGGCGAAGGTGGGTAAGGTAGTGAAGCCTCCGATGGGCGAAGCGTACGTTTCAATCGAAGCGCCGAAGGGCGAACTGGGTTATTACGTGGTGAGCGATAACTCGACGCAGCCTTATCGCGTGCGGGTGCGGCCGCCGTCGTTCGTGAATTTGCAGGCGCTCGACCGGATGGTACGCGGCGGGCTTATCGCCGACGTGGTCGCGATTATCGGAACGCTCGACATTGTGCTGGGCGAGGTGGACAGATAGCTATGTTCAGGTTGCTGAAGACGATTCTGCTGTGGGACCTGCTGCAAGGGTTGTGGGTGACGTTCCGCAACCAGAATCCCAAATACATTTGCACCGAGCAATATCCCGCCGAGCGGCCGAAGATTGCGGAGCGGTACCGCGGCGCACCGCGGCTCAACATTAACCCCGACAACGGAGAGACGTTGTGCATCGCCTGTAATCTATGCGCGCTGGCATGTCCCGAAAATCTGATCGTGGTTGGCAGTGCGCGTAACGAAGAAACGCGCCGCAAGGAACTTTCAACCTTTACCTACGATACGTCGCGCTGCATGTTTTGCGGACTTTGTGAAGATGCCTGTCCGGTCGACGCGCTGGAACTGACGCAGGACTTTGAACTTGCCAGCTATACCCGCGACGGCGCCATCTGGGACCGGCAAATGCTCGAGGAAGGGCCGAAGCCTTCGAAATACCTTTCATAAAGGCTGACTTCAGGTAAAGCAGAATGGAAACGTTTTTCTTTTACGCATTCGCGGTGTTGGTGCTGGGTGGCGGGATACTAACGATTACCCGCCGAAATGCCGTGCACAGTGCTATCTCGCTGATCGTCTCGCTCGTGGGAGTCGCCGGCCTCTACCTGTTGCAGAAAGCCGAATTCCTCTTCGCCGTGCAAATCGTGCTTTACATTGGCGGCATCATGGTGCTGTTCCTGTTCGTCATCATGCTCGTGAACCTGGATGAGGCCGCGAAGGAGCGCCAGTTCAATGGTCAGTGGGCCATCGCCCTCATTTGCTCCGCCGTTGTGGGACTCCAGGCCACCTGGTTCATGACCAAGGGCGCGAGTGCGCTAAAATTTGCGCAGCCTCCAGTAGTTGGTCACGCCAGCGGACCCGTTAGCCCCGGGAACGTCGAGGCGATCGCCGATGTCCTGTTTTCCGAATACCTGTTGCCCTTCGAGGTGGCATCCATACTGCTGCTGGTCGCGGTGGTTGGCTCCGTCGTAATGGCGAAAAAGAGGATTTGACCGTGCAACCTGTTACCACCGTTCATTACCTCGCGCTCAGCCTTGCGCTGCTGCTGATCGGCACGGTAGGCGTTCTGACCCGGCGCAACATCGTCATCATTCTGATGTCGATCGAACTCATACTTAACGCAGTCAACATCAACCTGATCGCGTTCTCGAATCAATTGCAAAACGTCAACGGGCAGATTTTCGCGATCTTTGTCATCACCGACGCGGTGGCGGAAGCGGCCGTCGGACTCGGCATCCTGATCGCGCTGTTCCGCAACAAGGAAACGGTCCTCGCGGATGAGGTGAACTTGCTGAAATGGTGAACTTTCTCGATTCGATCTGGCTCATCCCGCTGTTTCCGCTGTTCGGCGCGGCCATCATGCTGCTGCTTGGCAAAAAGTTTGATCCGCAGCCGAAATCCGGCGTGGCGGTCGCGCCCGGCGTGACCTATGTGGAAGAGGATCACGGACACTCGCACGGACACTCGCATTCGCACGATCATGGTCATTCGCATGACCACTCACACGATCATGGACATGAGCACGGGCATTCGCATGATCACGGACATGATGACTCGCATGACCACGCGCATGGCGCACACGGCCACGCGCACGCGCCTTTAAGAATGCTGGTGTCGCTCCTCTGTCCGGGCATGGTTCTGCTTTCTTTCGTGTTCTCTCTGGGCGCGGTCCTTCAACTCGCCGGGAAATCCGAGAAAATCCATCAGGTCATCCAATTCACCTGGCTTGCCGGCTTACCGTTTCACATGGCCGACGGCCGCATGGCAACGTTCGGGGCGGACTGGGGATTCCTGCTTGATCCGCTAAGTTCCGTGATGATACTCGTGGTCACGGGAATCGGCTTCCTGATTCACGTTTACGCCGTCGGCTACATGGGCCACGAAACGGGCTTCTACCGCTTCTTCGGCTATCTGAACCTGTTCGTCTTTTTCATGCTGATGCTGGTGCTGGCAAACAACTATGCCCTGCTCTTTGTCGGATGGGAAGGCGTGGGCCTTTGCAGCTACCTGTTTATCGGATTCTACTTCCACAAAAAGTCCGCTGGCGACGCGGGCTTCATTCTGGGTATTCTGCTGATGCTTGCCGTGACCGGGAGCGTGCGGTTCCTAGACGTCAATACAGCGCTACAGAGCGGCAATTTTCATGCCGAAACTGCGGGTTTCGGGATATTGAGCCTGATGGCGCTGCTTTTGTTCGTTGGCGCCACCGGCAAATCGGCGCAGGTTCCCTTGTACGTCTGGCTGCCTG
>SYKU01000281.1 GCA_005808865.1 Acidobacteriota bacterium
AAACGGTGCTCCGTCTTGCCTTGGCGGGTCCATCCCTCTAAGGTCTTCATCTCTTCGTCGCTGAGCTGAAATTTCGCGGACTTTCGGCGCATGACTCAACATACAGTAGTACCAGAACTAATGCAACTAGACACTAGCAGCGGCGACACCGTCATCACCTTCAACTACGACTTGGGGATTGAACGATCATTGCGTACCACGGGCCGATGGGAGATCAACGGCGGATATGGCTTCCAAATAACGGACGCTAAACCACCCGGTACTCTTCTTCCAGCCGGACTTGGAATACCTGCAATACAATGAGTTTAAGGATCCATCGTGCCGCAACATCGACAACGCAGCGCTCGTCCAGGGACTGATCATGCCCTCGCTGAACAAGACTTTCTATCACGAAACCAGTTTTGGCAGGGAATGGGAACCATTCTGGGACGGCCTCTGGAAACAAACGGAAGAATCGCTGGCAAATGCTGATGCGATCATAGTCATCGGGTACAGCCTGCCAGACGCCGATGAACGAGCACAGGCACTCCTTCTCGACAGTCGAAACAAGAATGCCGCGCTCACGATCTGCTGTGGACGGAGAAGTGCGCACATGGAAGAACAATTCCGCGAAAGAGGCTTTACCAATATAAGTTGTGTCCTGGCCTTTCGAGGAATGGCTCGCACACGAGCAGTAGGTCGAAAATCCGCGCACCCGAAGGCGCCCCTGTCAGAACACGACCTTCAAAGCAAACTGAATCTGCCTTGCCGGGAATGTGCCGCGTATCGTGCCGAAGGCGGGGTTCGAGCGGTTCGGATTCGCCGGCCGGAAGTTCGATTTATTAAGCAAATTGAAGAACTCCGCGCGAAATTGCACGTAGGTATTTTCCCGGGGAACATGGAAGTCCTTTTGCACGCCCATGTCGGCCTGATAGAGCGCGTGGCTGCGGGCGACGTTTCGCCCAGCGTTGCCAAAAGGCTGGCTGCGGTCCGTGGGCACCGTGACCGTCGCGGCATTCAGGTAATTGTCAATCGTGCGGCTCTGCGACGAAGTCACCGCGGGCCCGTTCACATTCGGCCTGTACCAAATGGCGCCGCGCCAGTCAGACGCAATGTTTGAAACCTGAGACGCCGCGGCCGGACTGTAGCGCAGGTTGATCGGCTCGCCGCTCCACATATTGTGGATGGCGCTGATCTGCCAGCCTCCGATCACGCCATCAAGTACGGCGGGCATGCCTGCCGCAAACCTCCGATTCTTCCCGATCGGCACCTGCCACACCAGACTCGTCGTATTGTTGAACGTCTGGTCGTAGCCGGACGGACCCTTCTCCGCGGCAAGGTTGTAGAAATTCTGCACGCTCGCGCCATTGCTGCTGTTTTGGTCTTCGAGCGCCTGCCCCACGTTGTCCAGGCCCTTCGAGTAAGTAAACGAGTTCAGCACGAAAAATCCGTCCGCGTAACGCCGCTCTACCTTGACTTGGAGCGCGTTGTAGTTCGCCCAGCCGTAGTTGGCCGCGAGCGTGATCGGTCCGAAGCTCTGGTTCGGGCGGCGGAGTTGCAGGGCGGTGTCCTCGGTGGGTGCGTTCGGGCGTGCCTGGTTGAAGTCGGCGAACAGAAGCAGTTTGTTACTGCGATTGCCCACGTAGGCTAGATCGACCACCGTATTCTTCGCCACTTCGCGTTGAACGGAGAGAAACCAGTTCTGCACGTAGCCGGTCCGGGTGTCACGCGGCATGTAGGAAATGTTCGACCGGATCGGATCGAACCGCGCGGGGTCCGTCAGACCCGCCGGATACCCCTGTTCTGTCGGACGGAATCCAGCTTGACCGGCCGTCTGGGAGATTGCCGCGATCACCACCTGCGGCCCGTTGATCGCCAGAAGGTTCCCGCCGCCCGCCCGGTTGAAGTGGACATAACTGATGCCGTAACCGCCGCGCACCACGGTCTTCGCGTTCAATGAGTAGGCGAAACCCACACGCGGCGCGAAATTGTTCCGGTCCGGATTGACCTGAGCGCGGTTCGAGATCGAACCTTTCGCCGCCGGAATCAGCTTGTTCGTGGAAGGATCGAAGTTGCTCAGCTTGAGGCCGCTCTCCCACTGCGGTGTGGCATATTCGTAGCGCGCGCCGAGGTTTAGCGTCAGCTTCGAGTTCAACTTGAAATCGTCCTGGACGTAGCCGAAGTTCATCACTTGGCGGTACTGCGCGACGAAAAAATTCACCAGGGAGTAGCTGGCGCGCTGTCCGAACATGAAGTCGGCCAGGTTGTAGGTGGCGTTGTCGGCAGCTCCGCCTGCGGGGCGGCTGAACTGGCCGTCGTAACTGTCGAAACCATAGAGGGGGTTCACGTCCTGCACCTCCGTGTGAATGCGCTGGTATTCGTAGCCCGCCTTGAGCGAATGCTTTCCCATGACCCGCGAATAATTCACGCGAGGATTGTATAGAAACGGGTGCTGCCACTGCGGATTGGTCGCTTGCCGGCCGAGGCCGGTGTAGCCGTTGATATTCTGATTCGTCAATCCGCCGCTCAGTCGCGGATCTTCCGAGAGCCCGGGGATGCCGAACAAAGCCTGCATACTCGGGCCCCCCAAACCGAACGGCTCCTTGCCTGCGCGCGTCTTCGAGATTCCCATGCGGATTTCAAGCAAGGACGCGGGCGTTACCGTGTAAGTGAAACCCAAGGCAAGCTGCTGATTCAGCGAACGAACGAAGCCGTTTCCACCGCCGCCCGAAGGGCCTGGAATATCCGGTTGCTGGAAGATGTTGCTCTTCCGATGGCTCAGCCGCACAAATGCCGACATGCGGCTATTGACCTGCCCGTCAAGCTTCACATTCATTTTGTCGTTGTTGTGCTTATCGCGGCGCAGTAGATTGAAATTGTTGGCCCGGGCAAGGCTGGTGGGCGTGGGCAGACTCGCCAGCACGGTTCGCGCGAACGGCGTGATGCGCGCCGGCGGAATCGGCGTGTTGGCCGGGAAGACTTCTCCGGTGATCGCGTTGCGCACGGGTTTGTCGAAAATTCCGAGACGATCGTTCAAGGTTGGAATGCTTGAAAACGAGGGGAACTTCTGGAGTTCCCGGAACCCCTCGTAATCCGTGAAGAAGAACGCGCGGTTCTTCGCGATTGGCCCGCCGAATGTAAAACCGAACTGGTTTCGCTGGAGAACCGGCTTAACGTTGCCGACCGGCTTGAAATAACCGACGGCATTGAGCCTCGTGTTCCGTACGAACTCCCACGCACTGCCATGGAATTCGTTCGTGCCGCTCTTCATTGAGGCATTGATGACGGCGCCGGAGGTACGGCCATACTCGGCGCTCATGTTATTCGTAACAACCTTGAACTCCGCGACGGTGTCCGGCGACGCCTGCACCACCTGATTAGAGAACCCCTGATTGCTCGTGCCGTAGGCGTTGTTGTCAACGCCATCCAGGAGGAAGTTGTTGAACGTGCTGCGCTGCCCGTTAGCGTTGAACGACCCCTCGCGGGGAGGATTGGCGAAGGCGTAGGCGGACCGGCGCACGCCCGCTGTGAGCAGGGCAAGTTCCGAATAGTTGCGCCCGTTCAATGGTAGCTCGACAATTTGTTTGCTGCCGATCACCTGGCCGCGGTCGCTCGAATCGGTTTCGAGCGCTTTGACGGCATCAGTCACCTGCACGGTCTCACTCACGGCGCCGACTTTCAGAACCAGGTCGACGCGCTGCCGTGCGTTCACGCGCACCGCGAAGCTGTCCACAGCCGCGGTCGCAAAACCCGCCAGTTCCGCGCTCACGCGATACGTTCCGATCCTCACGTTCAGGAACTGATAGCTGCCTGTCTGGTCGCTTTTGGTGGCGGACTTGATCCCCGTCTCGATGCTGGTGAGGGTGACGGCCGCGCCAGGCGCGGGACTGTCGCTCGAGTCGCGTACCGTGCCGAGCACGACCGCTGTTTCGAACTGCGCGGGGCACACCCATGCCAAGACCAGAAAAGCAACCCACGTTCTCAATGCCGTTTTATGCATCGCGACCCTCCATCTATGAAGGATAGTAGCGCATTGTTACAGGAGGTTGAATGGGGCCGGGACAGGCGCCTTCCGTGAGGCGGTAAAATGCTCCTCAGTACAAGGAGGCAGACATGGCGGACGGCGGAAGACCGATAGTCTTGACGGCTCCGTTGACGGAGACGATTGATCATGCGGGATATTTCATCCAGATGGCGCTGGCATCGATGCCGGTGAGGATGACAAAGGTAATCGACCAGAAGTATCCGAAGTGGCGCGAAGTGGAGCGCAACGGCGACGGTTCGGCGCGATACATGCCCGCGGGGGTTAGATTGGTGGAGTCCTCACTTCTGCGGCGCTTCGCGCCTGACGATATCGTGTGCTGCTACCCGGACGACTTGCCGCGGTTCATTGGGCCACGCACGCGACTCGTGGGCGTGTCCACGCACAACCCGCTGGGCGTGACCTTTGCCGCCGGAGTGTACGCATCGATCTTCGGATCTTCGCGTGAGCCGATCAATTCTTTCTACGCGAAGAAGCTGTTTGCCCTGCTCAAGGAAAACGTTCACCGCCGGGCGTTTCAGGTAATGGTGGGGGGCTCGGGCGGCTGGCAGATCTCGCGGACCGATAGCTACGACGAATTGGGCGTGGATTGCGTGGTAGATGGGCGTAGCGAGAGCGAGGATGTGCTGGCGTTGGTGGCGAAAGCCCTTCGCGGAGAGCGTTTGCCTCGCTTCGTCGAGGTTGCGCATCCGAAGGAACGGGCCGCTCTTCTGACTCCGGCGAAACGCACGACGTTTGGCGTCGTCGAGATGACAACAGGCTGCGGACGCCGCTGTCAGTTCTGCCTGCCGGACCTGAATCCACAGATCGATTTCCCGAAAGATAGGATCATGGACGCCGTTCGCGCGAACGTGCGCGAAGGCAACAGGCAAATTTCTCTTGCCACTGAGGACATGTTCATCTGGGGGCAGGTTCAAACGGAGACGCCGTTCTACTTCCCAAATCGGGAGGCGCTGGTGGATTTGTACCGCTCCGTCGTCGAGACTCCTGGCGTTGAGAATCACCTCCTGAGCCACTCGACGATGGCCCCAGCCGTGGTCGATCCAAAGTTGATCGAGGATCTCTCGGCGGTACTGCTGGACAAGAGTCCCGTGAAATTGCCTTCGGTGAGCTCCCATCGTGAGGGCCGGATTTTGTCGCCATTGATCGGAATGGAGACGGGATCCGTAAACATGGCACGGAAGATTATGCCCGGCAAGGGAGTTCCCTTCCCGATCGAAGAGTGGCCGAGCGTGTTGATGCAGGGACTCACGATCCTGAACCGCAATAACTGGTTCCCGGTTATGACGCTGATGATAGGCAACCCCGGTGAGACCGGCGACGACTGCCGCGCAACTCTTGATTTTCTATATGAAGTGGAGCGGCGCGGGTTGTTCGCCTTCTTCGTACCCTCCATCTTCACGCCGCTCGAAGACACGCGCATGGGCAAGAAACAGGGCGTAAGCGAGAGCCGTGAGATGACGCCGCTGCAATGGCAAATCATGATGAAGTGCTGGAAAATGAGCTTGAAGCCGGCACTGCGCAGTTGGTGGGGACCGTCGGCCTGGAGGGTGGGCGCTCTGGGCGCCTGGATTTGGAAGCTGCGGAAGATGAATGGCCCGAACTTCACCTGGCCTCTGCTGATGTTCGCGAGCGCCATGCCCGAGTGGCTGATGGCAAAGATGGGAAAGCTTTACCGCGGACAGCCCATGCGCATCAAGAGCCGGCAGGAGTTGCTTACGACGATCAGGAAGCCGCACTGGCGCTATCTGCGTGAGGACGCGGGCGACCTGCCTGAAGGTTGGGCGGACGCAGTGGCGGAGGCCGCCACCGCCGGCGCGGGGTCGTTGGCGGATTTGAAGGTCCTCTAGCGCCTCCCGGTGTCCGGCACGCGCTTATTCGTCCGCGGGTTCTTCGGTGGGAGGTTCAAACCGGTCGAGCAGATCGGGGTCGGCCGCGAACTTCTTCAGCGCACGGATCGCCTTGGTTGAGTCAAAGCCGGCGTTGATCAGTCTGCGATACGCCGACGCCAGATCCTTCGGGGCCTGAAAAAGCACATCGGATGCTGCCTTGCGATACTTCCTCCGGATGTAGGCGTCAATCATTGCCACCTCGTCCGCTTCGCTGTAGACGCGCTGGACGGCGCGTCCGGCAACGGTGGGCGCGACGAGCCGCTGCCGCAGGTCGCGGATCACCCGCGTTTGGCCAAACCCCTGGTTCTCTTTTCGAGCCGAGGCGAAGCTTTCGGCGAAACGCTTATCGTCGAGATAGCCGAGGTCCTTGAGCCGGGCGATTACCGGATCGATGTCGGCCGCTGTCTCCGCCTTTAAGGTCATTTTCCGCCTGAGTTCCCCGCTCGAATGCGCTCGCCCGCCAAGCAACCTTACGGCGTACTCGAACAGCCCCGCGGCATTCAACCGGCGAACTGGGCGTTGTGTCATGAATACGAGTATACGCGCCACCCGCGGTGCCGTGAGCATCGGCGGCGGAACCGAGGTTATACTGAAATGGAATCCGCTTTCCTGTTTAGGAGATAACAACCATGGACGACAACAAACTCTCTTTCTTCTGTCTCGGCTTGGGCCTCGGCGTCGCACTCGGCATGCTTTTCGCCCCGAAATCCGGTGAGGAGACGCGTGAATTACTGCTCTCAAAGGCCGACGAAGGGAAGGATTTCGTAATGCGCCGCAGCGAGACGCTGCGCGAATCCGCGGCGGGCATCGTGGAGCGCGGAAAAGAAGCTTTAGGCCAGCAGAAGGATAAGCTGTCCGAAGCGGTTGCGGCCGGACGGCAGGCGTACAAGGATGTCGTGTCGGAGGGACAGGCCTCCACAACCTAAGAATCAGGACGGTTTTCGCAAATTATGGACCTATCGTTCATGTACGTCATCACGGCGGCCGTTGTGATCGCCGGTATTTCGATCCTGGTTCAGACGTTTCTGGTTTTCGGGATCTTCCGGGCTGTGAAAGAATCGCAGGTTAAGCTCGCCGCATTCGCCGAGAACGCCGAACCGCTGGTCGGCTCCGCTAAACAGCTGCTTGCCGAGAATCGCCCCAAGATGGAACAGATCGGCGACCGGGCGGTGGAAGTGGCGAGCGCCGCCGTTGAGATTGCCGGCACGGCCCGCGAGATCGCCGAGACGGCGAAACAGCAGGCGGCGCGCATCGACGAATTGTTGACCGATATCGTGGACCGTGCGACCGTGCAGGTTGCGCGCATCGATGGAGTGGTGGGTGATACGGCCGCGCGCGTACAGAACACGACGGCGGCCATCGAGAAGACGGTGATGAAGCCGGTACGCGAGGTAAACGGAATCGTGACCGGGCTGCGCGCCGCCATGGCCGTGTACGGCAAGGGAAAGCGTCCTTCGGTTCAACACGTAACGCAGGACGAAGAGATGTTCATCTAGTTTGGTAGACATTCACAGCCATATTTTGTACGGCCTGGACGATGGAGCGCGCACGCTTGAGCAATCCGTCGCGATGGCGAGGATGGCGGCGGAGAACGGCACTACCGATATCGTCGCTACGCCGCATTCAAATCAGGAATACGTCTTTGATCCAGAAGCGATCGGCGCGCGAATTCGCGAAGTGCAGGCGGCCGTGGGAGACGTGCCTCGAATCCACCGCGGCTGCGACTTTCATTTGCATACCGAAAATATCCGCGACGCGCTTGAGAACCCCTCAAAATACGCTATCAATCAGGGGCGGTACGTTCTTGTGGAATTCAGCGACCTGCTGATCCCGAACACCACCGCGGACACGTTCGCGTTGATGCTCGGCGCAGGAATGATTCCGATCATCACGCATCCCGAGCGTAACGCGCTGTTGCGCGGACGCGCGGAGAAGTTGCACGCATGGGTCGGGATGGGATGCCTGATTCAGGTGACGGCAGGTTCGTTGCTGGGCGCCTGGGGAAAGAACGCCGGCAAGTTCGCGGCGTCGCTGATCGAAGAGGGATTCGCCCACTTCGTGGCGAGCGACGCGCACGACCAGAAGTACCGCACTACATCCTTGCGCGAGGCTTTCGAATTCGTACGCACGAAATGGGGCATTGACACAGCCCAGACACTGTTTTTGAACAACCCCAGGGCTGTACTGGACGGCGGTGCAATCGAGAGGAATGTGAAGGCTCAACCCGGAGCCCGGAAGAAGTGGTTCGAGCGATGGCGATGAGGAAACTGCCGGGTGCACTCCCGGTCCGTCAGTCCAGCCACTGCGCCATCCGTTTCCAGTGCGCCCTGCTCAGGAGAGCGCGGCCTTTTTTGGCGTCGATCCGGAATTTTGTCGAAGCGGCAATCAGAACTCGGATCAGACCAAAGAGTTCGAAACCGGCGATTTCGGTGATACCTTGCTCCGCGCAGACGCAATGACGCCGGTCTCACCCAATCGCCCGTCAGCCGCGCAAACGGACTCGCCGCTTGGGAGGCTATCACAGGCATGGCCGCCGGCAAGACCATCCGCCGGCTGTCCTCCCTGTTATGCGGCGCGGTCCGGCGGACAAGCAAGCGGTCCGCGCGCGGCTTCAAGGCGCGATCCAACTTCAAGAAGCAACTCCTCGGAATAGGGCGCTCCGGCGAGCTGGATGCCGATGGGCAACCCTTCGCTTGAGAATCCGTAGGGGATGGCAAGCCCGGGAAGTCCCAGCAGGTTGAACGGCGTGGCGGGCATCATAGCTTCGAAGAGTCCGATGGATTTTTCACCCACGGGCCAGCGGCGCTCACGATGACGGAACGCTGTCACGCCGCAAGGGGGTAGAAGCAGGACGGGGAACCGCTCGAGTTGCCTAAGGAACGCGGCTCGCATCTTGTCGCGCACGGCGAGATTCGTCAACAACTGTTCGACCGTGGGTTCGGCCTCTTTCAGCGCACCCTCCATGAACTCCGTACCCGTCCAGTGGGCGTCCTGCTCCCGCCCTTCGATCAGGCGCCTGGTGAAGCGGGCGGGCAGTTGGCCGAAGAAAAACCACCAGAGGTTGGGGGCGCGTTCGAGACCTTTGGGCTCGAAAGGCTCAATAGCGAAACCAAGTTGTTCGAGCGCGCTCGCCGCTTTTCTCACCGTTTCGCGGATTTCAGGATGAACCGGAACTTTATAGAACTGCTCCATGAGGCCGATTCGCAATCCTTCCAAAGACGGAGCGCGAAGGGGTACGGGCGCCGAGAACGGGTCGTCCGGGTCGTAGCCGGAAAGCGCGCCGAACAGAATCTTCAGGTCGTCAACGGTGCGCGCCATGGGGCCGGCGACGCCGAGAAGGCCGCCCGGGTGCGAGATCTCCGGAAAATGGCCCGCCGCGGAAACGCGCCCGGGAGTGGGCTTGAGACCTGCAATACCGCAGAAATGCGCGGGAATGCGAACGGACCCCCCGCCGTCGCTTCCGATGCCGCCCGCCGAACAACCGGCCGCGATGGCGGCCGCCTCGCCGCCGCTCGATCCGCCGGAGGTGTGGTCGAGATTCCAGGGGTTGTTCGTCCGCCCGGTGACAAAGTTGTCGGATTCGTAGTTGGAAAGGAATTCGGGACAGTTGGTCTTGCCCAGGATGATCGCGCCGGCGGTGCGGAAACGCGCAGCCGCCGCGGAGTCTCGCGCGGCGCGATGCTCCAGGCGGAAGCGGCTCCCGCAGAGCGTGGGCAGGCCGGCGATGTCGAAGCTATCCTTCACGGTGACGGGCACTCCATGAAGTGGGCCAAGCGGCACGCCATTCGTTGCCACTGCCTGTTCGGCGGCTTTCGCCGCGGCGAGAGCCGATTCCGCTTCGACACGCACGAAGGCGTTCAGGGCAGGGTTAACTTCGCCGATCCGGTCGAGATGAGCCTGCGTGAGTTCGACTGGAGATAGCGTGCGATCACGGACGAGCGCAGCCATTTGCGCGAGAGAGAGGCGATGGAGCACAATCCCATCGTAGTTCTTTTGATCGCGGCTCCGCGCAGGAATCTGCGATCTGGCGGCGTCTGGCGACGAGCGAACTCTTCCGGGCTTCGCAGTCTCACTCCGTGAAGAACTTGGCGCGAAGCCCGTCCTCCGGAATGAGTCGGGCCGCCTGGCGGTATCTGGCATGAAGGGTAACGCGATCAATCACGTCAGAATTAGATTAGATTAGGAACAGTCGGACCCTGCCGTTGACCGCCGCCTTCCAAAACACTACGGACCCTGATGTGGCTCCTATCTGAGCGAATTTATTGCAGCCAAATCCACCGAGGGTCTTCAGAACTTCGCGTTCGGAGAGAACTCGCAGCTTTGTCATCAGGCTACGGCGTCAGGTTCCATGGTCGCGCCGATCATCGGGTTTTCGCAGGAACCGAGGGCAGCCAGATCCCTCGCCTTGAGGTGAAGCGTAGTGGCCTCGCGAAAATTGATGCCAGTTCATCCGGAGTCACCGCTTGCGTGACCACGGGCAGGTCGAGGCACTCGGCGACAAACTGCCGGTCGCCTCTGCTGGTTCCGGGGTCGCGCCGCCTCGATCTTACACACGAGTTACGCCGGGCGGCTTTCCGGGTGATCCGGGCGCTGGTCCCGTTCGATGCGAACCCTCGCGATACGCTTGCCTTCCATTTCAAGGATGGAGAACCGCCATCCGCCCTCGACAACTGTTTCACCGCACTTCGGTATGTACCCAAGCCGCGAGAGCAGAAATCCCGCGAGGGTTTCGAAGCCCGGGCCCGCCGGCACATCCACTCCGAACCGGGCGTCCAAATCGAGAATTGAGGTCGCCCCGTCGATCTCATTCATGGAAGCGGGCAAGACTTCACGCGCGGTCTTCTCATCGTATTCGTCTTCAATTTCGCCCACCAGATACTCGAGAACGTCCTCGACAGTTAGCAGACCCGCGATCGTGCCGTGCTCGTCGACGACCATCGCCATGTGCGAGCGGCCCTTCTGAAATTCCTCGAGCATTTGCGCGAGCGGCTTGGTCTCCGGTACAACCAAATGCTTGCGTATGAGACCGGAAAGCCGGAACTCAGCAGTGGCGCGACGCGTGCGAATCGCGACCCGGCGTTGCTGCCAAATTGGCAACAGATCCTTAAAATGCAGAACGCCGATGATATTCTCGGTGGATCCGTCGAACACGGGCAGGCGTGAATGGCGGTGCTCGACCATGGCAGCCAGGACCCGGTCGAGCGATGCGTCGAGCGGAACCGAGACGATCTCGTTTCGGGGGACCATGATTTCGCGAACGGAGATGTTGTTCAAATCGAGCGCCTGGTGAATCATCTCCTCCTGCAACTTGGGGAGTTGCCCCGCGCCATGGCTGGAACTGACTATCCACTTCAGTTCTTCAGCCGAGTGGCCGCCGCTCTGGTGGCTGCTGGAAACGCCAACGGCGGCCGAAATCATCTCGCTCGAACGTTCCAGAAACAAGACGAAAGGCGACGAGAGTTTCGCGAATATCAGGATCAATGGCGCCACAACTACCGCGAGCCGGTCCGAGCGCTCAAGCGCGAGGTTCTTCGGCACTACTTCTCCGATCACAACGTGCGCGTAGGCCATGGCCAGGAACGAAAACACGAAGCAGGCGCCCCTTACCAGCCCCGCGCCCGCCGGGGGAATGAGACCGCCGAATGTCCCGATGAGGAGCTCGAACAGAGTTTCTTCCCCTGCCCATCCCAAGCCTAGACTCGCGAGCGTGACACCGAGCTGTATCACAGAGAGCAGACGCTCCGGCTTTGCCAGCAGATCGATCGCGGCCAGCGCCCCGGTATTCCCTTCGCTCGCCAACTGGCGCAGCCGCGACTTTCGCACGGTGAGCAGGGAAACTTCGGCGGCGGCGAAGAAAGCGTTGGCGCCAACGATCAGGGCGAGCAGCAGGAACCGCAAGCCGTAATGAGATTCGTTCATGCTACGGTTAAAGTTAAGTGTCGCGCATTGCGCGCCCGAACGCCACGCCCGTCATTGCCTCTGATGAAGGATATCTCCCTTAACCGCATCCTGAAGGTTGTCAACACCTTGATCGC
Organism: Acidobacteriota bacterium; assembly: GCA_005808865.1. Classification (GTDB taxonomy): domain Bacteria; phylum Acidobacteriota; class Terriglobia; order Bryobacterales; family Bryobacteraceae; genus SYKU01. The sequence continues at coordinate 11,949 of SYKU01000281.1, forward strand.
CGTCGCGGCCGCAGCTTTGGTTTGCGCCGTATACTGGATTGCCTACCGTCCATTGCCCAGCCTCTCCGGATCCGTCCCGGCGTTTCTGGAACGCGAGGCCACCGCATCCCGCGATTCGCTCGGCGTGGCACACATCGCGGCCGCAACCGGCGCGGACGCGTTCTTCGTTCAGGGCTACGTAACGGCTCAGGACCGCCTCTGGCAGATGGACACTCTCCGGCGCGCGCCGGCAGGAGAGATCTCCGAGATTCTGGGACCGAGCGGAATCGAGTCCGATCGCGAGGCCCGCCGGTTCCGTCTTACTCGGATCGCCGAAGCTGCCGCGCTCACCATGCCCGCAGCAGACCGCGCCGCATTCGCCGCCTACACGCGCGGAGTAAACGCGTTCATCGGGACCCATACGGGGCAGCTGCCCTGGGAGTTCACCGTTCTTCAGTACAGCCCGCGTCCCTGGACCATTCCGGATTCGATTCTGGTTGGTATGCAGATGTTTCGCAGCCTTACGACGTCCTGGAAGGATGAGTTGCAGAAGCGCGCGATGCTGTCCGCCGGGGACGCCGCGAAGGTAAATTTTCTGTTCCCGGCACGCTTGGGCGGTGAGGTCCAGCCCGGCTCGAACGCGTGGGTGGTGTCGGGCGCCCTGACCGCCTCCGGAAAGCCGCTGCTCGCGGACGACATGCATCTGGAGAATACGATGCCGGGTGTCTGGTACATGATCCACCTGAAATCGGCTGACGGACTGAATGTGAGCGGTGTGTCTTTGCCTGGAGTACCCGGCGTGATCGTAGGCCATAACGAGAGAATCGCCTGGGGCGTCACCAACTTGCACTACGATGTCCAGGATCTATACCAGGAGAGGATCGACAGCGAAAGTGGCCGCTACATGTTCCGTGGCAAGTTAGAACAGGCCCACCTTGAGACTGACATGATCCGGGTCAAGGGCCGCGGCGCGCTTGAGATTCGGAATTGGGTGACGCGCCACGGCCCGTTGGTGGTGACCGCCGAGAAGGAAGCGTTCGCCCTACGCTGGACCGCTGCCGAACCGGGCATCTTTCAATTTCCGTTTCTCGACATCAACCGTGCGAAGAACTGGCAGGAATTTACCGGCGCACTCGCGCGCTTTCCGGGGCCGGGCCAGAACTTCGTATACGCGGACATGGAGGGCAACATCGGTTACCACGCGGCGGGTCAGTTGCCTATCCGCAAGGGGTACAACGGCGACGTACCAGTCGATGGCGCGTCGGGCGATTTCGAGTGGCAGGGTTTCATCCCATTCGATCAGCTTCCCTCCGCATACAACCCGCCCGGCGGGATGATTGTTACCGCGAACCAGAATCCGTTCCCTGCCGGATACCCTCACCCGGTAAACGGCAACTTCGCGCCACCCTACCGGTCGGCGCGGATTCGCTCGTTGTTATCGGCAAAGAAGGCCTGGCGCGCGCCGGACATGCTCCCGGTGCAAAGCGACGTCTATTCTCAGTTCAGCCACTTTCTGGCCGGATCGATCGTATCGGCGTATGAAAGGCGCAAGGCAAACAATCCGGATCTCACCGAAGCCGTTGAACTGCTGAAGCGCTGGGACGGTCAGATGGCGCAGGATCGTTCCGCGCCGTTGCTCGTGACGCTTTCGTTCCAGCATCTGCGGAAGGCCGTGGCGGAAAGCGCGTCCGGAGGTTCGTCGGCGGCCTACGAGAATCCAATCGCTTCGGCGGTGATCGAGAGACTGCTTCGTGATCGGCCCGCCGGTTGGTTGCGGGACTATGACGAAGCGCTCCTGCGTGCGCTCTCCGATGGCGTGGAGGAGGGCCGCCGCATCCAGGGCCGGGACGTGAAACGCTGGAGCTACGGAAGCTACATTGAGTTGACGGTCCCACACCCGTTGGGCAGCCAGTTGCCGTGGGTTGGGCGGTATTTCGGCATCGGGCCGGTGACGCAGAGCGGATCGCAGACAACGGTGAAACAGACTACGCGCCGCCTGGGACCGTCCATGCGGATGGTGGTGGATTTGGCGGACCTGGAAAACTCGCTCCTGAATGTCGCGACGGGCCAGTCGGGGCAGATTCTTTCGAGCCACTATAACGATCAGTGGCCGGGACATCGGGATGGCATCAGTCAACCGATGCCGTTTGGCCGGATAACCGCGAAGGACACGCTGCGCTTTGTCCCGGAGACCAAATGACTGGCTCCCGGAAGGCCGGACGGGATCGGTGGAACGGCCTGTGCGCTGCGAAGCGTGAGGTTGGCCGGCGGTTGGGCGAGGGGATCGAGTGCGAGCCGCGTAACTTTTCGCGCCTACATCAACTGTTCCCGGTATTGCTCGAGGGCGACACGTACAAGCTGGCTCCGGGTGCGAACGCCGGTCTTGTCAAAGAGTTGCTGGAGGGAGGCCTTCACGGAGCTCTCGGATATCTGCAGGCGTTCAGCGATTTCCTTGTTGGCAAGACCTTCGAAGACCCCCCGCATCACCTGCCGGTCGCGGTCCGTCAGCCTTCGTCTCGATTCGGCTTCCGCGGGCGTGTGATTGACGAGTTGCCGCAAGGAGTTCTGGTCGAGCCAGACTTCGCCCTGGACCACCATCCGTATACTCTGCAGGAGCAAGGCAGGCGAGCTGTGCTTTAGGACAATCCCGACGACGCCCTGCCGGATCAACTGCACCGCATCCTGATCCGCGACACCCGCGGTGAGAATCAGGATCTTGCCCTTGTAGCCGCGCTCGGTTGCCTGACGTATGAAGTCTGAGCCCTTGTCGGCGCCCAGGTCGAAGTCGAGTAGAATCACATCGACAGGCGTGACCTCGATCAGCGCCAGGCCTTCCTCGACTGTGCCGGCGTGTCCGACGATGGAAAATTGAGGCTCCACCTCCAACAACCGGACAAGCCCCTCTCGAAACAATTCGTGATCGTCCACAAGGACGATGCGGATGCTCTTGGGATTCTGCGGCTCCATCTAACCTCTCATCTGGCTCGCCGCTGTTCTCAATTCGACCGCAAAACAACATCCGGCCGGCAGCGGTTCGTGGCGTAATTCGCCCCTGAAGGACCTGACAATAGCGCGCGAAACGTACAGCCCGAGGCCTGCTACATCCGCTCCATGCTGGAAAGGGCGAAACAGGCGCTCCGGAGAGGGGATTCCAGGGCCGGTATCGCTGAAGCGAACCACCACCCGGTCACCCTCGAGGGTTGTGGAGATGGTTAGTTCCCTGCGGTCGCAATGCTGGAGAACGCGCCTCGCGTTCTGTACCAGATTCAGGAAAACCTGAAGGACGCCATGATGGTCGCCCCACGCCGCTGGGAGCACGGATGGAAGCGTGAAATTGATCTTGACTCCGGCCTCCTCAAAGGAAGGCCCGGCGATCAGACGAACCTCCTCGATTACGCTTACCAGATCCACTTTGGAAAGCCCCTGGTCAACGGTGGGATTTAGTTCGGCTGAAGCGATTTTGCCTAGTACCTAGTTGCATAAGTCAAAGTACTTGGCTTTGGGGCCGGAAGGGAACACGACTGCCTTCTTCCATTCAAACGGCGCTGCCTTTTCGTTGTAGACTTCAACAAAGTCGTCGATCGCTTGCCGCACTTGCCGCGGC
>SYKU01000282.1 GCA_005808865.1 Acidobacteriota bacterium
ACAACGAAAAGGCAGCGCCGTTTGAATGGAAGAAGGCAGTCGTGTTCCCTTCCGGCCCCAAAGCCAAGTACTCTGACTTATGCAACTAGGTACTAGGCGTCCACTTCTACTTCCACTTCCTTTTTAAAAAGTCGAAATTCCCTAGTATGCTAGCGTGTCGGCCCTAGAATACCTACAGCAGGACATGCGGTCAACTAAGATGTTATCGCATTCGAGAGTCGGGGGCAAGAGTTTTTTTTCGTAAGGAGGGCAAATGCGGGCTCTACCCGGTTCGCGAGAATCTCTCTAACTGATTGAAAATAGATTAGTTGTGTAAATTAGGCTCCAGGAGTAGTACTTTTTGGTGAAATTTAGTACGGTACCAGTACTTGCGCTACATATCCCTCTTTCTTTCTTCTCGGCTTGGTCAGGCGGGTATTGCCGCCGGAATGACCGTCGGCTTGAACTTTACCGAAACCAGCTTCGAAACCCCCGGTTCCTGCATCGTGACGCCGTACATGGCTTGGGCCGACTCCATCGTCTTCTTGGAGTGCGTAATGATGATAAACTGCGTTTCCACGGACATTTCCCGCAGAAGGCGCATCAGGCGTTCGATATTCGCTTCGTCGAGCGGCGCATCCACTTCATCCAGTACGCAGAACGGACTCGGCTGGTAGCGGAAGATCGCCATCAGCAGCGCCAATGCTGTCAGAGCCTTTTCTCCGCCCGAGAGCAGCAGCACGTTCTGCAACTTCTTTCCCGGAGGCGATGCCACCATATCGATGCCTGAATCGATGACGTTCGTTTCGTCGGTGAGCCGCATTTCCCCTGAGCCGCCACCAAACAATGTTTGAAACGCCTCCCGGAAGTTGGCGTTGATCGCCTCGAATGCAGTGCGGAAACGCTGCCTGGAGACGATTTCGATATCCTGAATCGCCTTCTCGGTGTCGCGGATGGAATCGATAAGGTCCTGGCGCTGGGCGGAGAGGAAGTCGTGCCTCTGCTGCGTCTCATGGTATTCCTCGAGCGCCTGCGGATTGACGGGACCCATTGCTTCGATTCGCGCGCGTATCTCGTGATATTCCCGCTCCAGCAACTCGAGCGAGTCGCCTTCCGGCAAAACGCCGGCGGCAGCCGAAAGCTCTTCCACCGGGCAGGCGAGTTCTTTGCGGCTGGTCTCGTCGAGGAACTTCATCTCAGACTGGCGCTTCACCAACTCCACCTCAAGCTGTGAGCGGGATTCGCGCCACTGCTCCACCGCCAAGCGGAGCCGCTTCAGATCCTCCTCGCCCGCGGCGAGGCGCTCGCGCATTGCGGCTTCCTCGGCGGCAAGCCGGTCCGCCACGCTCTCCAATTGGAGGATCTGCTCCGCGAGAAGTGCGGCGCTCTTATCGAGTTCGATATTGTCGGCGAGCAACCGGGCCCGCTCCACACCGAGCCGTTCGATTTCCGCCGCGAGGTTCTTCTTCCGCGAGATCCGCTCCCGCGCTTCGTTTTCAAGGCGCGTGATGACATTGAGCTCCGCGCGCTGCCGCTCCTCAAGTCCCGCAAGTTCCGCGCGGAAGGTGGAATACTCCTCAGCCGCATGCGCGGCTTCCGCCTGAAGCTGTTCGAAGTCCTGCCGGCCAGCCTCGAGCAGCGCTTCCTGAACCAAGCGCGCGCTTTCCTTTTCCTCAACCGCGGCGAGGCTCCGGTCCCGGCGCGCGAGGCTGCGCTCGTGCTCCTGGCGGAGACGCTCCAGTTCGAGACGAGCCACCGAAATGCGGGAGTTCGTCCTCGCGGTTTCGTCGGTGCACTTGCGAATGTCGTGCTGGAGCGCGAGTACGTCTTTCTCGCGAGCCTGCTGGGCGCCGCGCAACCGCTCAACATCTTCTTCAAGACGGACGATTTCCGCTTCGAGCGCCTCGAGTTGTTTCGAGTCCCGGTCAAGCTCCGCCTGCTTCCTGTCCATCGAGGAGGCGAGCTCGCGTACCTCGCGCTTGATGGCGAGCGGCCCGCCGGCGGTTTTCTTGCCGCCCGTGAGGGCGTGGCCGTGGTAGCTCACGCCGTCCGGGAGGAGGAAATAAAGATTGGGATATTCCAACGAAAGCCGCTGGGCGGCGGAGCGATCTTCCGCGATGAAACATTGCGCGAGACGCGGCAGCAGATCGCGTGCGGCGTCTCTAAGCCCGTTCGAAAGGCGAAAATGGTCGCTGAGGCGGGCGGCAATTCCGGTCTCGGGCCCCAACACCGGCTCGGCGACTTCGTCCGCCTTCTCGGGATGTACCAGAAAGGTTGCGCGGCCATCGAGCGCGCCCCGCATCAGATCGATCCCGCGCTCGGCCTGCTGCCAGGATTCCACGACCACGTACTCCAACTCGTCGTGCAGAAATTCTTCGGCCGCTTTTTCGAACGCAGGGTCGACTTCGACGAAATCCGCCAGCACTCCGAGCGGCTTCAAATCGTCCGCGCGGCCTTTTTCGATTGCGCCGAACAATTTCTTTACGCTCTCGGTCGAGTAGGAGCGATGCAGCAGAATCTCGCCCAGGGAATCGCGACGTGCTTTGAGGCGGCCGTACTCGCCGCGCAGCGCGTCGATGCGCCGCCGAGCCTCGGCCGCGCCCAGCTTTTGAATGCCAAGCTCTTCTTCCGAACGACGCCTGCCGGAAGCCACGGATTCAAGCTCAAGCTGCCGCGCGGCGAGCGACTCGGAAAGGACCTTCTTCGAAGCATCCAGACGCTCGAGATCAGCCGTCGCGGCCTCGCTCTCACGCTCGGCCCGCACGCGTTCGCGCTCGACTCCGGCAAGATATTCGCCGATCTGCGCAAGCTGATTCTTCAGCGTGGACGCCTCACCCAGGAGACGCAGAACGGAAACGCGGGTGGCTTCCATGGCGCCTTGCCTGTCGCGCAAACGGCCCTGGAGCGCCTGACGCAATTCATTGCGCTCGATCATGCGCGCGCGGGCTTCCGACGTGCGCTTCTCGAATTCCGCGACGGTCGCCCGATGCGCCGTCAACTGTTCGCCGGATTGAACGAGGCGCTGGTCGAGGCCCTGAATTTCCTCCTCGCCGCGGGCCATGCGCTGCTCGATCGCGCCGCTCTGGTTCGCCTGATTTTCGAGGCGTCCGCGGGCGCGTTCCGCCTCGACTTTCCATTCCGCTACCTGCCGACGCGCCTCGGTGAGCCTCGACTCCACCTCATAGCAGGCGGCCTGGAGCCGCGCGTGCGCCTCCTCCTTCTCCGAAACCTGCGTGGAGACGGATTTCAACTCCGCCGCGGCCTGGTCGAGACCGATGGCTATCTTCGCCGCTTCGGTTTCGAGATTCCGGTACCGGGCCGCGAGCAACAGGCGCAGGCGGCCATCCATGTCAGCCTTGAGTTCGGCGTAGCGCTTGGTCTTTGCCGCCTGCCGCTTCAGCGAATTGACCTGACGGCCAACCTCTTCCAATATGTCGAATACACGGGCCAGATTCTGCTTGGCCGTTTCGAGCTTCGCTTCCGCCAAACGACGCCGCGTCTTGTACTTCGTGATTCCGGCGGCTTCTTCCAGAACGGCGCGCCTATCCTGAGGCTTCGAGCTGAGAATCTGGCCGATCCGGCCCTGCTCGATGATGGCGTAACTCTCGGGCCCAAGACCCGATCCCATGAAAATATCCTGAATGTCGCGGAGCCGGGCACTGTGCCCATTAATAAGGTACTCGCTCTCACCCGAACGGAACAGGCGGCGGGTGATTGTGATCTCTCCGGGCTTGTGCGAAGCCGAGTGGCGGTCAACGGCGACTACGCCGTTTTCGGGCGCGGACGAGGACCCGGGGAGACTGACGGGGGAATCCCCATCCACAGGCTGAACCAGGGTCATCGTAACGGAGGCCATCCCAAGGGGCTTGCGCTCTCTGGTTCCCGCAAAGATCACGTCTTCCATCCGCGCGCCACGCAGCGACTTGGCGGACTGCTCGCCCAGCACCCAGCTAATACCGTCGCTCAGATTGGACTTCCCGCAACCGTTGGGACCAACGACCGCCGCAATTCCGCCGCCCGTGAACTTCAGTTCGGTACGTTCGCAGAACGACTTGAAACCTTGCAGCTCGATTCGTTTGAGTTTAAGCAAACCGTTACCTCGTCTGCTCGGGGGAGTTCTTTAAGATTATCCTACTTTGCAGTCTTTGTAAAGTAGCATACAAGATATTGCGGTAGATTCTTGGACTAGACTTGTTTCGGTATAGAGAGTGAAGATCTGGCGTCCTGGAGGGCTTGCGGGTCTGGTGGATTCTCGCACTGTTCGACGAGAAGGCAGAACCCGAAAAACCGGCCATGACGACCGACAGACCCGCAAACAGTGTTTTATCAAACACTTGGATCTGGGTGACGCAGGGAATTTGTTTTCTGTTTTCGGGTTGAGCGCAGGAGCCGGTGAAGGGGCGCGACAGACCGCCGCCACCGCTTATGCTAGCTGGAGGGGGTTGGATGCTCCGAGTAGGGTAGATTCCCGAACTGTTCGACGAGAAGGCGGAACCCGAAAAACCGGCCATGACGACCGACAGACCCACAAGCGGCTTTTTATCAAACACTTGGATCCGGGTGACGCAGAGAATTTGTTTTCTGTTTTCGGGTTGAGCGCAGGAGCCGGTGAAGGGGCGCGACAGACCGCCGCCACCGCTTATGCTTGCTGGAGGGGGGTGGATGCTCCGAGTCTGGTAGATTCCCGAACTGTTCGACGGGAAGGCGGAACCCGAAAAGCCGGCCGTAACGACCGACAGACCCGCAAGCGGCTTTTTATCAAACACTTGGATCCGGGTTACGCAGAGAATTTGTTTTCTGTTTTCGGGTTGAGCGCAGGAGCCGGTGAAGGGACGCGACACACTGCCGCCACCGCTTATGCCTGCGGCAGGAGGGTGGATGCTCCGAGTCTGGTAGATTCCCGAACTGTTCGACGGGAAGGAGGAACCCGTAAAACCGGCCGTAACGACCGACAGACCCGCAAGCGGCTTTTTATCAAACGCTTGGATCTGGGTGACGCAGGGAATTTGTTTTGTGTTTTCGGGTTGAGCGCAGGAGCCGGTGAAGGGGCGCGACACACTGGCGTCACCGCTTATGCCTGCGGCAAGGGGTGGAAGGCCCGGTGAATGGGATTCCCAAGGAATGGAAGGGTTTGCGGCGGAGGAACGCAGGTAACGCCTCTTTCTGGTGACTTGTAAGCGATGGTTTATCATATGCTTCCGACAGGGTGACGCAGAGAGTGAACTTGTGTTTGGACGAAGGGGAGCGGCGGACGCCTTCAATTCGGATTGTACACATCCCGGGCGGCCTGACCGGACCATCCTGCGCTTAAGGTCCCTGAAATCAGTGCCGAAAATAGTTGTGATCCCGTGATCGCGGCGTGAACGGAGATCGTGTCTGAAAAGGCTTCAGCGACTGCGAGGCTATATCTGATAGGCGCCGGGATGGCGTCAAACGTTCGAGCAACTCCGGAACCAAACCGTGTACTGATCGGCTTGGCGAAATATCCCGGCCAGCCGAAAGCTCAGGTCATCGAGCGGGCGCTCCGCCAACTTGTCGAGGAGCGTAGCCTCAGAGATCCTGATCTCAGCCCGGAGTTTTACCCGGAGAATGGAAATTGGTTTGGGCGGTGCCGAGCCGGTTGCGGGGGGTGCGCGGGGAGAGTGAGACTGGGGTATGCCGCAACTGCAATTGCCGCTGTTTCCAG
>SYKU01000024.1 GCA_005808865.1 Acidobacteriota bacterium
CGGAACGCGATGCCCTTCGCGAGAAGCGGATCGAGGCCAGACAAAAACAGGCCGCCCAACGCGGCTACAAACTTGTGCCGTTGGAGGCTGCCGCCTAACTCATTGACAACGCAGTGTAACCGGAGAGGTTCCTCAAAAGAACAGGTACTTTCGCCACTGCTCATCGCTCTTCCCCAGCAGTCGCATGAGATGCCGGCTGGTATGGAGGCTGAACGGGCTGGGCGTCTTCACAAGCCTGAAACCGGCCTCCTCGGGAGTGCGATTTCCCTTGCGGTTATTACAGGGATTGCAACAGGCGACGAGATTTTCCCATGCTGACTCGCCGGCCCGCGAGCGTGGAATGACATGGTCCAGCGTGAGTTCGGAAGACGGCAGCGTGCGATGGCAGTATTGACACGTGTAGCGGTCGCGCATGAGGATGTTCTTGCGCGAAAGCGCTCGCGTCTGATGCGGAATCCGGCGGTACTCGAGCAGCCGGATCACCGACGGTACACCGTGAGTGCGGCGCGTGGAATGGACCGCGAGCGTGCTCATCTCCTCGGCAGCCGCGACGCCCTTTAACACCAGAATAAGCGCACGGCGGGCGGCGCACACGTTGATCGGCTCATAGCTGGCATTCAGCACCAGAACGGGCTTCTGTAATCTGCTATAAGTGGCCATGTCAAGTCGTTCGCGGAGCCTCGGATCCGGCCTTTGGCGTCTGTGCGATCCGGCGGTCTACCCGGGCAATGGTGAGCAGAGTCACGGACACGGCGCCGGCTGCCTTCAGCGCCGCGCCGCAAGCGCTGGCGGTGGCGCCGGTTGTCATCACGTCATCGACAAGAAGTATCCTCTTCCCGGCGATGGCCTGTTTGTTCGTGACGGCGAAGGCCCCCGCCACGTTACGGCGGCGCGCGGAGTGGCTCAGGCCCGCCTGAGTCGAAGTGGCACGGCGGCGGCGCAACGCGTTGATCGCGGGAACGCCTCGATGCCTGCCAATCTCCTTAGCCAGCAGCTCGGACTGGTTAAATCCACGTTCCCAATGCTTACGCCAGTGGAGCGGGATGGGAACGACGGCGTCGAATCTCCGGTCGAGCGGTGCGGCATCGCGAAGGAGCCGCGCCAGATGCCCGGCCAGCGGTTTGACCCCGCGATACTTGAACAGGTGAATCAGCCCGCGAAGCGTTCCGCCATAGGTGCCGAAGCAGTAGGCATCGTTGAAGCCGCGCAGTCCCTCGCGGCAAAGTGCGCACACGCCGTCGGAGTCAAGTGGAAAGCGATTTTGAAAAGGAGTCTTGCAGCTCCGGCAGAAAAATTCGGCATCGAGCGGCTCGGGTTCCTTCAGGCATGCGGAACAGACAGGGACTCGCGTAAATCCTTCAAGAGGCACCGCACAGATGCGGCAGGAATCGGGGAACAGAAGTGAAAAAAAGGCGTGAGGAAGTCTTTGCAGAATGACTGCGAAAGAATTCGGCGAATCGAATGCGCTTCTACTCGAGAAGACTCACCCCCAACTCACACTCTTATAAGATACCGCTACCCGGCGTGCGCCGCAAGCGCCAAGCGGGTGGTGCCAGTGAAGCCTGAAACCACGCGATAATCGAAGCATGAGCGAACAGCGATTGGTCCTGGTCACAGGCGCGACGGGAGCGCAAGGAGGTGGCGTCGCGCGCCACCTGTTACGCTCGGCGAAGTTTCGCGTTCGATGTCTGACGCGCAAGGCGAACTCGGCGAAGGCCGCCGAGCTCAGACAGGCAGGCGCCGAACTGGCAGAAGGGGACCTCGAGGATTCCGCAAGCCTCCGCGCCGCGCTCGACGGCTGCTACGGCGCTTTTGGCGTAACGAATTTCTGGGAGCACTTCGGAAAAGAGTATGCTCAAGGCAAAAACCTCGTTGATGCGGTCAAGGCGTCAGACGTGCAGCATTTTGTATTCAGCACGCTTCCCTCATCGAAGAGCATCTCGGGCGGAACGCACGAAGTTCCGCACTTCGACATGAAGGCGAGGTTGGAGGAGTATGCCCGTGAGTTGGGAATCCCCTCCACCTTCGTCCACGTAGCGTTCTACTTCGAAAACTTTCTAACATACTTTCCGCCCCAGAAGCAGGCCGATGGCTCCTACAGCTTCGGATTTCCGCAAGGCGACACGGCGCTTGCGGGAGTCGCCGTCGAGGATGTTGGCGGCGTGGTGGCGGCGATTTTCGAAAAGCGCGCGGAAATGCCTGGGAGGACGGTGGGAATCGCCGGGGACGACCTCACCGGAGCCGAGTACGCGGACATCCTCTCCAGGACCCTGGGACGCACGATCAGATACAACCATATTCCACGCGAGGTCTACGCCGCCTTCGGCTTTCCCGGAGCGCAAGAGTTGGCGGACATGTTCGACTTCAACCGTCTGTACATTCCGGAGCGCAAGGCCGACGTCGCGGCAAGCCGCAGTCTCTATCCAGCCATGCGGACTTTCGAGACCTGGGCGGCGGCGAACCTTGAACGGTTCTAAAGAGGGCATCCATGAGCGGCAAGGCCGGGTGCTCACCCATCGGCGCGTAACCGTGAGATAATTCCCGCGAAAGGAAGGCTCACCAATGCATCGTCCCGATTGCAACGACATCGACAGAAGGCAGTTTCTGAAATCCACCGCTCTCGTTACCGCAGCGGCAACCGCACCGGCGGCCCTCGCGGCCTCCTCGAAGAAGGCGGCTTCCTCTGAGACCCTCGTCTCCACTCTCTACGACAGCCTGACCGCCGCCCAGAAGAAGGCGGTCTGTTTCCCGTTCGATCATGCGCTTCGCTCGAAGGTCGATAACAACTGGTTCATCACGCCGCAGCGAATCGGCAAGTTCTACACGCCTGACCAACAGGCGATGATCACCGAAATTTTCAAGGGCCTGCACAATCCTGATTTCACCGGCAAGCTCATGCAACATATCCAGGAGGACGCGGGCGGCATCGGAAACTACACCATCGCTCTGTTCGGAGAACCTGGGGCGAACTTTGAATTCGTTCTCACTGGACGACACTGTACCATCCGCTGCGATGGCGACACGGTCGAAGGCGCGGCCTTCGGCGGGCCGATCTTCTACGGACATCAGGCCGGTTCGAGCGCGACGGAAAAACCAGACCATCCCAACAACGTCTACTGGTATCAGGCCAAACGCGCGAATGAGGTTTTTCAGGCTCTCAGCGGGAAACAGCGCGAGGTGGCATTGCTTGGCGAACCACGCCCTGAAAAAGCGACCGAAACGATTGCGCTCAAGAAGAAGGGCGAACGAATGGATGGCCTTCCGGTCTCGGACATGACGCGCGATCAGAGGGATCTCGTCGAAAAGGTCCTGGCCGATTTGCTGCTTCCCTTTCGCAAGAGCGACAGCGCCGAAGCCATGAAATACATCAAGAAGAACGGCGGCGTGAACGCGCTTTCGATGTCGTTCTACAAGAACCATGACATCGGCGGCGACGGTGTCTGGGACGTCTGGCAGCTTGAAAGCCCCACAATGGTGTGGCATTTCCGCGGCGCGCCGCATGTGCACACATGGGTGAACATTCGCGCCTGAAGCGGTGAACAGCGGAGAACTGGGCGAATTTCTCCTCGCGGCGCCACGGCCGCGGTGACAACCGTGGTAGCATGGCACTCGGGAAAACATGCAACGCAGAGCCTTCATCACTTCCTCGCTGATTGGCACCGCGGCCTCCTGGGCGGGAGCCAACGACCGAGTTCGGGCCGCCGTCGCCGGAGTAGGCGGCCGCGGTCTCGACCATATCGACAACCTTATTCGTGCCACCAACACCGAGGTCGCCGCAGTTTGCGATCCCGATGCAAGGCGCATGGCGAAGGCTGCGGCGCACGTCCAGGAGAAGACCGGAAAGCGGCCGCTCGAGATCTCCGATCTCCGCAAGGTTCTCGAAGACAAATCGATCGACGCGGTCTCGATCGCCTCCTGCAACCACTGGCACGCGCTCGGTACGGTATTGGCCTGTCAGGCGGGCAAACACGTATTTGTCGAGAAGCCCTTGTGCCACAACTTCGATGAGGGACGGAAGATGGTGGCCGCCGCGCGTCGCTATAACCGGGTGGTACAGGGTGGGACTCAGCGGCGTTCGAGCGGAGGCTATCGAAAGGCGGTCGAACTGCTGCACGCGGGCGTGATCGGCGACATCTATCTGTCCCGATGGACGCTCATTAATCCGCGCGAGTCCATCGGCCACAAGCCCGTTTCGGATCCTCCCGCGCAACTGAACTGGGATCTATGGCTCGGCCCCGCGCCGCACCAGCCGCATCACGCGAACCTCGCGCACTACAACTGGCATTGGTTCTGGGATTTCGGCGGTGGCGAGATGTGTAACAACGGCGTCCACTCCTATGACATTTCGCGATGGGCGATGCGGAAGGGATTGCCGTTGCGCACCTCTTCGAGGGGCGGCCGTTTCGTGTGGAAGGATCAAGGCCAGACGCCGAACACGCAGACTGCGATGTGGGAGTTCGAGGACGGAACTCAAATCGTGGGCGAGGTTCGCAACCATCACACGCCAAACGACGAACGCGCCTGGTATTTTTACGGGACTAAAGGAGCCATGCACATTGTGGATGGCGGCGCGGGCGGGCCCGACAACGTCAAGGGCGTCTTCAAGCTGTACCTCAACGGCAGCAAGACGCCGGAACCGGACATGGGACGGCTTGACGACATCGACCACCATTCGAACTTCATTGAGGCGGTTCGAAGCGGCAACCGGGATAAACTTGCGGACGAGGTTGAGGAACTTCACCTTTCGACCGCGCCGTGCCTGTTCGCCAACATCGCCGTGCGCCTCGGCCGGGAGTTGCGGTTTGACCCGAAGACGCAGCGATTCACGGGCGACGCCGAAGCCGACCGCATGCTCAGCCGCGAGAGCCGCAAGCCGTACACGATGACGGACAAGGTATAGCAGCCACTCAAAGCCGCATGGCAGCGATTGTCTGCAAGTCGATGAGGGGGTCGATGCGAACGACAATTCCGGCATTAATGATCGCCACCTTTGCTGCGTTGAGCGCACAGTCACCGAGCCCGCCATCAAAGACGGCCCCGGTCCGAACAGCTTGCGCACCCCTGGGATCCCCCCGTACTCGCACAACTTTGTATTTCGGATTGAACCGTAAAGGCGGCACCGTGAGCGAGAAGCAGTGGCGCAATTTCCTGCGCAACGAAGTCACGCTCCGTTTTCCGGAAGGGTTGACGGTCTGGCAGGCGGATGGGCAATGGCGAACTTCGGAGGGGAGCATTGCACGCGAGCGGGCCAAGGTGCTGCTCCTGGTGCACGACGACACGCCGCAGGTGAAAGCAGCCATCGAGGCTATCGTCGGACGCTACAAGGGACTGTTCCAGCAGGAGTCGGTACTGTGGGAGACGGCGGAGGTGTGCGCGGCATTTTGACTCGTCCGGCGTCGCTGCGCGAACGTACGACACGACCCAAAATCGTATTCTCCGGTCCTGACCGTGGCGGGCGCGATGGCTGGAAACCGCGGCTTAGGGTATACCGCCGCACGCTCCTTACATCACGTCCCGTGCGGGCCCGGCCCTCGATTCTACGCGCGTGAATCCGCACCGCGCGGAGTCCACTCAAGATTTCCTGATTCGGGTGTACTGCGATGTTCGGCTGGCTCGCGGACGTAGTCTTTACGCCGGCGTCGATGGCGTGGCCTGAAAACAGCACTTTCTTCAGCCGGAGGACGGCACGGACTTCAGATCAGACTGATGCCCAGCCATACACCGCCGCGCCCCCGCGAAGCGTTTCGGATCGTGAGCCATGCCAGCTTGCGTCTGTCGCTCTGGCGATTTCCGTTTCCCAGGCAAGGGAACCTGGGAATGACGATGCCGGGATCTATGGCGACGGGGCCTGATCAACAGGCAGCGTAGCTCCTGGACACGGGCCGCGGTGTGCTTTCCAAGATCAGCGGCGCCACCGCTTGCAGGCGATTTCCCTGGACATCAAGCTTTCAGTAGAGCCATCATCGTTGCTCTCCCCGAATGCGCACCAGACTCCGGTCGATCGAGGCGAGGTTTCCGACCCCCGCCAAGCCCATATCCAACGCCAGTTCGGTTCGCAACAATTCGAGCACCCGCTCCACGCCGGGTTGACCGAACGCGGCCAACCCATAAAGGTAAGGCCGGGCGACACATACGGCCTTCGCGCCCAGCGAGAGCGCCTTGATGATGTCGGTCCCGCGGCGGATGCCTCCATCGATGAGAACCGGAATCCTTCCGTTCACCGCTTGCACCACTTCGGGAAGCGCCTCGATCGTGCCGCCGACATGATCAAGCTGCCGCGCGCCGTGGTTCGAGACGATCACGCCGCTGGCGCCGCATTCGACGCTGCGCGCCCCGTCCTCAGCCGTGAGAATGCCCTTCAGCAGGATGGGCAGCTTCGTGAGCGATCGCAATTCCTTCACCGAATTCCAGGTGGGTGTGGGAAATGCGCGCTCGGGATATACGCCGCTTCGCTCCGGGTTCCGCGGCTTCGGGAGGCGGCCTTGCGCGTCGCGAGGGATGCCAATCTCACCCCACGAGCGGTCGAACTTATTGTGAATGTTTCGCTCGCGATGAGAGACGTACATGATGTCGGTCGTGAAGCAGATGCCCGCGCATCCCTGGTCCTCCAGCCGCTTGACGAGGGATTTCATCGTGGCCGTGCTGCGCAGTTCTCCTCCGGTGGTGATTTGGAACCAGACCGGACCTTTGCCTCCCTCGGTCACTTTCTGAATGCCGCCGTTGGTGATGTGCAGGGCCTTGGCATTCGCCGCGGCGCGGGCAACGGTGACTTCGCCGTCCGGATACATGCAGTTCTTGCCGCCCGCGGGATCGAGCAGAATCGGATACGCAAGCTTCTGTCCGAACAGATCGAGCGAGAGGTCGATGTTCTGTATTCCCGTCAGCGCGCGCGGCCGGATGATGATGCGATTGAAACCGTCGCGATTGTCGCGGAGCGAGATTTCGTCTTCCGAACCGCCTTCAAGATAATCCCATGCCAGGGGATCGAGCTTCGCTTTCGCAAGCGGGGCGAAATCCATCACGTTTGCCGGATCGAGCAGCGGATCGTCGCCGGGAGCGGGAGGCAGGTAAACCTTCGCGGAGCCCTTCGGGGCCTGCTGCGCACCGAGTAGCGACGATCCACCGAGCCACGCGGCCAGTCCTTTGAATGCGGTCCTTCGATTCCATTTCATAGCAGGGTTTTATCCTATCAATTTCGCGTAAAAACTTCTGCCCTGCTCGAAGCGCCCGAGCGCGACCGCCATATCGGCCTGGCTCGCGAACTTGTAGCTCTTGCGGATGAAGCGCACTGACTCTTCGATTTCGTCCACAAACGCACCGGCGGCTTCCGCCCGGCGGAATGGCGTTCCCCCCAAACGGTAGTAGACGGGACTCGTGTGAGCGAACACAGTCGTGAGCGCGTGCGTTTTCGTAGTTCCCGAAACACGCGCCGCAATCCAGCCGCCCTGCGCCACCGGGATCTCGCGTTCGATGTTCGCCTCGCGCCCGCCAAGGGCGGACTGGTCGGCCACCACTTCACCGTCGCGAACAATCTCCAGCCGCTCGAAGGGAAGGCGCGAGATCGCGCGCGCGATCACTTTGAGCGGGGATCCGGCTGGCTGCAGATCGAGCGACGCCCCGGGCCCCCGGCCATTAACCGTGAACTCGACCAGTGGGCCATTCGAAACGAACGTGCGGCCGGCGCGGAGGCCTGCAATCCAGGTGTCGTACGTAAAGGCCCCTTCCACCTGCACGAAGACGCGATTGTGATCGTAGATCCACCAATCGGTGCCAGAACTCGCGGGCATGCGGATGCCGCAGTTGAGAAAGCGATAGTAGCGGTGGTAGTCGGCGTCGAGCCCGTCCGCGAGGTTGTAGGCGTTCACGTTGCCGAGGGCGACGGCGACGGGCGTCTCCATGCCACCGCCGTTGTGGCACCAGATAGTGGTGCCGCCGATGCTTTGCGCTTCGGCCGCGAGCATGGAGAGGGTTGGGAAATCGGGCGCCTTGCCGTCGCGGGAGAGAAGGCCGGTCGAGACCGGTTCGACAGCGCGCGGAATATTGAGGAACAGGACGTGACCGTAGCCGAAATCCCCGAAACCGCGATTGTTGCGGGCTTCCTCGCCCATGTCCATGATAGTGCCGTCGCGTGAGAACTGAGGCAGGCGGCCAATGGTGTAGCGGTTGGTGATGTAAGGAGAGTCGTTGCGGATCAAGTAGCTGATGACGCTGACGTCGAGCGCCTCAGCGGGCGGAACCATGCGAAGGCGGTCGTCGGGATCCTCGTCGATCTCGAGGTGGTAGTGCGTGTGAGTATTTCCCGAATACCAGCCGGCGCCGTGGAGATCGCGCAGGACAGGAATTCGGATATCGTGAACGTGCGCGATCCCCGCGCCTACTTCCGTGAATTCGATGACGGCTTCGTGTGAAATTCCCCGCACTACTTCAATCTGGTAACGCCCGGGAGGCACGGCCACTTCGTACTTTCCGCGCGCGTAGAAGTAGTGCTTCACGCCGGGAGCGGTGCGTTGCGGCATGGTCTTGATCGCTCCGGCCGGAACGTAGGCTTCGCCCGACGCTGTGTTGACCACACGGATTTTCGCCGCCGATGGCTGGCCTGTTGCGCCATCGATCAGCGCACCCCGAATCACGCCGGGTGTGCTTGTGTTTGGGCGCTGGCCGGAGAGAGGAAGCAGAAGGCTGCCCGCGCCCAGAAGTGGGATCGCATTCAAGATTTCGCGTCGTGACGGGTGCCGTGAATGAAAGTGGGGATAGCCCATGCGTGTCTCCGTAAAGGTTCAAGTCCCGAAGGCGCTATTATATGCCGTCGCGTCATCACCGCGCGGTTACGGCCGGCAGGGCCCGCCGCTTCGAGTTCTTCCTCAAGGAGGTGCTTGACTGTGAGGACCGGAAGAACCCGCCCTCGTCCGGCAAGGGAGACAAGATTGAACCTCAAAGGGCGCAGAATGGCTATCCGCACTCCTCAACCAGAGGGTCCGTGGCTCGCCAGACGGGCAGGCTGGGCAAGCTGACACCTTGCAAAGCCAAGAACAGGAGTTCCGGTAAGATCCCCTTACAGGTCGCCACGGCAGCGGTACCGATCATCCTACTCGTTCCGGCCACGTCCCTAACCCGGCGAAACCGGAACCAAACAGACCCGAACACCGAAAGTTGGAGCCTCCCCAAAAGCACACCAAAGGCCTATCAACATTGGCTCCGGCGCATACCGCGGAAGATTTCCCGCCAGAAACGTGCAGAATCCAGATGTTGAGGTACTAATTTAGTCCGCGCGCGCGAAGATTCACCGTGTGTCTCCATCCGCACGAAGCCGTCACGAGCGGGTCTCGAAGCCGCCTATGCCGCCGGGCCGATGCGATTCGACTGGCTGGCGCGTAACAAACGCGCCCTGGCTCGCGAAATAAACGGCCTCGAAAAGCCGAGGTCAGGTCGCCTCAAGTTCTTCCTCAAGCAGTTGCTTGCGGTGGAGATCCTCATAGTAGCCGCCCGCGGCCGCCAGTTCCGCGTGCGTGCCTTGCTCGACAATGCGCCCTGCGTCGAGCACGACGATCCGGTCCGCCACTCGCAGCGTGGACACGCGGTGCGAGATCAGAATCACCGTGCGTCCTCGCATGACCTCAGCCAGACCCGTCAGAATTTTCTCTTCGGTCAGCGTGTCAACGCTCGAGAGCGCGTCGTCCAGGATCAGGATCGCCGGGTCGCGCAGGATCGCGCGAGCGATCGCCACACGCTGCTTCTGACCGCCCGAAAGCGTGATGCCCCGCTCCCCCACCATGGTCCGGTACCCTTCGGGGAAGCTCGCGATATCGGGCGCAAGACCCGCAATCTCCGCCGCCCATCGGATACGATCCTCGTCAGCGTGGTCGACACCGAAGGCGATGTTCTCACCCACCGTGGCGCTGAACAGAAAAGTTTCTTGGGGAACAAACCCAATGTTCCGTCTCAGTTCGTTCGGCGAGACGGCGCGGAGATCCACCCCGTCAAGCGTCACGCTTCCCGCGTCCGGGTCCAACAGACGGGGCGTGAGATTGACAAGTGTGCTTTTTCCCGATCCTGTGCGGCCGACAATCGCGACGGTCTCTCCGCCTGTAATTTCGAGGTTTACGTCATCAAGTGCCAGAAGGGAATCGTGACGCACCGTCACGCCCTCGAACCGCAGGTCGCCGCGCACTCGGCCGAGTTTGACAGGAGCGGGCGGCGCCGCGATGGATGGCCGCTCGGCGAAAATCTGATTAATCCGCGCGAGTGACGCGGTGCCGCGCTGCATCAGATTCACCACCCACCCAAGCGCGATCATGGGCCAAACAAGCATGCCCATGTACGTATTAAACATGACGAAACTGCCGAGCGAGATGCGCTCCTCAACCACCGCGCGCCCCCCGGCCCAGAGAACGATCAGGAAGGTCAAGCCGATCATGCATTCGAGCAGCGGCTCAAATACACCCGAGATGCGGACCAGCCGGAGGTTCTGCGCGATATAGGCGCGGTTCAGCGATTCAAACGTTTCGATTTCCGCGCGCTCCTGCGCAAACGCCCGGACGATGCGCACGCCGGAAAGATTCTCCTGCACCCGGCTGCTGATGCCCGCGAACATTTCCTGAATGCGCTCAAAGCGCGCGTGGATGCGCCTGCCGAAGAAGATGACTGCAAGGCTGACGGCAGGCGCCGGCAGGATGGCGAGTAGTGCGAGACGCCAGTCCTGCGAGACCATCACGGCCACCGCGAGTACGAAAGTGAGGCTGGTTTCCGTCCAATACATCAGGCCCGGCCCCGCCATCATGCGAACGGCGTTGAGATCGTTGGTGGCTCGCGCCATGACATCGCCGGTGCGGCTGCGGGCGTGAAAATCAGGCGAGAGTTCGACCAGGCGGCGGAACAGATCGTTGCGCAAGTCGAATTCGATGTCCCGCGAGGCCCCAATAATAATGACCCGCATGCCGTACTGAAACGCGCCCTTGAGCGCCGAGATAGCGAGCAGAAGAGCGCACATCCGAAGGACACCCGGCATTCCGTCGCCGGAACTCAACGTATCGACCCCCGCCCGGATAACGAGCGGCATAACTACGCCGGCGATATCCTTCAATACCAGACACACCAACCCGGTGATGAGTTTCGACCGGTAACGAAGAAGGTAGGGGATGAGCGAGCGAAGCGCCGTCACGGACTAGTTTTCGTCCGTGGATTTTTGGTCGAGATTACCAACGGTCTTGAGCCGCTGGTAGAGCCGCTCAACATCGGCTTCGTCTTCGGGCCGCAATACGCGATACCGCGGCGCCGGTTGGCGGCGGTCGTTTGGAGCCAGCATCTCTCCCCAGTACTGCCGGTAGGGGATACCGTCGATGAGAGCGTCGCGGGAGTAGCGCCGCAACTGACGCAGCAAACTCTTGCAGGATTCAAGATCTCCTGGATAAATGAGGAGAAACCGGGAATCGTCGAAGAGCGTGACGCGGACGACAAGTGGTGAAATCCAGCCGGTCCGGTCAAGCCTGCGGATGTCCATCCACGGCAGAGATTTTCCGGAGATAACGACGCCGGACTCGTGGATTTCAATCGCGGGCCGGAACGCGAGCAGGATCATGAGAGCCGAACTGAGCGTAAAAAGCACGCAGGGAATGAACGCGGGCGTCCAGCGAAAGCCGACCCAGCCCGAGAAGATGGCGAGCGACATCGCTAACACACCGAAAGTGTAATAATGGCGAGCCGGCAAGTAGCGAGTCATTGAACTGCAAAACCCCGACATCTTTAGACTACTCCCGGAGCGTTCCGGCGTCAAATGTGACCCACCGGCTGCCTCCTTGACGCGGTCAGATGGACGCGGCGCAGAGGGCCCGCATCCGTGTGAGGCAGGGGAAAGCGGCACCCTGCGCGATAGGCGGAAGGGGAACGCTGCGTGGTGGGGACAGGGACCTTTACTCAGTTCGTTCGTCCATTGGTCAGCTACCCATGGAACCCATTGCCGCCTTGCTTACGTCAATGATGATGTCCGGGAAAAACGCAGGTTAGAAAATCGCCAAGCCATTGCCCACGTCCGCGCAACTGGCGATATAATGTCAAAAGCGCAGAGGTTCAACCGAATATGAACGTTCTAGATTTGATGCGGAGACACAAATTCGTCTCCATAATTTTCGTAATGTTTACGCTGACCGTAGGCATTCTCATCGGCACGCTGATCAGTACCGGCGTGAAAGCGGAAAAGGGCCAAGCCGCACCAGGAGCGACACCTCTTGTGATCCCAAGCCCGGTTCAAATGGCAACTGAGTTCACGAAGCTCGCGAAGCAACTAGAACCGTCCGTCGTTAACATTTCCAGTGTGTATTCGGCGAAGGCGTCAAAAAACAGCAATCGTAAGCGCCGGACTGTCGACCCTGACGATGAAGAGGGCGGCGACGAGGGCATGAACGATCTGTTCAACCGCTTTTTCGGCGGCAATCCACGGATGCCCGGCATGCCCGATCCCGGCCAGCGGCGTGGTTCGAGCGTCGGCTCGGGTGTGATTGTGGATAAGAACGGTTACATTCTGACCAACAATCACGTGGTGGAGAAGGCCGACCGCATCCGTGTCAAGATTTCGGGCGACACGACCGAATACGACGCCAAACTGATCGGTACCGACCAGGAAACAGACCTGGCGGTAATCAAAATCGAGGCAACAAAGCCTCTCTCATCGGCAAAGGTCGGCAATTCCGACGCGGTCAATGTGGGCGATTGGGCTGTCGCCATCGGTTCGCCATTCGGCTTGCAGGCCACCGTCACAGCGGGCATTATCAGCGCAAAAGAGCGCGATATCACGCCCGGACAGTCATTCCAGCATTTCATCCAAACCGACGCGGCCATTAACCCGGGCAATAGCGGCGGACCGTTGCTCAACATCCAGGGAGAAGTGATCGGCATCAACACGGCGATCGCGACGCAGAGCGGCGGATACCAGGGCATCGGCTTCGCACTCCCCATCAACACGGCTTCGAAAGTTTACAACCAGATCATCAAGCAGGGCAAGGTCACGCGCGGTTCGGTTGGCATCAGTTTTCAGGAAGCGCGTCCGGAGTTGCTGAAAGTTTACGGGGCGACGAACGGTGTCTTCGTAGGGAGCGTGGAACCGAATGGGCCATCGGAGAAGGCGGGCCTCAAGCCGAAGGACGTCATCACTGCAATCAATGGAAAACCGATCAAGGACGGCCAGGATCTGATTAATCGGGTGGCGGATACTCCAGTGGGGCAGCAACTCACCATCAGCATTCTGCGCGACAAGCAGAAGCAGGATCTGAAGGTTACGGTGGCCGACCGCATGGATGTTTTCCCGGACCGCTACCGGGCCTCGCGCGACGGGGAACCGGAGCAGAGCGAAGGGACCCAGGCCAGATTCGGTTTGACCATCGAGAACATGACCGATGCACGAAAGGACCGCTTGAACTTCAAAGAGAAGGGCGGGGTTCTTGTGGTCAAGGTCGAGCCGGATTCTTTTGCCGAGGACATCGGCGTAGCGGCTAACGACGTGATCGTGTCAATCAACACCCAACCGGTCGATTCTGTTGACGACGTGAAGCGTCTGCAGGGCACGTTGAAGCCGGGCGACCCCGTAGCGTTCGAAGTGATGCGCTCCGGACCGCCGCGTTCGGGACGCGGCGACAGAGCGGTCTGGCAGTCGGTGTTCCTCGCGGGAACGCTGCCGAACGGCAGGTAATGAGAACCGTGGGCGTGGCCGCGCTCGCCGCATCCTTGTGGATCGCGGCGGGTGCCCCGCCGGATACGGTGAAAAAGAAGGCGTCCCCGAAAGCCGGATTTAAAAAATCCGCTTCCACGGCGAAGAAGGGGCAGGTGTCCAGGAAGAAATCACCAAGCTCCAAGAAGTCCGCGGCCGGCAAGAAAAAGGCTGGCTGGCGGGGAGGGCAGATGTCGCCCACACCAGAGCGATATCGCGAGATTCAGGCGGCACTCTCGCGTACCGGCTATCTGGAGAGCCCCCCGACCGGCGTCTGGGATGCAGGTTCCATAGAAGCTTTGAAGCGCTTTCAGTCGGCGCAGAATTTAAGGGCGGACGGGAAGATCGATGCTTTGTCTCTGATCGCACTGGGACTTGGCCCAAAGCGAGAGCAGCAGGCTCTGGTCGCCGTGCCTCCTAAACCGCAAACGCGTTGAAACTCCAGGTGCTCTTATGATCGTCGGCGTTCCGAAAGAGACTAAGGATCACGAAACCCGTGTCGCCCTGGTTCCCGGCGGCGCGGCGGCGCTGGTCGAGGCGGGCCATCAGGTCCTGGTCGAGCGGCATGCGGGGGAGGGGAGTTCCATCGCGGATGGCGAATACATCTCCGCGGGAGCCAACCTGGTGGAGGATGCGGTCGAGATCTGGCGGGACGCGGATCTGATCGCAAAGGTCAAGGAACCCCAACCCGCCGAGTACGCCCGGTTTCGGCCCGGTCTAATCATTTTTACGTATCTGCACCTTGCGCCGCTTCCCGATCTGACGGAAGAGCTTCTCCGGACCCGCGTGAGCGGCGTCGCCTATGAGACCATCCGCGAGCGAGACGGCGGACTGCCGCTTCTCACGCCCATGAGCGAAGTGGCCGGGCGCATGTCGGTGCAGGTGGGCGCGCAGTATCTGGAAGCGCCGAACGGCGGACGCGGGATCCTGCTGGCCGGCATCCCCGGAGTCGCCCCGGCGAACGTGGTCATTTTAGGCGGCGGTGTGGTGGGCTCGAACGCAGCCAAAGTTGCCGTAGGCATGGGCGCGCATGTCACGATCGTCGATCGTTCCCTGCCCCGTCTGCGCGAACTCGACGATATCTTTAATGGGCAAGTGGTGACGCTCGCGTCGGACGCCTGGACAATCGCGGATATACTGAAGTCCGCCGACCTCGTCATAGGAGGCGTGCTGATTCCCGGCGCGTCGGCCCCGAGGCTTGTAAGGCGCGAAATGATCTCCTCGATGAAGCGCGGCGCGGTTGTTGTCGATGTTGCCATCGACC
>SYKU01000283.1 GCA_005808865.1 Acidobacteriota bacterium
GGGCTGGCGTCCAGTGTGATCGGCTCCCGGCTAAGAGCCAACGAATCTTAACCGAGATTTCTTAACGTACCTCACGGGCCAAGCCTCTGAAAACACGGATCATTCTGAACTACTTGTGGCTCTGCCATAGGAGTTCTGAGGTTAGGTAGTGGCCTGTCATTTCCACCGAAGACGGCAGGCGGCAAAAACGATCACCTGCCCCACCGGCGGTCCCTGGGGACAGTTGTTTCATGACGGGCACTGAATGACGCGTTGCAGATCTACAGTCCGCCGAGCGCGCCGTCGAGTGCGTCGAGCGTTTCGTTCACATCGGATTCCGTATGCGCGGTTGACACGTAAAAGCGCCCGTCGGGCACGATTTGGACGCCTCGCTCGAGAGCGGAGATCAGAAAGCGGCGAAGCTTTTCGGCATCGTCGTCTAGGGTGTCGCGGTAATCGGCGAGATCCTCCCGTCCGGTGAAGTGAATCGCGAATGCCGTGCCAAATCCGGTCACCTGGGCCGGGATGCCATGCTTGCGCGCAAGCCCCCGGATTCCGTCGCGCAGGCTTATGCCGATGCGGTTGGCCTCGGCCAGCAGCGCGCCGCCGTCGCGAGCAAGTTCATCGAGCGTGACGTCCGCCGCAGCGAGCGAGAGTGGATTGCCGTTGAACGTGCCTCCGAAGGAAACGCCGCCGCCAAACATCATGTTCAGAACGTCAGCGCGGCCGGCGATCACACTGAGAGGAACGCCGCCGCCCACGGCTTTTCCGAATGTCGCGAGATCGGGTGCAACGCCAAAGTGCGCTTGCGCGCCCCCCGGACCGATCCGAAAGCCTGTGATGACTTCGTCGAAAACAAACAGCGCCCCGTACTGGTGGGCGAGATCTTTCGCGGCCGCAAGGTAGCCTTCCCCGGGCAGGAGGCAACCGCTGTTGCATAGCACCGGCTCCATCATGACGGCGGCGACGCGGCCCCTATTTTCCTGGAGCGTCCGTTCAAGTAAGTCGAGGCGGTTCCATGGTGCAACCACCGTGTTCTCTAACGCGTTTCCTACCTGTCCGCACGAGCCGGGAACGGCGCGAGGCGCATCGGGCGGGCCCATCTGTTCGAGCGCGGGCTTGTAGCTGATGAGCGCGGAATCCATCCATCCGTGATAATGACCCTCGAATTTGAGGATGAGATCGCGGCGCGTGAAAGCACGCGCGAGGCGGTGGACAAGCTGGACGGCTTCGCTTCCGCTCGATGTGAAGGCGACGCGTTCCGCGCAAGGAACCATGGTCTGAATCTTCTCGGCGACGGCGATTTCGAGCTCATGCTGTGCGCCGTAGCTGAAGGGCAGCGAGGCTTGGCGGCGCATCGCTTCGGCGAGTTTCGGATGCCCGTATCCCAATATCATCGGGCCCCAGGCGAGTTGGTAATCGATGTAGCGGTTCCCGTCCACGTCTTCGAGACGTGAGCCGCTGCCTCCCGAAAAATAGAGCGGCATGGGAGCCTTGGCGCGGAAAGGGCTGCTCACGCCCCCGGCAAGCGATCCACGCGCGCGCTCAAGAAGTGCCTTCGACTTATCCCAGTTCATTCTATTGACGTTATCGCATGCTGGTGGTGCTCCGCTACTCTCTGATGCGAGGCGTGATCGTCAAGATACAGGATGCCGGCAGGTTGAGCTTGGGGCGAATCGAGGCGTTGATAGGAGATAGGAGGTGTGTCACATCAACACTCTGCCGCTCAACACTCTTTCTAACAAGAAAAGCCACACGCGGTCGGTGGCAGTGTATCCCGCCTCCCGTTCGGCTCCGCTTTCGATCGGAATATACTCTTTGAATGAACGGGGCTGACCTAAAGCCGCTTCAGCCTCTCCAGGAATTTCCCCGCGTTGAGCTCAATGTCCTTGCGTTCCGGAAGTTTACTCAACTGATGCATCCAGAAATCCGGCGCGGGGAGAACTCCGTTCGCTTTCCGGCCCGCGCCGTAGGCGAGGTAGACATCCCACGCCGTTAAACGGTCCGGCAGTCCGATCGCTTTGTGTACGGCCCGCGACGCCGCGTGTTTCGGGTCCCAGTAGCCCACGAAGCGCTTATCGCGCAGCCGTCCAAACGTGCGCGCCGCGGCCTCCGCATTATCGTCTTCAAGAACAGGAAGAAAGACGGCGTGAACACGCATGGCGCGATCCGGAATCTTCGCGAGCACTTCCTCATCGATTACGGTCACGCCGTAAATACACTGGCTTCAAGTGGGGGAGAGCACCAGAATCAGCCGCGTCAGATCGGGCTCGGCCTCGAAGCGTTCGAGCAGCGGAGTTGCGCTCGCGAGAGTGATGGGCGCGGACGCGGCATTCAGCGGCGCAATCGCCGCCGCGGTCGCCGCCATCAGAAAGTGACGTCGGGTAAGCATCATCGTTTCGGCCTCAATTCCGCTTGAAGCTGGCGGTAGGCCATTTCCGCGTAAGTCTGCTTGAGCCGCTCCAGGCCGTCGCTTTTCGGATCGCCCTGGCGCGGCCCCGTTTTTTTGAGACACCGCCCAAGCAGAAGAACGGCGTCCGCGTCGTCCGGCGTGCGGTCGAGCGCGGCACGGAAACGATCCGCGGCGGCGGCGAAGTCGCGGCTTTTCCAGAGCGCGTATCCGAGGTTGAAGTGGTAGTCCGGATCGGAGTCATCGCCATCAAGCGCCTTGCGGAAATTTTCCACCGCCTCGGGCAAATTCCGGCGGGACTGCGCGGCCGCGAGATTGTTCAGCACCTCGTTCAGGGGAACTTCCTTCGACACCCGTTCCAGGCTCTCGATCGCGCCTGCGTAGTTGCCGCTCCGGTAACGGCAGATCCCGAGCAGGAACTGAGCTTCGCGATAGTGCGGGTCGTGCGCGCCGACACGCTCCAGCCAGCCCGCCGCGACGCGCCAATCCTTCTTGCCGGTATACATCCGGCCCAGTTGGAAGCAGGGCTGGGAGAACCTCGCATCCAGGCGCGCGGCCTGCGTAAAGTAACGATGCCTGGCGGCCGGAGACTCCGCCACAAGTCCGCGAATGTACTTCTCGATCGCGTCCACGCGAATATCCAGACGGCTGCCTCGGAATTCCTCCTCCGAGATTTCCGTCTGCGGCGCCAGGAACTTGAGGGTTCTCCAAGCGAGCCGCGTCTCGATCACAGCCAGATCTTCCACAACGCCGGTTTCTTCGAATTCGGGCCCCTTCTTCAGATTCTTCAGATCGAGAATACGCGCGCTGATCCGCAGCGTCCCCGGCGTAAGCGTTTCATACTGACCGTAGACGACTTGCGAAGCGTCGAGCGTCTCTCCTATTTTGATAACGGTCGCGCGCGTAAGCAGGGCGTAGTTTCGGATTGAGAGGCGGCGGAAGGCTTCCTGCCGCTCTTCCCGTCCGAGCGCGAGAAGGCCGGGCGCCGAGAGAGATTCGCCAATGGTCTCAGCGAGGCTCTCCCCGATCCACTCCAGGTTCTGACGGTTCGATAGGTTAAAGAAAGGCAGTACGACAACCGAGTCCGCGAGCGCGCAGATTGGAATCGCCGCGGTGAGGAGAA
Organism: Acidobacteriota bacterium; assembly: GCA_005808865.1. Lineage (GTDB taxonomy): Bacteria > Acidobacteriota > Terriglobia > Bryobacterales > Bryobacteraceae > SYKU01. The sequence goes on from SYKU01000283.1 coordinate 3,513, forward strand.
GCGGGATGTAACGAATTCGGATGACGCGGATCTCCCTCGAATTCCAATCTTAGCGTGAACCGCCGCGGCGTGAGTGAAGCGAAGCCTATGGACCGCATGTCTGGATGCCCGCTGGCTTTTCGCCTGCCTTACCACGCGAGGGGGGCTTCGTCGCCCAACCTGAGGTCCGCGTCGCGGTCGAATTTGTCTTGCTCGGAATTCGAACCTGGACCGGACGCCTCGTCTGGCGTCAACTGACTGGGAGCCTTGTCGCCGGTCAGTGGGGGCGTACTGCCTTGAGCATCGCATTGAATCGGGTTCATCATGATTTTCTCCTGCCGCAAGTTGCGACAAGACGATCATAAAAACTGTAGTTGGAAGGAACTCGCATGCGAAAATGTTTATTTTGTAGGTAGAATTGTGCGATGTCGACGATCGTTGCGTTTGGCCCACCCGACGCCCCTCGGAAATATCGTTTTGTGGAAGGAGACGGGCTGTATCGGGGAGAGATCGACCTGGGTCTAGGGTCAACAGCGCTCAACGTGCTGACGCTCTTGGTGAAAGCAGCCTTGCAGGAAGGACCGCCGCGGAAGGTCTCGAATAAGGCGATTGCGGATGAAATCAACAGCGCAGACTGGGAAGGCGACGAGATTCGATTTGCCGCGGAGTACATTCGCCAGATCAGAAACGTTCTGGAGCCGGAGGAACGCCGGAGAGCGATTAAGAACGACCGGTTGATCGGCTACTACTTCGACTGGAAGGTACTCCCGTGGGAGGACCCCGACCCCTACTTGAAGGCCCTCGAAGACGACACGCGCCAGATCCGCATCACCGGCTTGACCACCAAACGAGCCGAGCCGTACTTCTTCAGGATCGACGAAATCTACATTACTCTCACCACGCTCGCAGGCCACGAAATGTCCCGCAAAGGCGCGGTCCGGGACATGGACGAGCAGCGCCGCAAGCCTCTCGAACAGGAACTTTCGCACCGCAACGTAGTGATTGCCGGCGACCCCGGATCCGGCAAATCCACGTTCCTGCGGCGAGTGGCGTTCGAGATGTGCCGCACTCTTCGAGGCACGCGGCCTGGCGATGCGCCTCTATTTCTCGCCCGGGACGACAAGCGCTTCCCGATCCTGATCCGAGTGGCGGAGTTCGCCAAATGGCTGGCGGCGAAACCCTCCCCCGAAGACGCCGTCCCTCAACTGCCCGAATCGCCGTACTGGATTCCCTACTTCCTGGGAAAGTATTGCAAAGAGTATGGGTGGGGCGCGGACGAGGCTTTCTTCAAACGCAAGCTCGATAACGAGCATTGCCTGGTCATGGTGGACGGCCTCGACGAAGCGCCCGATGCGGCGATGCGGGAGCGGATTGCCCGGATTTTCGAGCGTGCCACGGGAGCTTTCAAGAAGTGCGATTTCCTGGTGAGCACGCGCCCGGGGACCAACGTGGGGGAGGCTGTCGTCAAGGACTTTGACAAGGTCAAGATCGCGGACTTGCAGCCGCCTGAAATCAAGGGGTTCTTCAATCAGTTTGCGCGGGCGCTGGACCTCAATGAGTCCGAATCGAAGAAGTTCAAAGAGGAACTGGAACACGCGCTTTCGGCCCGGGTCGAAATCCGCGAGATGGCGGGGAACGCCGTGATGCTGACGGCGCTCGCCGTTTTGCAGCACAACGGCCAGAGGCTGCCGGAGTACCGGGTGGACTTGTACGGGTCGATCCTGGGTTGGCTGGCTGCGGCGCGAAAGCACAAGGACGGGCGCCCCGGACCCAAAGAATGCCTGGAGTACATGCGGAAGCTGGCTTTGGGGATGCAAGATGCGCCTGGCGGACGCCTGGTGCAGATCAACAAGCGCCCGGCGGCGGAGCGTTTCGCCGGTCAGTTTGGCGGGACCGTGGCCTTGGCGGAAGACCTGATCGAGCGCGAAACGCAGGATAGCGGGATCATTGTTTCCGTTGGCGACGACCTGAAATTCTGGCACTTGAGCTTCCAGGAGTATCTGGCCGCGCTCGAAATCGGAGGTTTGTCCGAGAAGCAACAGACCGGAATCGTCTTCGAGAGCGGCAAACTCTATCGCGGGGAGTGGCGGGAAACCATGCGTCTGCTGGGCGGCGTGTTGCGCCAGCAGGGTGAGCCGAAGATCGAAGGGCTATTTCAGGCGGTTTTGGACAGCCTTGGGAGCCAGCCCAAGCTTGCAGATCAGGCGCGGTGCGCGGCGTTGCTCGGAGTGATGATGCGGGATCTCTCGCGCATGGGTTATACGCCGAAGACGACCGATTATGAGCGGACGGTGACGGCGGCGATGCGGATCTTCGATGCCGCCGCCGAATCGATCGACATCAAGACGCGAATCGAAGCCGCCGACGCGCTGGGGCAGGTAGGGGATCCGAGGCTGGAGAAAGACAACGGGGTGACCATCCCGGCGGGGTCCTTCGTCATGGGAGCGCAGAAGGAGAACAGGAGCGGCGGGAACTACGATCCGGAAGTTGACGACGACGAAGCGGTGCACGAGGTGACCCTACCGGAATTCCGGATCGGGCGGTTTCCGGTGACGGTGCAGGAGTACGGGGCGTTCGTGGCGGATGGCGGTTATGTAGAGCGGAAGCACTGGGCGGAAGGGTATGGCACATTCACGGAGCCGGAAGATTGGAAGCGGCAGAAGGAGTATCCGAACCGGCCGGTGGTGGGGGTGAGTTGGTACGAGTCCGCGGCGTACTGCAAGTGGGCGGGAGGGCGGCTGCCAACTGAGGCGGAATGGGAGCGGGCTGCGCGAGGTCCGGAAGGCGGGCGGTATCCGTGGGGAAATAAATCGCCACTCGACCACTCGCGAGCGAACTATAAGCAAAGCGTGGGGCATGCGACGCCGGTGGGTCTTTATCCAAATGGGAATACCTCGGAAGGGCTTTGTGATATGTTGGGCAACGTGTGGGAGTGGTGTGGCGACTTGTATGGGCCGTACGAGACGCGGAGCCGGAAAAACCCGGTTGGACCGAAGAAAGGGAACCTCCGAGTACTGCGCGGGGGCTCCTGGTTCGCTTATCCAGTGTGGGTCCGGGCCTCGAGCCGGTCTAGGTTCGGGCCTGCGGTCCGGGGTGACCTCATAGGCGTGCGTTGGGCCGGGAATAAGGTTTAGCGTCTAGTGTTTTGAGTCTATGAGGGGGGTCCAGGGGGGACCCTTCCCCCCTGGGGAAAAATTTTTGGGCACTTCGACAGAGCCTGCGATCGTCGTTCAGAAAGCCTACGATTGGGCGCTGTGGATCGTTCCCAAGGTGGAAAAGTTTCCGAAGTCCTACCGGTTTTCAATCGGGCAGAGTTTGGTAACGGCGTCGATCGAACTGCTGA
>SYKU01000284.1 GCA_005808865.1 Acidobacteriota bacterium
ACCTTGCGCCTCGAATCGCCTTCCGCCAACCGGCGCGCGAACGCCAGCGGCATCGCCACCCCAACCATGAACATGAACGCGGGCTGGATCAGGTCCCAGAACACAATTCCTTCCCAGGCGACGTGGTCTACCTGACGCGAAAGCCACGCGAAGGAGGGATAAACGCTCAGCGAGGAGAAGCCGAACCCATGGGAGATAAGGGTCAGCATGATGAGTCCCCGATACGCGTCCAACGAAACCAGGCGCGACGGGATACCGCTCTGCCTGGGCCCTATGTGCTGAGGCCGGGTAAGAGTGGGGCGGGCAGGTTCAAGTGTGGTTGCCATGACACCTCCCCCGCAAGGGTATCACAACAAGCCGCGCACGATCCCGCACCAGCGTCCGAAAACGGTGGCCGAAATTTCCGCGAGCCGCGATTCGTTGTGCCACGGATCCATAGGACCCATGGCCTCGGCGAGTTCGCCACAACCTTCGTCCTCCCGGCACCACTCCGCGATCATTTGCGGTGTCACTTCCGGATGGAACTGCAACCCGTAGACGCGTTCCCCAAAGCGGAAAGCCTGATGACGGCAGCGTTCCGACGACGCGAGCAGTTCCGCTCCCGACGGCAGGTCGAACGTTTCGCCGTGCCAATGAAACACGTCCTCGCAGCCGTTCAGTCCGTGAAAGAGACGATCCGATCGGGCGGCCTCAGTAAGGGTAACGTGCGCCCAGCCGATCTCTTTCACGGGATTCCTATAGGCGCGCGCGCCCATGGCCTTCGCGACAAGCTGTGCGCCAAGGCATACCCCCAATACCGGGGTTCCCCTCCCGATCGCGCGCCGCAGAATGTCGATCTCAGCGTGAATATAGTCCAGATCGTCGTTGACGGACATTGGTCCGCCCATAAAAATCAGGCCTGCCGCTTCCTCATTATTGGTTGGTGGCCCCCCGGCGGCGAGATCCACATATTCGTACTCGACTGCGGCCGCCTCAAGGGCGGTCGCGATGCGCCCGAGATGTTCGTGCGGAACGTGGCGAAATGCAAGGACGCGCATTCGGCTATTTGCCTGAAGCCTGCGCGACTTCAAAATGGCTAAGTGAATCCGCGTAACGCGAAAGTCCCTTGAAGAGCGACTCCGCGATCCGCTGCCGATAGTCCGGCTTTTTCAACAGTGCCTCTTCGCGGGCATTGCTGAGGAAGCCGATCTCGGCCAGGATCGACGGCATGGTCGCGCCAATCAACACCACGAACGGCGCTTTTTTGACACCCCGGTTCCTCGCCGTCGCATTGCTGCGCAACGAATTCCCGTGGAGTGCGGTCTGCACGCGAGCCGCGAAGTCGCGCGACTCTCTGGCCTTGTCCTGTTTCCCGATTTTCTGAAGGATTCCTTCAAGCTCGTAAACCGACCGATCCGAGCCGGCATTCTCGCGCGCCGCCACGTCCATGGCGTCGCGCGCGGTGGTGAAGTTCAGGAAGTACGTTTCCACGCCCGAGACCGACGGGACGGGCGACGAATTGGCGTGCAGGGACAGGAACAGGTCGGCCTTGTTCTCGTTCGCCAGTCCCGTTCGCGCTTCAAGCGGAACGAACGTGTCGTCCACGCGGGTGTACATGACTTCGCTCCCCAGTTTGGTCTCGATAAGCGTGCCCAGCCGTTTCGCGACATCGAGCACGAGGTCCTTCTCCAGCAAACCGGTCCGTCCGGTGCTGCCCTGGTCGTGTCCGCCGTGACCCGGATCGATTACAACCCGCCTCACTTTCAGCCCTAACGCTCTGACCAAAGACCGCTCTCCGTCGCTGTTTCGTTTGGCCGGCAGTGCGGGTTTCACCGGAGTCTTTCCGGGTGCAGCCGGCGCGGGTTCGGGCACAGCCTCGAAATCGGGCCGTGTGGTCACTTTTGCGGCTGCCTGCGGGACCGCCACTGGTGTGGATGGCGGAACCTCAGGCAGCGGGATGGCTGGAGGTTTTTGAGCCGGCGCATCCAGGCGCGGCGGGCGCAACTCCAGAATCAGCCGATCCGGGTTGCTTAGCTGGGAAGCAGCGACCTGAACGCCCTCTTCAAGGTCCAGCACGATCCGCGTGATACCGGGCTGCGTTTCCGCCACCCGAATCCGCTTCAGGAGCTTGTCGCCGACCGGCGTGGTCCTGACTCCCTTCTCCACCATCCTTGGCTTTGCCCCAAGCAGGTCGTAGAACACGCGATCCGGGTTTTGGAGGCGATCCGTCTTGAACCGGAACTCACCGTTGGTCTCGATGGCGACGCGGGTGCTGTCCGTCATGGACCAGAAACGCACGGCGGTCACTTCGAGCGCTGGATCCGCGAACAGTGTAAGCGCCGATGCCGCCGCAAGTCCGATTTTCACGAACGATCGGGCGCGCATGGCTTATCTTTCGGTCCGGTAGAACACGCTGCCATCCGCCGCCACGGACTTCACGATCCGCGAATAGCCGTCCGTCCGGGGCGCTTCTTTCTTCACCGGCGCTTCCGCGGTCCGCCTCGCTTCCCCAAGTCTCTTGCCTACCTGATACACGTAATTTTGTGTTTCGGCATAGGGCGGGATTTTTCCGCGATATTTCGCCACAGCGCCTTCTCCGGCGTTGTAGGCCGCAAGCGCCAGGCGGGTGTCGCCGGCGTACAAGGTAAGCAAATGCTTCAGGTACTTTACGCCGCCTTCGATATTCTGCGCCGGGTTGAAAGCGTCGTCCACCCCGAACCGCCGTGCGGTGGAGGGAATCAATTGCATCAGCCCTTGTGCGCCTTTTGGAGAAATCGCGAACGGGTCATAAGCGCTTTCGACGGAAATCATCGACTGAACCAGCAGCGGATCCACGTCGTGCCGGCGCGACGTCTCGGCGATTGCTTCATGTACGTTGGACCGGGTAACGGAATCTGCGGGCGCCGGAACCGTCCTGATCAGGCGACCCGAGCGCGCGTCGGCGCGAACCACCGAAGAGGCGGCGAAACACGCCGTCCCGCCAAGCGCAAGTCCGACCAGCGTCAGATGGAAACAAATCCTCATCCTGATGTTTGAAAACCGCTCTTGTATTATAGCCCTGAATGCTATCATTTTTCCATGGACATCGCGCCCGTCGATATTGCTGGCTTCATTCTCGTCGGCGGCCGAAGTTCGCGAATGGGCCGGGACAAGGCGCGCCTGCCCGCAGGCGGAGGCTGCTTTGCAACTCACGCCGCCGAAGCCGCGGCGAAGGTGTGCGGGTCGGTCAGCCTCGTGGGCGAACCGTTGCTTTATGAAAATCTGGGCTATCCGGTGATTCCCGACGAAGTCGGCGGCTGCGGCCCACTCGCGGGAATCACCGCTGCATTGGCCGTTTCGAAGGCCCCATGGAATTTGATTCTCGCCTGCGACATGCCTGACGCGGGCGAGGATTTTGTCAAACGCCTGCTTGAGCGGGTGAGCGCCGCCGCGGGAGCCGATGCCGTGATTCCGGCAGGCCCCTCCGGACAACTCGAACCCCTGTGCGCCGTCTATCACCGGCGCTGCCTCCCCGCGTTCCGCATTGCCCTCGATCTTGGCACGCGAAAGATAGCGGAAGCGCTAAAGGATGTGAATACAGTCATTTGGACCGTTTCGGACGCGCGTCCTTTTCGGAACGTAAACACCCCAGAGGAGTGGCGCGTCTATGCCGCAAAGTGAACTGTTTCCTCATTACATAGAATTCAGGCACGTATATAAGACGTTCGACAGGCCCGTTTTAGTCGACTCGAACTTCTTTGTGAACGGCGGGGAGACCGTGGCGATTATCGGAAGGAGCGGCGTCGGAAAATCCGTGACACTCGGACACATAATGGGATTTCTGAAACCCGACAGCGGCCGGGTAATCGTGGGGCACGAAGACATTACGGATTTCGGCGAGGCAGAGCTGCGCCGCGTACGGAAGAAGGTGACCATGGTGTTCCAGTCGGGCGCGCTCTTCGATTCGCTCACCGTGGGCGAGAACGTCCTGTTCTCGCTTGAGCTGCGCGACGATTACGACGCCCAGAACAGGGAAGACGTAGTGAACGGACTGCTCGATATCGTGGATATTCTCGATCTGCGCGACAGCTATCCGACCGATCTCTCGACGGGACACCGGCGCGCGGTGGCGATCGCGCGCGCCCTCGCGGCGCAGCCGGAGTGTGTGCTTTACGACGAGCCGACGACCATGGTGGATCCCATCATGTCGTCGCTCCTGATAAACCTCATGTTGAGACTCAAGACACAGCTTCAACTTACATCGGTGGTGGTGACGCACGATCTGGACCTGATGCGTCGCGTTGCCGATCGCGTGGTCTTTCTGCATGAAGGGAAAGTCATTTATTTCGGCCGGGTCGACGAACTCGACCGCGCGGATCATCCGCATATTCAGGAATTTCTGGCGATGGACGCGGTGTAGTTCGGGTGTCTTAGTAGAGGTCCGGTTCGGGAGCGCTTCGCGCCGGCAACTGGATCATGAAACGCCCGCCACCCGTGTCGCATCCGCGAGGATCTTGATCCGCCGCTACTTCCCCTTGATCGCGGACGGCCCGCCTGGGAGCCGGTCCTGAGTTGAGTAATCATAATTAGACAGACCGGAGAACGCACCTCGGCCCCTATCTCGAAGCCTGTTGTCAGGTTCGCTGCGGGCCGCCGTAGAACTCGAATCCGCCTTCTGGGTCCACGCCTCCACGAGCAGCCGGATCTCCGCATCAGGCGGCCTTATCTTATGGACTATCGACCAAACATGTGGACCGGGCCGGCGTTGGCACCGATCATTCTTACTATCGCTTTTCGTTCTTCCGTTCCGCGAAGTAAACCGGGAAACGGACAGGCCGATCACGTCCGTGACCGCAACGCTCTCCTCATGGCGGTGGGCTGCAGCCGCGCTCGGCGCGGGCGGCATGACCCCGATTTCGAAGGCGTTTGGTTCGCCGATGCCTATCGCGGTGGCGGCGCCGCTGAGGAAGGCGTCGGCTTGCCATCGATCGTATTCGGCTCCATCAACTCTACGCGCGTGCCATCCGGGTCGTACAGATTCATCTGGCGTTTACGGTTTACTCCCGTTCGAATTTCCATCGTCCGTTCGTATCCCTTTCGCGCTGGACGCGTTTCCAAAGCCGCCACCGCTTTGTCCATATCCGGTACAAACAGACAGATGTGATGCTGCGTGCCTCGATTCGTCGGCTCCGGAAGATCCTTGTAGAGCATGAACTCGATGTAATCGTCGCCCTCCGGGACCTTCATGTTGACCCAACTGAGCACCCTCGGATCGCGGCCGCCGCGCCAAATCTCCTGAAATCCGAGGATGCCGCCATAGAACTTCATCGCCGGCTCGAGCGCGCCCACAAGAATGCCGAAATGCGCCATGCGGTCCGAAATGCGATTCGGCCCCGTGGACTTGCCTTTCTCGCGCGCCGACCAGCCGTCCGGCGTGTACTGCGTAATCTCCACGGTGTGTCCGTCGGGGTCCGTCACGTTAAAGCTTATGTTGCCGATCCGGTTCCTGTTCGCTTTCGCCGGGACCGTCACACCCTTCGACCCCAGATATGCGCGTAACGCCTCAGCGTCGGGCGTTTCGATCGAGATGTGATTCAACCGGTCCGTGCCGGCTTCCTTCGGAAAAATCTCGACGTACTGCCGTTCGTTGATCTTGATGAACGTAAGCGAGAGGCTGCCATTCGGGTTCTTCAGATCGAACGGCTCGCCGTATCCGAGAAAGTCCTTGTAGAACGCCCGCGACTTCGCGACGTCGGCGGCGAAGACGGCCATGTGGGCGATGCCGATGATGGGCGGACGCTTCACCTGCTGCGCGCCCGCGGGCGAAAGCAAGATCACGGCGGTCAGAAATAGTCTCATTCTAATTGTCATATTGTACAGCTACAGACAGGAACTCCAACCCGGCGGATTTTGCGGAACAAATGGCATTCCAGCCGCGTCATTAGCTTGAAGTGAGAGCGAACGCTTCATTTCTCGAAGCCGTTTCCGTCGCCGCGGGGTCGATCCGCGGCAACAAGCTCCGCAGCTTTCTTACGCTGCTCGGAATCATCCTCGCCACTACGACCCTGATAGCCGTGATGTCTGTCATCGAGGGCATGAACCGCTACATCGCCGAGCACATTACGGACGATCTTGGAGCCGACAGTTTCCAGATCCGGCGCATGGTCATGATCGGCCAGTGGGACCCCAAGAAGTGGCTCGAAATGCAGCGGCGCAATCCCGAGATGAGCCAGGAAGAGTTTCAGTTCGTCAAGGCCAATGCTTCGCTGAGCCGCGAAATCGGAATGGAGTCCTACCGTGGCGCGCCCGTTCAATTCGGCGGGGAACGAATCGAGCGGGTCACGATCCAGGGCGCCAGTCCTAACATGGGTGTAATCGCCGGCCTCGAGGCGGCGGCCGGGCGCTTCATCGCGGACGTCGAGGACCAGAGGCGGATGTACGTCGCCTTTATCGGGAACGACATCAAGACGAAACTCTACCCGAACGTGGATCCGGTCGGCAAGATGGTCGACGTCCAGGGGCGGCGATTTGAGATTGTCGGCGTCGCGAAAGCAAAAGGATCGGTATTTGGGGAGTCGCTAGACGACTTCGTGGTCATTCCGGTCGAAACTTTCTTTAAGATTTACGGGTCGAGGCGCGGGATCTCCTACCGCGCACTCGCCGCCGGCCATTCGCAACTGAAGCAAGCGCAGGACGAGATCCGGATGCTGCTGCGAGCTTATCGTCACGTGCCTCCAAACCAGGACGACAACTTCGGCATCTTTACCGCCGATTCGGTGGTTGAGACCTGGGAAAAGATGACGTCCGCGATCGCCGCGACGGCGGTTGCCGTGGTGTCGGTATTCATGGTGGTGGGCGGCGTGGTGATCATGAACATCATGCTGGCTGTGGTGACCGAACGGACGCATGAAATTGGAATTCGAAAATCCGTTGGTGCGCGGCGCGCCGATATCCTCCAACAGTTCCTCGTGGAATCCTCCCTCATGGCCGGATCCGGGGGTTTAATCGGAGTTCTGTTCGCTTGGGGCGTCGCCGCCGTAGTGCGCGCCACCACACCCGTGCCGATGGCGCTGCCTGCGTCGGCTGTACTCGTGGGGGTCACGCTCTCGGCCGCCGTTGGCCTCTTCTTCGGCATTTACCCCGCGCAGCGCGCGGCCAAACTCGACCCCATTGTGGCGTTGAGAGCTGAGTGATGCGCTGTACGGCCATCGTCTCGGGTGTCCGTCTCGCGCTCGCCACCATCCGCGAGCATAAGCTGCGTTCTTTCCTCACGGTGCTCGGCGTGATCATCGGAACCGGCACGGTGATCGGCGTGGGGTCGATCATCACCGGCCTCGATGACGCCATTACGAGCTTCGTCCGGAATTTTGGGCCGAACACGCTCGTGGTGCTGAAGTTCAACGGAGACTTCGCGAACCAGACGACCCCCGAGGAGCGCCGGCGCAAGCCGCTCACCATCGGCAACGCCCGGGCCATCGCTGAGCGGTGCCCATCGGTCGCCTACGTCAGTCCGTTTCTCTGGCCCGACTGGTCGGGCATCAACAGGGCGAGGTACAAGGGCAACGACCTTTTTCGCATTCAGGTGGGCGGCGTTGAGGAGACCTACGCCGCGGCGGGTACCGTGATGAAAGCGGGCCGTTTCATCGGAGACGTCGATAATAGTCACCGGCTGCCGGTCGCTGTGATCGGCGAGGACATTCAGAAATCCTGGTTCCCTCAACTTGATCCTATCGGCAAGATCATCGAGGTGAATGGCCATCAAGTAGAGATCATTGGCGTGATGGAGCGCCCCGCCGCGTCCGTGCCCGGCTCGGAGGATCTTCGAATCCTGCTGCCGTACTTCACCATGCGCAAGATGTTCCCGACCGCCAGGGAGCACATGCTGATCGTCACGGCAAAGGCCGGGCTGATCGTCCCCGCGCAGGATGAGGTTCGCGCCGTTCTGCGCCTTGAGCGCCGCGTGCCGAACGGGAAACCGGACAATTTCTGGATCTCGTCTTCCGAGCAGATGATCGAGCACTTTCACAACGTGACGGCGATGGTCGCGATCGTGATGGTGGTGCTCAGTTCGATCGGCCTGCTGGTCGGGGGC
>SYKU01000285.1 GCA_005808865.1 Acidobacteriota bacterium
AAACGGTGCTCCGTCTTGCCTTGGCGGGTCCATCCCTCTAAGGTCTTCATCTCTTCGTCGCTGAGCTGAAATTTCGCGGACTTTCGGCGCATGACTCAACATACAGTAGTACCAGAACTAATGCAACTAGACACTAGACCCTCGACCAGGGAGCCGAGCGCGCGGAAGTCTGGATTCAGAGAGACGTCGGGGATACGGCCGAGGTTTGCGTGCATTACCGCGATGGCGGCGCAGAAATTACGGATTTCATGGGAAACCGCGCACACCAGGATGCGCGTGTTCGAGAGAAGCTGATGAAGCTCGTGTTCTTCACGGTCCCGGAGATCTTCCGAGGAGTCGACCACGATCGCCGCCAGGCGCGGACCCGAAACGGTAGCATAGGTTGAGAACCATACCTGGGCAAAAAAGGCGTCGCCGTTCTCACGCTGACCGCGGCACTGCATACTGGTGCGGAAGAATCTTGCGGCGGGCGTGCGAAGGGCGTCAGCGAGCAAGGGTAGATAGCGACTGATGGGCTGGCCGACGATACTTACGGTCGCCGAGGAAAGCAACCGGTGGGCCGCTTCATTCGCGAGCAGAACGCTACCCGAGGAATCGAGAGTCAGAATCGCGGCTGGACTGCTTTCGATCAGTACCCGGAATTGCTCTTCCGCATCACGCCGCAAGTTCGCTTCCCGCTGAACTTGCCCGCGAAGCTCCTCGGTGAGTAGTCTGTTTCGAGTATGTTCGTAAACGAACAATCCGCTTCCCGTGAACGCAACCAAGGCGAACAGTATTCGCCCACCGTCCGGCGCCGGCGGCAGGAAGCCCATCTGGTACAAGCTTATTACTGCGCAAGACAAACTGAAAACTACACCCTGCCAGCGTGGAAGTTTTCCGGCGGCCAGGAGCGCCGGCATCAGATAAAGTGCGCCCGAGGCGGGACGAAGAACCGCGATCGCGGCCAGAAGGAGCCCGGCAATAAAAAGCGCCGACCCCTTTCCAATCTCGACGTACGCCTGGAAAATGGCATCGCGGCTGGCTCGTATCATCAAAGAATCCGGGCGGATCGTTGATTCGATTATACCGTGCCTCCCGCTGGACCGAAGTCAAGGCGCGCTGATAGGGCGGGCCAGGTAGTGGCAGCCGTCATCGTCAACGGTCAACGCGACGCTATCTCGTCGGTAGGATCGAGCGCAATCCCGGGGTCGGCCTCCCCGCCATGCGTTTTGTGGTGTATGGGCCGGCCAAGCGTAACCTTCCTGTAACGTTTGTAGCACCTCTGGCACCGGAATGGCCACACTCCAGCCGCCGACAACACGTGTTCGATGATCCCCTTCCGCCTCGAGGGGCGCACATCGTATGATTTGCACTTGGGGCAGTTCATATCACTCAGAGCCTTCCCATCAATTCGCGGATTTTCCCCGCTTCTTCCCTGGAAGGGTTGTTTCTCAATGCCGCCTGTAGCTCTTTCTGCGCTCGAGCTGTCTCGCCAAGCGCAAGCAAGGCAGCGCCCAAATGGTAGCGGTAGGTCGACCTTGCCGGCTCCTTTGCCGCCAGCGGCTCGAAAATCTCAAGCGCGCTCTTACTAAGCTGCTTCTTAAGATAGATCCAGCCGAGCGTGTCCGAAAACTCGTCCACGAGCGGGAGCTTCTGCTTAGCCCGCTGCGCATACGTAAGAGCCAGGTCCAGGTCGCCGTTCGTTTCCGCCAGAAGAAACGCCAATTCATTGAGGGCCATGACGTTTTCCGGATCGAGCTTCAGCACCTGCTCATAACATTCGCGCGCCTTCTGTTTACGTCCTGTGGCGTCCAGAATCTTGCCCATGCGCAGCCAAACTGAAGCGTCCGCCGGGTTGGCGACTCGGGCCCTCTCAAGGGAGGTCATTGCGGCTTCGTGGTCACCCTTGGCTTCGTATGCTTCGCCGAGCAATATCTGGATTGGCGCGGTCTGGGCCGCCGATGCCTGTGTTCCGCCTCCCGACGCCGCATTCAAAACTGATGTGTATTCAGAGATCGCCAGGTCGGGGCTTCCAGCCCGCACAGCGGCCTGACCGAACAAGATCCGCAGATCTCGCCGATCCGGAAATTTCGCCAGCTCCCGCTTGAAAAAGGCCGAAATGAGATCGAACCGTTTCCGGGCTTCGAGGGATTGAACCAGACCCACGACCGCATTACTCGACCTGGGATTCAGTGAGTACGCCTGCGCGAAGGACTGCTCAGCCTGCTCGTACTTCTTCTCCTCCATGTTCAGTAATCCCATGTGAAACAGCGGCTCATCCGCCATTGGAATTGCGGCGATCAGCGCGTTCAGCGTCTGACGCGCCTCCTTGAACCGGTTCAGACGAATAAGCGACCGGACCTTCAGGATCGACGCCGCACGGTTTCGGGAGTTCCTCTCGAGTACTTCTTCCGCCGCAGCGGTCGCCGACTCGAATTTGTCAGTCGAGTACTGTACCTCGCCGAGGGCCAGTGCAGCTTGCAGGAAGTCGGGCTTCAGCCGCAGTGCTTCGGTGAAATGGGACTGGGCCGTCTCCCAATCACGCCGCAACGCGTAGGTTCGGCCCAGGTTATATCGAAGCAGTGGATGATCCGGAGACTTCTTCAACACCGTCTCCATGGCGGGAAGCGCGGCTTCCAGTTCGGCCTTGGCGCCAAGCAGAGAGGCCCTGGCCGCCACGGCGTCTGCATCGAGGGGCTTCGCGCGCACCAGCTCGTCCGCCAGTCGGACGGCGTCAGGGACCCTGCCTGCGCCGGAAAAAGCCTCAATCATCCGCAACTGAAACGCCCCTTTGTCTTTGGGAAACTCCTGTACGCCGGTTTCCAACTCGCGTATCGACGCAGCCAAATCGCCCGCGCTGAAAAAATACTCCGCGGCGCGCAAGGTGGCGAGAGAACGGTCCTCGGCGTTCGTCTTCATCGCGGAAACGGTCTCCGCCTCTTCCTCGCTCCGGCCGAGATCCCGGTACAGCGCGGCCAGGCTGATGCGCAATTCCATACTCTTGGGGTTTACCCCGATACCGGAGCGAAGCAACTTCTCCGCTTCATCCAACCGCTTGGTCGCCCGAAGCAACCGCACCAGGTCAAGGTAGTTGCCAATCGCGGTCTTATCTCTTTCGATCACTTGCCGGTAGAAGCCCTCGGCTTCCTCGGGTCTTCCCGAAACCACCAGGCTGCGGGCCAGGGAAAGAATGAGATTTGGTTGCAGCGGCCGGGTCTCATTAGCCAGCCTGTATTCGACGATGGCTGCCGACAGCGCCTCTCTGGCGCCCTCGGCGTCCTGCACCTTCGAGCGCCTGCGGAAATCCATAATGTTGAGGTTCGCCTTCATGCGGTGACCGTCGAACGAGCGTGGATCGCGGCGAACCAATTCCCTTGCCGTCATTTCCACCACTTCCCGTTCTTCACTAAGGTCAACCCCGGCCAGGTACGTCTCCGCGCCGTCCAGCGCGTACTCCAGATACAAGTCGGCCAACTTGACCTTGGCGTCGAGCTTTTCGGCGCCGTCGGGAAGAAGGCTGATCGCCCTTCGAAGACTGCGAACCGCCGGCATCATGTTCGCCATTCTCAGGTCCGCCAGGGCGAGGCGATAGTAGGCCTCGCCGAACTTCAAATCCTGTTTGAGAGCGTTGCGGTACAGAATCGAGGCCTCTCTATAGCGTCCTCTCTCAAAGTAACTGTTTCCCTTTTCCAGATTTTTCCACTTGGCCCGTTCCGGGTCACGATCGCAGCCGGCCATCCCGGCCAGCGCCAGTGTCAGACTTGCGGCCATGCTCAATTTCAGCCAAATCATGGTTCGATCACCGCCGGCAGTTCGTCTATTCGACCATGCTTTGGGAAGCCCAGCCAGTGCGGTCGCGGTTCGTACCTTCCATGACCCGGACCTTTACTTCGGCGAATCCGAATCCGACGATCAATACTTTGGCACTGCGGTCGATTTGAAAAGCGCGTCCCTGAGCCAGCAAACGGCTCGCCACCGCTTCACGGCTCTCGGGGAGCGCTGAGGCCAGATCGTCGAGCGCTGTCCCATCGCTGGCCAGGATGACCTTGTTGCCGATGTTGGCCCGGGCGGTCCGCACATCGCCGAGCTCCAGCCGGGTCGTCGCGGCGGGCTTCTCCGCCGGTGTCGGGATCACGCTCGCCGATGTAACCTGACGCTCGCTTCGGCGTTCCGCGACGCTCAACGTAAAGATGACCGATATCAGGACGATGAGGCAAGCCGAAGTCCAAAACACACCAGCCGGAATACGCAGCGTCAGCGCATCGAAGAACGTCGTCATTTTTTCGCGGAACGTTAGCTCCTGTTCCTGCAACATCTCTGGAGTGGGATTTTGCACCCGAGGCGCCATTGTCGTTAGCTCCTGGAAAACAAGTGCGCGGAAGCGGGAGAATTGCTCAAGCACTCCGCTTGCGCAGGAATCTCACCGGTAAAACCTGCCAACAGAGCCGGTACGACGACCGAACCCAGGTTGTCCGTTTCAGGCTGAGCGTTTCTGCTACTCATATTTAATCCCATTTTACCAGAACAAGGAAGGATTCCGTTGCTCGTTAAGGAAAGTTGATTTTACGCGTACCAATGGCGACAGCTGGGGAAGGGCGAGAGCTGTCGAAACGATAGCCGTACGGCGGGAAAAAAGAACCGTCCGCCCACGAGGAGTGAGCGGACGGAGTTTACCACCTCGGGTTTACGGAACCGCTACCGCCGGTTACTGTAACCGTGGTCAGGGTCGTCGTCGTCGTCGTCCCACCAGCGGCCCCGGCGATATTTCCTGCCTTCTTCGTCGTTGTCGTGGTCATCGTAGTTGGCATGATAACTTGTGTTGCAGCCCGAACAACCGTTGGTGAGGTCGCCGGTATTGAAGTCCTCAAGCTTGCCGGCTTTCGATACCATGTGAGTGCCAGTCGAGCTTGAAGAGGCGACATTGTACGGAAGCTTGCCGCTACGGGCCGCGAGCAGCGTATCCGCCGCCGCGATCGTTGCGGAGATTGGTGCGGAGCTTGAGCCCTTCAAAATGCTCAGCTTGGCTGCGATCAACTGATGCGCGAGATTGATGCTCGCATCGCCTGAAACCGAACGCTGCAGCAGCGCCATCAACTCCGTCTTGTTGTAGGTCTGCGAACCGAGCGTCAGACTGCTTACCGGCCACAGTTCGTCGTGGTTCTTCCAGTAGCCCCAGCTATGCGGACAGACCAGGGGGACATTCTTCTTGAAGCCGAAGTCGACCGTCGTCTTGACGCTAGCGCTTGTGCTGAGCACTACGCTCACCGGACTGCCGTCGTTGTCGATCGTGTCCGGAACACCGGAGGCGTTCTTCAATGTCCACGTATAACCCGATGGCGGCACTACTTCCACCTTGTAACCTGAGCTATGCGCTGTAGGAGGCGTCTCGGCAAAGTGAATTGAGAGCCAACCATTTGGGGACCCCGTTATCAT
>SYKU01000286.1 GCA_005808865.1 Acidobacteriota bacterium
CCCGGCCCACTTGCAATAAGCGGCCGCGTCGCTCCAGGCCATGTGCGTGACCGGGTGGTTAAGCCGCTTGAGAATACTGGAATCGGGCCCCTCCGGGCGCCGCCAGCCCGCTCCCGGCACCTTGCACCACCACTCGATTCCAAGCACGGTGTCCTCGACCACGGAAGGGAACATGTCCTTCGGAATATGGGTGTGGAAAACAAACGACCAGCCGAAACGTTCCGACTCCGTGACGTAGCCGGTGTCCCGTGTAAACTCGAGGAAACGCTCATTCGTAACCGGATACGTATCGAGAAGAAACGGATCGAGCGTCACTTCACGGATCGGGCCCTCACCATCGGCGAGGAAACTATCCGGGGATTCCGCGCCCATCAGGAAGCGTCCGCCATCGACCTTGATCATGCCTTCCGCCGAGCCGGAGGTCGCTCGCTGCCGCTCCCCGGAATTCTGCCTCGAAATCCGCAGCATCTCGGCGCGCCGCCGGCTTGGCACGCAACAGGGATGGGGAGCGGATGTCATGCTTCAATCAGGGCCTTTGCCTTGAGCCGGTCTACATAGTTTTCGAGCGCCCGTTCCTTCTTGCCCTGGAAGAGGGTCTCCTCGATCTGGCTCTCCACCTGGTTGAAAGCGAGCACGCCGGCTGGTTTGCGGGCCTTCACGGTGGCGATGTGAAATCCGAAGGGGGACCGGAAGATGCCGCTGACCTGTCCGGGCGCGAGCGAAAACACGACGTCTTCGAACTCAGGGACCATCTCTCCCCGGGGAACGAAACCAAGGTCGCCTCCGTTGCCCTTGCAATCGGAATGGCGCTCAGCTACTTCCTCGAATGCGTCGCCCGCGCGGAGTTCCGCTTCCGCCACTTCGACCGCGGACCGCGCGGTCTCCTCGGTAGTGTTCTCATCGACATGTTTGACGATATGCGCCGCCTGCACGAACTCTTCGCCCCAGAAGCTGTCCTTGTGCTTCTTGTAGTACTCGACCATGTCTTTGTGCCTTGGGCGTGCGATTTTTGCCGTGATCCGCTCGATCAATCGCGACAGCCGGAGTTGAATTTCCGCCTCCCGCCGTTGCTCGGCCGCTTCCGGCCCGGTTCCGCAACCCTGAAGGGCAGCTTCAAGCTCGGCGGGGGGTACGGGTTCGGGGTCCTTCGCCGCTTCCTGACGCAACAGCACTCGCTCGATCACGTTTTCCCGCGCCCATTCGCGGAGCGTGGCTTCGTTTCCTGCCGGATCGCCGCCGGTTGCAAGTTCGTAGAAGCGCGGGCGCATGGCCGCAATCTCGCGTTTGATCAGCGCGTCGTCCACCTGTTCGCCATTGACGGTTAGCGGCATGTCCTTCCATTTTTATCACAAATGCGCCGCCGTCCCGATCGTGCTGCCGCTACACTGGAAGGGATGGCGCACTGGACCTCATGGCCGACGGCACTTCTCTTAGCAGCCGCGGTACTCGCTCAGCAGAACCCGCCCGCGGCGCCGAAGCCTCCAGCGCCGCTCCAGGAATTCAGCAGTTCACTCGAAGCCTTGTCGCGGACGGTGAGCCGCTCCGTGGTTCAGATATTCACTTCCGGGTACGCGGCCCCCGAAGAAGGCGAGGCGTTCAATGCGAGCCAACTCTCGCGTCAGCACGGCTCAGGTTCCGGCGTGGTTGTGTCGGCCGACGGTTATATCGTCACCAACGCACACGTGGTTCAGGGCGCACGGCGGATACAGGTGCTGCTTCGCGCGACACGGGCGCAGACTACCGGACGACGATCTATCCTCAAGCCGTCCGGCCAGACCGTCGAAGCGAAGATCGTCGGAATCGACCGCGAAAGCGATCTGGCAGTCATCAAGATTGAGCGCACGGGTCTTGCGCCTCTCACGCTCGGCAATTCAGATAACCTGCGTCAAGGGCAGATCGTGCTGGCATTCGGTAACCCGCTTGGCCTGGAGAATTCTGTAAGCATGGGAATTGTCAGCTCCCCCGCGCGGCAGATCAAGCCCGAAGATGCGATGGTTTACGTGCAGACCGACGCGCCGATCAATCCAGGCAACAGCGGCGGCCCGCTTGTCGACACAAACGGCCGTGTAGTGGGGATCAACACGTTTATCCTGTCGCAATCGGGAGGCAGTGAGGGCATTGGATTCGCCGTCCCGAGCAACATCGTTCGCGATGTCGTACGGCAGATCCGCAAGAATGGTCATGTGCACCGCGGACATATCGGCGTGTACGCGCAGACGCTGACGCCTGCACTTGCGACCGGTCTCGGTATCGAGCAGGAATACGGCGTGGTGCTTGGCGACGTGACGCCGGAGGGCCCCGCGGAGAGAGCAGGTCTCAAAGTCGGCGACGTCGTGGTGAGTCTCGATGGAAAACCCATGGAGAATGCGCGGCCGTTGGAGGTGAATCTGTACCGTCGCCCAATGGGCGAGAAGGTGCGCTTACAAGTGATGCGGAGCGCGGAAAAGCTTGACCTCCAGGTGGAGGTGGTCGAGCGGCGGGACGATCCGAACCGCTTCGCCGACATGGTGGATCCCGAGAAAAGCGTCCTCGCGAAGCTCGGAATTCTCGGCGTTGAGATCGACAGAAAAATCGCGGGCATGTTTCCGGGGTTGCGGAGGCAGTACGGCGTTGTCGTTGCGGCGCGAGCAGGCAGTCCACCCTACACAGGAAGCGGACTACAGCCCGGCGACGTGATTTACATGCTCGACGGGTCGCCGACAGCGAGCGTGGAGACGCTGCGCTCGAGCCTCGATCACCAGGCGTCCGGCAGCGTACTGGTTCTACAAGTGGAACGCGGCGGACGGCTGATGTTTCTTACAATTGAGTTGGAGTGAGAGTGCCTGCGCCTTACGTCGTTGGAATCGGTGGGCCGTCTGGCTCGGGCAAGACCGAACTGGCCCGGCTGCTTGTGAAAAGGATCGGGGCCACGCACTTTTCTTTGGACGATTACTATCGAGACCTGTCGCACCTCAGCCTGGCCGAGCGGGCGGGAGCGAACTTTGACGATCCGGCCATGTTCGATTGGGACTTGCTTGAGAAGGACGTTTCCGCGCTCATCCGCGGCGAGGCGATTCACAAGCCGTTGTACGATTTCTCGACGCATACCAGGAAATCGGATGCGGAGGCCGTTCAGCCGCGACCGGTCCTTATCGTCGAAGGTATTCTTGCCCTCCACCATGAACCTGTGCGGCGGCTCTTCGGGACGGCGGTGTTCGTCGAGCTTCCAGATGAGGTCTGCTACGCCCGCCGGCTGGCGCGCGACATCCGGGAACGGGGCCGGTCGCGGGAGTCGGTGTATTCGCAGTACACGGAGACCGTACGCCCAATGTGCGAACGCTACGTTCTGCCGACGCGCTCTTTCGCGGATGTTATCGTGAGCGGGGGCCAGCCGGTGGAAATTTCCGCGAACGCGGTCGAAGAGCACATGCGGGACAGAACTTCACGCAGGTCTTGACTCACAGGCATGCCGGCCCCGCCGGCTGGCTCATCCACGACTCCTGACATCACGTCTTCGCGCGAAAGCCAGGGTCCCCATAACGGATAAGTTCAGCCAGAGAATGGCGGAGACGTGTTCCCGGCACGTGATAATAATGACCCGGCTTCTGCATCCGCGGCCTGCCCTGTATCGGCGCCTGCGGCCCTGAAGGCAGCGATGGGTATTGTCTCGTGCCGCGCCCGGATTACCGGTTCGACTCAAGGATCTTCGACACTTCCTCCCACTCGGCCATTAGCGTCTCAAGGTCGGCGCGGCGGGCGGTGAGAAGCTCTGTCAACATCGCGGTCTCGCCGGCGCTTCGAAACGTGCCGAGGCCGTGTTCGAAATCCGCGATCTCCACTTCCAATCGTGTGACCTCGTCCTCGATCGCGCGGCGGCGCTCCTTCATCTGGCGCAGCTTTATCGGGTTGAGCTTTCCCGGCTTCGGATCCGGCTTCGCCTGCGGCTTCGGGGACTGGTTGGACGGGTGCTGCGCGGGCTTCCCGCCCAGGGCGGGAGCCGGCTTCGGCTCCGCCGCTGATTTGGCCGCGCCTTCGGCCGCGGCCTGCTTCTTCCACAGGTAATTCTCGTAGTTCCCCGAATACGACTCGACGTTACCGCCCTCGATTTCAAACACCCGGGTGGCCAGTTTATCGATGAAGTAGCGGTCGTGCGACACAAACACGACTGTACCTGTAAACTCCTGCAACGCCGTGAGCAGGACGTCCTTCGCCTTCATGTCAAGGTGATTTGTCGGCTCGTCGAGCAGCAGGAAGTTCGACGGCATCATCAGCATCCGCGCAAGCGCATAGCGGTTGCGCTCGCCGCCCGACAGCACGCCGATCGGTTTGAATACATCGTCTTCCGAGAACAGGAAACAACCCAGAATGCTGCGCAGCTCCGTGTTTGTGGCTCGCGGGGAGACGATACCCAAGTCATCTATCATGCGGGCCTTCGGGTCAAGCTCTTTGTACTGATCCTGCGCGAAGTAATCGGGTTCGGCGTTGTGGCCCAGGGTGTAGTCTCCCGCACTGACCGCGGTAGCGCCGGCGAGGATTTTGATCAGCGTCGACTTCCCGGCGCCGTTAACCCCGACGAGCGCCACGCGGTCGCCCCGCTCGATCATGAAGCCGACGCCGGAGAACACCACTTTGTCTCCATAACTCTTCGAAACGCCCTTGAATTCAGCGACAACCCGGCCGCTCGGCTTCGGCTGCGGAAAGCGGAAGTGGATGGACTTCTCGCCAGGCGGAACCTCGATCCGTTCGATCTTCTCAAGTTCCTTGATCCGGCTCTGCACCTGCTTCGCTTTCGTCGCCTGGGCCCGAAAACGGTTGATGAACGCCTCAAGCTGCTCGATCCTCTGCCTCTGATTCTCGTATGCCGCCTGAAGCTGAGCGAGCCGCTCCGCCTTCTGAGACTCATACTTCTCGAAGTTGCCGCTGAAGAAGTTGACGCGCTTGTTCCAAAGTTCGGCGGTCTTCTTCACGGTGACGTCAAGAAAATAGCGGTCGTGCGAAACCAGAACATAGGCGTAAGGATAGTTGCCCAGGTACTCCTCGAGCCAGTTTCTGGCCTCGAGATCAAGGTGGTTGGTAGGCTCTTCAAGCAGCAGCAGGTTGGGCTTTTCGAGCAGCAGTTTGGCGAGCGCAATACGCATCTGCCAGCCGCCCGAAAACTCTTCGGTATTCCGTTTCCAATCGTCCTTGGAGAATCCGAGGCCGGTGAGCACCGCACCCACCTGAGCTTCGATGGTGTAGCCGTCGCGCGCGTTGAACTCCGTTTCAGCCCGATGGAACCTTTCCGTAACAAGCCGGTACTCCTCGCTTCCGGGATCAAGCTCCGCCATCCGCAGGGTTAACGTCTCCTGTTCCTTTTCGAGAGCGTGGAGATCGGCAAACACGGACATCCCTTCGCCGAAGACGGTACGCCCGCTGAGGGAAAGTCCATCCTGCGGCAAGTAGCCCGCTGATACTCCCTTCATTATCGATAGGCTTCCGTAATCAAGTCCGTCGATCTTCGCGAGCACCTTGAGCAACGTCGATTTACCGGTACCGTTCGCGCCGACGATGCCGATGCGATCATTCGGCGTAATCAGCCAATCGAGATTCTCGAATAGGATCTTCGGCCCGAAACGTTTGCCCGCGCCCGTGAGTTGAATCATCGGCTACTGACGGCGCAGCACGCGGCCCGGACGGGCTTCAGTGAGCTTCCCTTCTTCGACAACAAACTGTCCGTTGACAAGTACGTAGTCGAATCCTTCCGTGTAGTGGTGCGGCTTCTGAAATGTGGCTTTGTCCTGAACGCGGTCGGGGTCGAACAGCAGAATATCGGCCGCATAGCCTTCGCGCAAGAGGCCGCGGTCCGGAAAGCCGAAGGTCCGGGCGGGGAGCGAGGTCATCTTCCGGACGGCGTCTTCGAGCGTGAGTACGTTGCGGTTGCGGACGTACTCGGCAAGCACTCGCGCATTCGTTCCGTAGGCACGCGGGTGAGGCATGCCGAGTCCGAACTCGCGAATCCCGCCATCGCTCGCGACGCCGGTATTGGGATAACGCATGATGCGGTCGACGTCTTTTTCACCCATTGAGTGGTAGACCATCTGCGCGCCACCTTGCGCTTCGATGTCGAGAATCGTCTGTATCTCCTGCCTTACCCCTTTCTTGCGTCCCTTGAGGCGGTTGATTTCCGTAATGCTCTTGCCGTCGTAAGCGCGCTCCGGTTCGAAGGAAGCAACGACTGCATAGGAATAATCTTTGTGTCCAAGCGCTTTCAATTTCTTTTCCATTTCGCCCGCGACCTTCGCGCGCGTGGCTTTGTCGTTGAGGCGCTCCTTGATCTTGTCGCGGCCGTCGGCAAGCGCCCAGTCGGGAAGCGTGATGCCCAGATTCGTGCTTGAACGGTCGTATGGATACTGATCGACCACGACATCGACGCCCTGCTTTCTGGATTTTTCGACAAGCGCGATGGACTTCTCGCTCGAACCCCACAATTTCCGATTGTCAATCTTGAAGTGCGAGAGTTGGACGCGCAAACCGGTTTCGCGGCCGACGCGGACAGCCTCCTCGATAGCATCCATGACCTTGGCGCCCTCGTCCCGCATGTGACTTGCGTACACGCCGCCGAACTCGGCCGCGGCTTTCGCTAAAGACACAACTTCGTCCGTGTTCGAGTACGTGCCCGGAATGTATATCAGACCCGTGGAAAAACCCACCGCGCCCGCACGCATATTTTTGCGAACGAGCTCCTGCATCTGTAATATCTCGTCCGGAGTGGCCAGGCGGTTTGCCGTGCCCATGATTTCGCGCCGCACGGTATTATGTCCTACGAGTGACGCCAGATTGAGGCCGATACCGAGCTTTTCAAGACGCAGGTAGAGGGCGCCGAGATCCGCGTCAGAACCGCCGCAGTTGCCCGTAATCACGGTTGTGACGCCATCCATCAGGTAGTTATCGCCGCGCGGGATTTTTTCCACGACGGCTTCGACATGGGTGTGAACGTCGATGAAACCGGGCGAGGCCACGCGACCGCCGGCGTCGATCGTGCGGGCTGCCCTGTCCTTCGTCAGGTTTCCGACGCGCGCGATTCTGCCGTCCTTGACCGCAATATCCGCACGGAACCAGGCGTTCCCCGTACCATCAATGACGCGGGCGTTCCGGATGAGCAGGTCATAATCGGCGCCCTGAAGCGCTGATGCGAGAAACAGCACCACAAGGGCTGGAAGAGACCTCATCAGGAATAGCGGACCTTCCCGGTTCTCTCATCCCAGTAGACTTTTTTGTTCGCCTTGAACGAAAGAGTTGCCATGTGGCCCGAAATGGCGGCTTGCTGGCCGGCTGTGGGCGGCGCCACAACTTTCTCGTTACCGCGAACGGCTTCGATGAAATTGCGGAAGTGGTTGATCGCCCCATCCGGCTCGTTGAAGTCCTTCATGCCGTTGTAATGGACCTCCTTCTTCGCCAAAACGTGCGCCGGGGCCTTGCCGTCAAGCGTCTGCGGATAGAAATTCAGGTCCTTTCGGTTGAGCACTTCGAGCGTTCCCTCGGAGCCCATGAACTGCTCGCCATAACCGTATTGGTTGTTCCCGAAGTGGCAACTGTAATTGAGATGGAAGCGGTCGCCATACTCATAGATGGCCGACAGCGTATCGGGAACGTCGCGGTCATCGCTCTTATCCGTCCAGCGATAGATGCCGCCCGAGGCCATGCAGGACGACGGTACGGTCTTCCCCAATACGAAGTTGGTGATGTCGGTCTGATGGACCAGGAGGTCGGTCGAAATGCCGCCGGAGTAATCCCAATAAAGCCTCCATTGATAGTAGCGTTGCTTGTCGAATGCCCGCTGCTGCGCGGGACCAAGAAACTTCTTCCAATCGGTATTTTGCTCATTGGCATCGGCCGGTATCTTATAGCGCCACGCGGGATCGTTTGGCGCTGAGTTGCGATACCAGAAGGCCCGCACATAGTGAATCTCGCCCAGCATGCCGGCTTCGACCATTTCCTTGGCCTTCCGGTAAAGCGACGAACTGCGGTTCTGGGTACCGACCTGCACCATCTTTCCCGACTTCTCCCAGGCCTTGACGATCTCGGCGCCTTCTTCGATCGTGTGCGCGAGCGGCTTCTCGATGTAAATGTGCTTGCCGGCTTTGAGAGCCGCGAGCGTCATCGAGTGATGCAAGTGCTCAGGCGTCATGATGTAGACGGCGTCGATCGACTTGTCGGCGAGCAACTGATGGTAGTCGCTGTAAGTGGCCGGGGTGTTTCCGTAGATCGTCTGGACGCGGTCTTTCGCTCGCGCCAGATACCCCGTGAAAGTATCACAGACGGCCGAGACTTTAACGTGCTGGCCAGAGGCTTTGTTGAGCCAGTCGAGGCCAGCGTGCCCGCGTGTCCCAACGCCGATCCAGCCGATGTTGATCTTTTCGTTCTGTCCGCGAGCCGAAATTACTGCCGGGCCCGCCGCGAGCGCAGCGGCTGCCGATGCCGACTTTAGAAGGTCTCTTCGTCCAAGTTCATCTGACATAGAAGTGCTCCTGAGTGTGTTTCGAACTCTATCATACCAGCGGAGGAAGTTCGAACTACGGATCTCAACGCTCAAGCCCATAATCAGACGGTAGTGGGGCGCCTTGCCCGTCAGTCCAGGAAGTGGCGGGCTTCGACGAAACCGGCGTGCGTGCCAGAGGCTCGCAGCACTGGCTGCGCACCGTCTCGACCCGCTGGCTGACATGGGACTTCACCCATGACAAACGCCGACGCCAGGTCAAGGACGCCACCGGCGCCTTCCGCAACGCTCGGCGGCATCGAAGCGATCCCGTCCGAACCGGTGCGATAGCAGCTCCTGGCGTTAGTTTTCGAGTCCCATCTGCGCCAGCCGGTAGCGTAACGCGTTGCGCGTCAGTCCGAGCATCCTCGCCGCATGGCTCTTGTTCCCCTCCGCGCGCCGCAGTGTTTCGCGAATGATGGCCTGTTCATATTGGTCAAGCGTCATGCCGTCCGGGAGCGCGAATTCTCCTGCCGCAAGATGCGGCCGGCGGGCCGCTTCGAGTCGTATATCCTCCGCGTCGAGTTTGTCGCCCAGGCACATCACAAGGCTTCGCTCAATCACGTTCTGTAATTCGCGCACATTTCCAGGCCAATGATATTCCGAAAGCCTATTCAGTGCCGACGCGGTCACCCCCTTCACGCGCCCGCCATGCTCAGCACTCAGGGTCCGAACGAAATGCTCGGCGAGAAAGGGGATGTCTTCCGGCCGTTCCCGGAGCGGCGCGATGCTCATGGGGACTACGTTGAGCCGATAATAAAGGTCCTCACGAAATGTACCCTGTTCGAGCGCCGCGCGCAGGTCCTGATTGGTCGCCGCGATCACGCGGACGTCTATATGGCGTGTCTTATTGCTGCCCAAGCGTTCGAACTCTCTCTCTTGCAGGATTCGCAAGAGTTTCACCTGCACCGCCGCCGGCACGTCGCCGATTTCATCGAGCAGCACTGTTCCGGTATCAGCCAGTTCGAATTTCCCCGGCTTGCTCTGATTGGCTCCTGTGAAGGCGCCCCTCTCGTAACCGAACAATTCGCTCTCCATCAGATTTTCGGGAATCGCTGTGCAATTGATCTTGACGAAAGGGTGGTCACGGCGCGGCGAGTGGTAGTGAATCGCCCGGGCGATCAGGTCCTTTCCGACCCCGCTCTCTCCGGCCAGCAGCACGGTCGCCCGGCTGGGCGCCACGCGCATGATCATGGCGAAGATGTCCTGCATTGCCGCGCTCCTGCCAATGATGTTCTGGAAGTCGTAACGCCTGCCAAGTTCCTCCTTGAGCTGTCTGTTCTCGTCCCGGAGCACGCGCACTTCAAGCGCTTTCGTCACGACGGACATCAGTTGGTCCATGGAGAAGGGCTTTAGTAAGAAATCCGACGCGCCGGCTTTCATTGCCTCCACGGCATTCTCCACCGTGCCGAATGCGGTCATTACTACAACGGGCGTTTGCATGTTCTGCCGCCGCATCCACGCCAGGAAATCAAGACCGTTCATGCCGGGCAGGCGGAAGTCCGTTATTAGCAGATCCGCGCGTTCCGCGAGCGGGAACGCAAGTTCCGCCGAAGCCGCCTGATCCACGTCGAAACCCGCGGACACAAGTTGTAGCTCGATCACGCGCCGCAACTTCGCCTCGTCTTCCACTACAAGAATTCGTCGTTTCATTTGGCGGATTTCATAGGCAGGAATACATGAAACACACTCCCCTTGCCCGGTTCGCTTTCGACTGACATTCTACCGCCATGCTCATCCACGATCTTCGAGACGATCGCGAGACCAAGGCCCACACCGTCGCTCTTGGTAGTGAAAAACGGATTGAAGATGTTTTCCAGATGCTTGTGATCGATGCCCGAACCGCGGTCGATTACGGCGACTTCCGCGTAGCCGCCATCCTCTGAACGCCTTGTCTTGACGGTCACGGCTCCGCCGGGCGGAGACGCCTGCGAGGCATTCAACAGAAGGTTATAGAAGACGCGCTCCATCAATTCCGCATCTATCGGAAACGGCGCGATATCGGGCGAGTAGTTCTTGAATACAGCGACAGGAGAACCCAGGCGCTCCAGTTGATTAACGGCGCGGTCAATTACGTCCCCAAGCTCGGCCGCGGCCAATCTCAGTTGCATTGGACGGGCGAACTCCAGGAATCTCGATACCAGCGAGTTGGTCCGATCGACCTCGCTCGATATGAACCCCGCCATCTCGCGCGCGACCTCGTTCTCTTTCGAAAGGCTCTTCGCGAGCATATCGGCGGAGCCCTTAATCGTCCCAAGGGGATTGCGAAGCTCATGGGCGAGCCCGGCGGTCAATTGTCCCAGAGCCGCCAGGCGGTCGGAGCGCCTCACGGCGTCCTCTGCTTCCTGCAAACTACGGTTCGCCTCCGCCAACTGCTCTGCCACCGCCCGGTGCCGCTTAGCCTGGTCCCGGCTCGCCGCGGCAAGTGTGTTTGTCAGATATCCGACCGCTCCAAGAAACGTCACGCGAAGAAACAGTTCCCGCTTCTGATCGAGATCGATCGTATAACGGGAAAAATCGACGTACAGTAGAAACGAAAGATAACCCGCGCACGCGAGCGTGGTGAAAAACGCTGTACCAGGAATGCCATACGAAGTCGCGGCCGAGACCACCGGCAGCAGCATGATAAGGTAATAGCTGCTGTTCATGCCGCCGGTCGATCCGATGAGCAAGTACCCCATCAGCAGTTTCAGGAGGATGGAGAACGCCATGCCCTCGCGCGTCGCGAAGAACGGCGTCTTTGGCTCCATCACCTGAAGAAGCGCAAGCGAAAGCAGGGTCAGAATCTCCAATGGGTCGCGGGTGGGGCTTACGGCGGCCATCGCCGAAAACAGAATCAGCCAGACCAGGTCCTGCGGACGAACCAACCGGCCGGCGCCATCCAGGCGCGAGAGAAGGTGCACGGTGTTATCTTAGCCGGGTTTGTGCCAGAATGATTGATACACCTCATGGCAAAGAGATCTTTTCTACCCGACGATGACGCTCCGGCTCCTTCCGCCGAGGATACGTCGTTCGCCGATATCCTTCAGGAATTCGAACAAACGCACAAGACCGCCGGCGGCTCCTCAGGCGATTCCGGCCGGGAAGGCACGGTCGTCTCCGTGACGGCGGCATCCGTGTTCGTCGACATCGGCTATAAGACGGAAGGCATCGTACCCGCCTCGGAGTTTCGGGACGACCCGGTCAAGCCTGGCGACAAGCTCAAGGTAAGCGTGACGGGACGCGATCCCGAAGGCTACTACACGCTTTCAAAGATCAAGGTGGAGCGGCCCAAGGACTGGTCCGCGCTTGAGCGCGCCTTTGCCGACAAGAGCACGATTGCCGGCAACGTAACCGGTATGATCAAGGGCGGCTTCAGCGTGGATATCGGCGTTCGCGCCTTCATGCCGGCCTCCCGCAGCGGCGTCCGCGATAACACCGAGATGGAGAATCTCGTAGGCCAATCCATCGCTTGCCGCATCATCAAACTGGACACCGCGGAAGAAGATGTCGTCGTCGACCGCAGAGCCGTTCTCGAAATGGAAGAGGCGGAAGCGCGCGAGCGTCTGGTCTCCGAAATGAAGGAAGGCGCCGTCGTCACGGGAACGGTTCGCACGCTGATGGACTATGGCGCGTTCGTGGACATCGGCGGAGTCGACGGCCTGCTGCACGTGGCCGATATCTCGCGCGGCCGCATCGGCAAGCCTTCCGACGTCCTCACCATGGGACAAGTGATAAAGGTTCAGATACTGAAAGTGGATGCGGCGAAACGCCGGATCTCGCTGGGCATGAAGCAGCTACAGGCGGATCCATGGGCGGGTGCCGCGACGAAATATGTTGTCGGCGAAAAAGTGAAGGGCGCCGTCTCCCGGGCTACCGACTTCGGCGCGTTCGTCGAACTCGAACCGGGACTGGAGGGCTTGATCCATCTTTCCGAAATGTCGTGGGCGAAGAAGATCCGCAAGCCGTCCGACGTGGTGAAGAGTGGCGATACGGTGGAAGTGGTAGTGCTGGGCGTCAACCCGGGCGAGCGAAGAATTGCGCTCGGCCTCAAGCAGGCGATGGGCGATCCCTGGGCTGAACTGGAGCGGCGCTTGCCGGTGGGGGCCATTGTCGAAGGGCCGATCAGCAGCCTGACGAACTTTGGCGCGTTTGTGGATTTTGGCGACGGGATCGAAGGCTTGATCCACGTCGGCGACATGAGCGCGGAGAAGCGCATCAACCACCCGAAGGAAATCGTCAAGCCGGGCGAACTCGTGCGTACCGTGGTTCTTGAACTCGACAGGCAGAAGCGCCGTATCAGGCTCGGCCTGAAGCAGCTTCAGCCGACGACGATAGACGAGTACATCGGCGAACACAAGAAGGGCGATCTGGTGACGGGCCGCGTGGGCAATATTTCGAGCAACCGTGCGCGAGTGGAACTGGGAGACGGCATCCACGCTTCCTGCGGAGTTTCCGAGAGCGGCGAGCAGGCGGGTCAGGAGCAGAACGCCCGGCCTGACGTTTCAGCGATGAGTTCAATGCTCACGAACAAGTGGAAGCTTGGCACAGCCGGCGGAATGCCCGGCAGGCGCGAGCCGCTCAAGCCGGGTCAGGTGCGCAGTTTCCGCATCGTGAGCCTGGACGCCTCTCAGAAGCGCATCGAAGTCGAACTGGCGGGATAGGACGCTGGGCGTCTTTCCTGAACGCAACGCCGGCAGCATCCGAGACGGCCTGTCAACGGCGTAAGTCTGTTCGGGAGTGTTTGCGCGTGGCGCCGTTGCCGCGAGTGGTTAACATTGAGGGCAGATGAGCCGCCTACTCCCTCCGGCGGTCGCAATCGCCCCCAATTGGTTGCGGCAAGACGAACCAGTTTCGGCCATGGTCCGGTGGCCTCAGGCGGCGAGGTGCGCGGCCGCAGGGTTGGGCTGGACTCCCTGGGCTCCGTAGCAGGTTGCCTCCGTCGCCCAATCCGCCCAATGGTGAATGGCACTGGACGGCAGGGTTCTGACGTATACTGGGTGCAACTTCCCGTAAACGAGGTTGCTATGAAATTTCTTCTGCTCTTGCTCGCGATTCCAGTTTGGGCGCAGGTTGCCACGATAACCGGCCTGGTTACCGATCCTGGGGGCGCCGTGATTCCCACCGCCAGAGTTACGGCGACAAATACGCAAACAGGCGTCGTGACAGCGGTCACCACAACAAACGATGGTTACTACACAATCGGTCAGCTTGCTCCCGGCGTGTACGCGGTCAAGGTGGAGAAGAGCGGATTCGGCGATACTACGCGAAGTGTTGCGATCACCGTGGGGCAGGTGGTGCGGTTAAACGTACAAGCGCAGCTTTCGACCGTCAGCACACAAGTTGATGTGGAAGCGTCGGGAGTTCTGCTGGAAAGCCAGACCTCCACCATCGGGCAGCTTGTGGACAACCGCCGAGTCGAGGAACTGCCCTTGCGAGGACGTAATCCCTACGCCTTGGCCACGATCGTACCGGGGGCGCGTGTGCCGGTGACGTGGGGGGATCTTCCCGTGGATATGTTCACGGATGCCCATGCGGTGATCAACGGCGCCCGCGGCGATCAAAACGAGTTTCTGCTCAACGGAATCCCCAACACCAACGGAGTGCAGGGCGGCGCGAACGTCTTTCCGAGTGTCGATGCCGTGCAGGAGTTCCGTGTGGAAACGAACAACTATAGTGCGGAATACGGCCGAGCTGCCGGAGGCATTTTCAATGTCGTCACTAAATCCGGGACCAACCGCTTTCACGGGACATTATTCGAATTTCACCGCGACGAAAACGTCAACGCCAACGACTTTTTCCAAAACCGCGCAGGCAAGCAAAAGCCGGCCTTTACGTTCAATCAGTTCGGAGGGACCTTTGGCGGTCCAATCCGTAAGGACAGAACGTTTTTCTTTCTGAACTATGAAGACGCGAGGGAACGCGAGGGAATCACATTCAGCTCGCGGGTACCTACTTCGGCGGAACGCAGTGGTGATTTCAGCCAGTCTCGCAACGGGGCCGGACAAGTGATCCAAATCTTCGATCCATTGACAACGGCAACCATCGACGGGCAGCCAACCCGTCAGCCATTCGCAGGAAATTTCATTCCGGCGGTCCGCCATGACCGTGTCTCAAGCGAGTTACAGAAATTCCTTCCGCAACCGAACTCTCCCGGATCCCCTTTTACCTTGCAGGACAATTTTGTCTCAGGCGCGCCAAATTTGATCGACAAGCGTGTGGCCAGCATCAAGATCGATCACTCGATAAGCGACCGGCAGCGGATCAATGGCGCATTTCACTATGACCGTTCGCCGAGTATTCGCCCAAACGCTTTCGGAAATGAAGCTACGCCGACTCTAGGTCCGCAAATCTTCGCCCGCCGCGGCATATCCCTCGAAGACGTCTACACGATCAACCCCACAACAGTGCTGAACGTTCGTTACGGGCTCAGCCGCCTGACCAATTCGCGCGCACCATTCTCTTACGGCGTCGATATCACCAAGCTCGGATTCCCGCAGCGGCTGGCCTCGTCCACCAGAATCCCATGCATCCCCGTCATCAACATCGCCGGATCAAATTCGCAATTCTCCCGCCCCAATCTGATTGCAGGAAGTGCATTGGGAGGCTGCGATGTAATTTTCTTCGGCTTGGACACCCACTCCTTGCGCGCGGATCTGTCGAAGGCCAAAGGCCGCCATTCCCTCAAGGCCGGTTTCGACGGACGTCTGATGCGCAACAACACCTGGCAAATCACCGAACGCACATTCAATTTCGACAATGCGTTTACCCAGGGCCCCATCGCCACGCGGCCCTCCGCGGCAGCGGGCTTCGGCTACGCCTCTTTCCTGCTCGGTTACGCCGGCAGCGGAAGCAACAATATTTCCCCGGCCATGGCCGCCCAATATCCATACTATGCGGGGTTTGTACAGGACGACTGGCGCATAAACCGGCGCCTGACGTTGAATCTGGGCCTCCGCTGGGAGTACAGCGTACCGCGCACGGATCGCTACAATCAATTGACGAATTTCGACTACGGGGCGACGGCGCCATTGACCGCGCCGGGGTTGAATCTTCGTGGCGTGCTCGCCTTCCCGGGTACCGGCGGGCTGCCGCGGAGCCAGCAGCAGGGTGATTGGAACAACGCCGCCCCACGGTTCGGGTTCGCGTTTCAGGCTACCAGTAAGACCGTCATCCGCGGCGGCTTCGGCATTTCCTATGCTCCGTTGCAGATCGGTACGGGAGCTGGGGGACTGTCAGGTTACTCGGCAACCACCACGCATGTGGCTTCTCTCGACGGCGTTACTCCTGTGGCGAAATACAGCGATCCGTTTCCCGTTGTGATCGAGCCGAGCGGCAACCGGCTGGGAGCGGCGACATTGCTCGGCCAGGCTGTTGGTTTCGTCAATCGGGGCGAGCGAAATCCATATACCGTGCAATGGAATCTGAACATCCAGCGCGAGCTCGTTCGAAACCTGCTGTTCAGCGTAGCCTACGTGGGGAGCCATGGCGTCAAGCTCTACCGGGACACGACATTGAATCAGCTCGACCCGCAATTCCTAAGCCGCGGAGATGCCTTGCGCACGCAGGTGGCCAATCCCTTCTTTGGACAGATCGCCACCGGTCCTCTGGCTTCCCGCACCGTGGCGGCGGCTCAATTGCTGCGCCCCTATCCGCATTTCAGCGGAGTGTCGGCAACCCAGAACAACCTCGGCAACTCGATCTATCATGCGCTGCAGGGGACACTGGAGAAACGCTTTTCGCGGAGCTTTAGCTTTCTGGCATCTTACGCATTCTCGAAGTTGATCGATGACGTAGGCGGCTCATTCGCGGGCGAGGCCACCGCCGCGACGGGCGTACAGAACTGGTTCGATCTGCGTAGCGAGCGTTCGGTATCTCCGTTTGATCAAACGCAGAGCCTGGTCATCAGCTACATCTGGGAACTGCCCGTTGGTGTGGCGGAGACGAAGCGGCTCCGGTGGCTGGTCAACGGC
The DNA here is from genome assembly GCA_005808865.1 of Acidobacteriota bacterium. Lineage (GTDB taxonomy): Bacteria > Acidobacteriota > Terriglobia > Bryobacterales > Bryobacteraceae > SYKU01. Next base: position 16,447 of record SYKU01000286.1, read on the forward strand.
TGGCAGATGCAGGGCGTATCCTCCTTTCAGCACGGACCGGCCCTCGGCATTTTTCAAGGCACCAATACAACGTTCTCGCAAGGCGGCGGGCAGCGGCCTAATTGGAATGGAAAGAGTCCATCCCTGGGCGAAGGCGCCAGCGTTGATCGCTGGTTCGACGCTTCGGCATTCACGTCCGCCGCTCCATTCACGTTCGGCAACGCTCCTCGCGTTGTCTCCGGACTGCGAGGTGCGGGCACAACCAATTTCGACACCGCTTTCGCCAAGAAAACCAAGTTCGGCGAGCGATACACGCTGGAGTTTCGCACGGAATTTTTCAACATCTTCAATACTCCGCGATTCCAGGTGCCCAACACTGATTTGAACAGTACGGCATTCGCCCGTACAAGCGTGCAGATCAACAAACCTCGAACGATTCAGTTCGGAATGAAGCTGCTGTTTTGACTGGCGCACAGGTCGCTTTCGCAGCCTCGTAGAGATGCAGGCATACGGCGCCATGCCCGGCAGAAGTCAGCTTCCCAGTCAACGGCTGAACGCTGCTGCCGGGATTTCCGGCGGCGCATACCGCCTGAAGGAGTCATCGAGGAATGATTCCGCTCATGCACCGGCCCGGATTCGGTGGCCGGCCCTTATGCTGGTAACATGACCTCGCAGTGCTCGGCATTGCATTAGATAGCCGGTTGCGGCGCGCCAGGCAAAGGGATCGAAGCGGCAGATCAGAGCGAAGGCCGCCGCTGCTGGTCGTTATCGTGCCTGAGATCAAGGGCGGCGAGTGACGAATAACAAGACGACAGGCTTTCAAATCGACCCAGAGCGGCCGCGCGGCGCGAACCTTCCGGGCTTCAGGGTACAATGCCCCAAATGAGACTTTTCGGTTTTCTTGCATTCGCGCTCGCTTGCGCAGGGGCTGATCTGCGCCTCGGAATCATCGGCACGGACACGTCGCACGTCACCGCCTTTACGAAAATCCTGAATGATACCGCGTCGCCCGATCACGTGGAGGGCGCGCGCGTAGTCGCCTTTTACAAAGGCGGAAGCAAGGATGTGGAATCCAGCTACACGCGGGTCGACAAGTACGCTGAGGAACTCAAGACGACGTGGAAGATCGCGCAGATGCCGGATATATCGTCGCTCTGCCGCAACGTGGATGCGGTGCTGCTCGAAAGCGTGGATGGGCGCGTGCACCTCGAACAGGCGCGCGCCGTGATCGCGGCGAAAAAGCCACTGTTCATCGACAAGCCTCTTGCCTCCACGCTTGAAGACGCCCGTGAAATCGCCCAGCTCGCGAAGGCCGCGAACGTTCCGTGGTTCAGCTCTTCCAGCCTGCGATTCGGAGAGATCGGAACGCAGATGAAGTACCCCGATATCACTGGCGCAATCACCTGGGGGCCCGGACCATTCGAGCCACATCATCAGCTTGAGCTTTCCTGGTACGCGATTCATCCGATCGAACTGCTCTTCACGCTGATGGGCATGGGCGTTGTGGAAGTCACCCGCACCACCACCGAGAACATGGACGAAGTGACGGGGCGATGGAAGGACGGACGTATCGGCACCGTTCGCGCTTTGCGGCCATACGGCGATTTCGGCGCGGTGGTTTTCCGACCGAAGACCGTGGCACAGAGTCCTGCCAAGGCGGCGGCGGGCTATCGGCCGTTGCTGGTCGAGATCATCAAGTTTTTCCAGACGGGGAAAGCGCCGGTCTCAAACGAAGAGACGCTCGAGATCTTTGCCTTTATGGATGCTGCCCAGCGGAGCAAGGCAGATGGTGGCAAGCCTATGAAGCTGCGCTGACGGCTCCGCCGCGAAAATATCACATGTCGAATCTACTCGAAGGAAAGCATGCGGTTATCCTTGGGATCGCAAACAAGTGGAGTATCGCCTACGCGATCGCGCAGGCCTTTTCGCGCGAAGGCGCGAAGCTGACGCTCACCTACCTGGGGGAGCACCAAAAGGAGGCCATCGAAACACTCGCGAACGGACTCAGCGTTGACCGTGTCCTGCCCTGTGACGTCACAAGCGAAGAGGATCTCGAGCAGCTCGCCGCTGAACTCGGGCCGCTCGACGCCGCAGTGCATTGCCTTGCCTTTGCCAATCGTGAAGATCTAGGCAAACCGTTCGTCCAGACCGCGCGGGCTGGATTTCTGCTGGCCCAGGAGGTGAGCGCGTATTCGCTTGTGGCGGTGGCGCGCGCAACGGCGCCGCATATGAAAAATGGCGGCTCGCTCACCACCCTGACCTATCTGGGCTCCGAGCGCGTAGTGCCGAACTACAACGTGATGGGTGTCGCTAAGGCCTCGCTTGAGGCGTCGGTGCGCTATCTCGCAAGCGACCTGGGGCCACAGAAGATCCGCGTGAACGCGATCTCGGCAGGCCCTGTAAAGACGGCCTCCGCGCGCGCCGTCAAGGATTTCTCGACTATTCTCGACACGGTAACCAGGCGAGCCCCGCTGCGGCGGAACTGCGACACCGCGGAAGTGGGCGACACAGCCGTTTTCCTTGCGAGCGACCTGGGCCGCGGCGTGACCGGCAACGTGATCTACGTCGATTCCGGCATGCGGATTATGGGCCTTTAGTACCAATACTCTTCACTTAACAAGCTTTCTGTGATATTCTATTCTAGAGCACAGCCTCTCGTGGAGGTGACTCATGAACATCAAGTCGGTGGAATCAGCCACGTTGGCGGCGATAGACTACGACGACAGCCGCGAGATCCTGC
>SYKU01000025.1 GCA_005808865.1 Acidobacteriota bacterium
CCGCGGATGATCATGTCCTTGGCGCGGCCGGTGATGCGGCAGTTGCCATCCTCGCGCATCACGGCGAGGTCGCCGGTGTGGAGCCAGCCCTCGGCATCCACCGCCTTGGCGGTGGCCTCCGGTTCGCCGTCGTAGCCCGTCATTACCAGGTAGCCGCGGGTGCACAACTCGCCCTGAACGCCGCGGGCGACGGTGGCGCCGGAGTCCGGACTGGCGATCTTCACTTCGGTCGCGGATAGAGCCGCGCCCACGGTTCCCACCCGCACATCGAGCGAGTCGTCCGCCGCCGACATGGTGATCACCGGCGAGCTTTCGGTCTGCCCATAGGCGATGGTCATCTCGCGGCAATGCATGCGATCCACCACGCGGCGCATCACTTCCACCGGACACGGAGCGCCGGCCATGATCCCGGTGCGCAGCGAAGCCAAGTCGAACGAGTCGAAGTCCGGGTGTTCCAGCATCGCGATGAACATCGCGGGAACGCCGTAGACGGCCGTGGCGCGCTCGGCGTGGATCGCCTGGAGCGCCAGCCGCGCGTCGAATTGCCAATTCGGCAGGATCAACGCCGCTCCGTGCGAGACCGAGGCCAGCACGCCCATCACGCATCCGAAGCAGTGATAGAGCGGGACGGGAACGCAGATGCGGTCCTTCTCGGTAAGCTTCAAAGTCCAGCCCATCACCCATCCGTTGTTCACCAGATTGCGGTGCGTGAGCAGCACGCCCTTAGGCGAACCGGTGGTTCCCGACGTGTATTGGATAGTCACTGTATCGTTCGGGTCCACGGTAAGCGAGGGAGGGTCGACGCCCCTTTCCAACATGCCGTTCCAGGAATCCGTCCTGAGAACAACGACGTGTTCGAGCGGACTTTCGAGCCCGGTTCGCGCCTGGTTCAGAATGTCGAGGTAGTTCGACCGGGCGTCCGCTTCGTGCAGGAACAGCGCTTTCATCCGAGATTTTCGCAGCACGAAGGCGAGCTCGTGCGAGCGGTAGGCGGGATTGACGTTCACCAGAACGGCGCCGGTGCGTGCGGTCGCATGCTGAAGCAGGACCCACTCGACGCAATTCGACGCCCACACGCCGATACGGTCTCCCGGGCGCAGTCCGAGGCCCCATAATCCGCGCGCCACCCGCTCGGCTTCCGACTTCAACTGGAGATACGTCAGCCGCTTCCCCTGGCGAAGAACGACGACGGCGTCGGAGTGCGGAAATCGTCCGGCGGCCCCGTCGAGTGCCTGTCCGATCGTCGTTTCGAGTATCGGATATTCGGGTCCGCGCGAGTAGCTTTCCATGCAAACCTCCCCCTTTGGGTTCCTAACGCCTCAAGTACGCGTCGTCGCCGCGAATCCAATCCTCGCGCACGGGCGAGAATAAATCTGTCGCGACGCTGTCCTCGAGCGCCTCCACCAGATGCGGCGCGTTTGGGTGGATCTGCATCATTTCGCCGCCGCGGATTTCCGACTCAACGCCCTCGATGACAAATCGCAGCCGGCCTTCCTCGAGCATCGTGATCTGCTCGTTGACGTGATGATGCAGGGGAACGACTGCTCCCTTCTTCATGAAGATTCGCGCCACAGTCATGCTCCCCGTGTGCAGAACCTGGCGTGAAACGAGCGGGCTCATTCGCTCAACGGGGATGCTCAGCCATGCGTGTTGGGCCATTTGAGTGAGTATAATATAACAAGCCGGGTCGGGTTTCCGGCTTTCGATATTTTCTGCCTTTCCTTGTACGCGGAGTCTCGCCACATCCCTGCATCGGCACGTGCCTCCTACGCCCGTGCCTGAGGGTTGACACGGGGGCGGGACAGGCATTGAGCCGGCCTGCGCTGGAGCCAACGTCGGCGGATTTCTTGTAACCGGCGCCATGCGGGGGCAGGGGAAATCCCTGTTTGTCGATGCGCTGGGAAGGAGCAACGAGATGAGACGATTCCGGGAACCCGCCCTTGACCAACCCGGACCTCGGATGCATTGCGGGCGCGCTGGTTGGCGGTGGCCAACGGCCACCAGCGCCAGAACCGGTTCATGCTCAAGATCAGGTTTTAGTACCTCGGCATCTGGATTCCGCACGTTTCTGGCAGGAGATCTTCCGCGGTATGCGCCGGAGCCAATGTTGATAGGCCTTTGGTGTGCTATTGGGGCGGCTCCGGCTTTCGGCGTTTGGGTCTGTTTGGTTCCGGCCTCACCGGGTTACGGCCTGAAACGGACCAAACTTAGCGGACCCTGATCGCCTTCCCGCCATCAACGCCCATTGAGTTGAAGCGCATTGCTCGCGGGCCACCCCCCAAAACCTGAAAGCGAAGATTACAATCATTTACCCTCGGACCGGACCGGCCCATGATAAATTTGAGCCGTGCTGATCCTGATTGTCGACGACGACGTGGAACTTTGCTCCCTGCTTACTGAGTTTCTGGGCCGCGAGGGCTTCCCCGTGGAATCGGTGCACGATGGCAACCGGGGTCTTGAACGTGCCCTTGCCGGAGAAGCAGGCCTCGTTGTTCTCGACGTAATGCTTCCGGGGCTCGACGGGTTTGAGATCCTCCGCCGCATCCGCGCCGAAAGCCGGATTCCCGTGCTGATGTTGACCGCAAGGGGCGAAGACGTCGACCGGATCGTCGGTCTTGAAACCGGTGCCGACGATTATCTTCCAAAGCCTTTTAATCCGCGTGAACTTGCCGCTCGCATACGTGCCATCATGCGGCGGATTGCGCCGCGGGGTCCGGACGCTGCCACCCGCCTCGAAGTCAACGGCGTCCGTCTCGACGCGGCCGCCCGCGAAGTCAGCGTGGGCGGTTCGCCTGTCCAGATGACCACCTTCGAATTCGACATCCTCGAGTTCCTGATGCGAGCGGCCGGCCGGGTCGTTTCTCGGGACGATCTGATGGAGCACCTCTACAACCGTAAAGCGTCGGCGTTCGACCGCTCGAGCGACATGCACGTCAGCCACTTGCGCAAACAGCTCGAGAAGGACAGAGTCATTATTAAGACTGTGCGGGGGGTCGGCTATCAGTTCTGCCGGACCATCGACGAAGGGGCCGCCGAATGAGATCCCTGTTTGCCCGGATCTTGCTCTGGTTCCTGGTGACAGTCGTGGTGACCGTCGTCGGCGGGATCGCGATTTCAAACCTGAATCGTCCCGCGCAGCGGCGCCCGTTTCCCAGCTTGTCCCGCCTCTTGTTGACCGAGGCGCGTAGCGCCTACGAATCCGGTGGTAAAGAAGGTCTCGGCGCATACCTCCAGTACGCCTTCAGCGCGACGGGCGTCCGCGGAGCGCTGATCGATATTGCTTCCGGAAAGGACCTGCTCACAGGCGAAGAACACCCGGCGCCCCCGCCCGGGCTTCGTCCCTCGCGCCCAATTCCCCCGTGGCTGCCCTTCCGCGGCGGACCGCCGCCTTCGTTGTTTGGCGCGTCCGATGGCCGGTATCGTTTTCTGATCTTTCCCGACGGCGCGGGTCCGGGGCCGTGGATCTTCCTTCCGCAGCAGATCTGGGCGCTGTTCGCCGCGCTCGCGCTCTGCTACGCGCTGGCTGCCTATTTGACCGCCCCGCTCCGCCACCTCCAGAAAGCGGTGGAGCGGTTCGGTAAAGGGGACTTCACGGCGCGTGCTTCCTCCGGCCGGCGGGACGAACTGGGAGACCTCGCGCGGACCTTCGACCGGATGGCCGGGCGCATTCAGACGCTCCTCGAAGCCGAACGCAGGCTGCTGCTTGATATCTCCCACGAGGTACGCAGCCCGCTTGCCCGCCTCAGTGTCGCGGTGGAACTGGCTCGTTCCGGAACCGATGCCGAATTTGCGATCAACCGGATTCAAAGAGAAGCCGACCGCTTGAATACCCTTGTCGGCGAGTTGCTCCAGATCACCCGCGCCGAAGGCGATCCGGGTACCCTGCGCGCCGGCCCTGTTCGCCTGGACGCACTGTTGCAGGATCTGGTGGAGGATTGTTCGATCGAGGCCCGCGACCGCAGCGCCGCCCTCAAACTGAACGCACCCGATCCCGTCACTGTCTCGGGTGACGGCGAACTCCTCCGGCGCGCCGTCGAGAATGTCGTCCGCAATGCGATCCGCTTCGCTCCGGCGGGTACTGCCGTCGAGGTCGGCCTGAGCAAGCGATCCGTCAATACCGCGTTGATCACGGTGCGCGACTTTGGCCCCGGCGTTCCGGAAGAGTCGCTCGAACGTATCTTCGACGCCTTTTACCGCGTTGAAGCGCACCGCAATCGCGCCAGCGGCGGCGTCGGCCTCGGGCTTTCCATCGCGCGGCGCGCCGTCGATCTGCACCGTGGCGTCATGCACGCGCGCAACGCGAACCCGGGCTTGCTGATGGAGATCGAGATTCCGGTTTCCTCTACCCCGATTTCTCAGCCGCTTCTTGCGGCCAGTTGATCCCGCAGCCAGTTGAGATAGTTCGGCGCTCCGTCCACGATCGGTAGTGCGATCACCTCGGGCACGTCGTAGGGATGTTCCTTCTCGATCCAGAGCCGCAGCTTGTCGAACAGGTCCCGCGACGTCTTGATCACCAGCAGCAACTCGGAGCTCTCTTCGATGACGCCCTTCCATCGATAGTAGCTCATCACCTCCGGTGCGACGCTGACACATGCCGCCAGATGCGCCTCAACCAGCCCGCGCGCCATTCGCGCGGCGTCCGCCCGATTTCCACAAGTGCAAAGGACAACGATCTGGTCCGTCATTGATCTCGCTTCCCTGGCGCGGCCTTCGATGCTACTATCTTCAATAGTATAGGTTTTCGAATGAGATTTTCGTTCAGCCGTTTGGCATACGCGTTGGCAGGGCTGTTCGCGGTGGGCTGCGCGGCATTTGTGATCCGCGGACCGCACGGCGTTCCGGCCTTGGCGGAGAAGATACGTCAAGTGAAGGAACTGGAAAAGAAGAACGCGGAACTGACTCGGGGGAACCAGGCTCGCAAGGAGCGGATCGAACGTCTCACCGCCAATCCGGCCGAGCAGGAACTCGAGATCAGACGCAAGCTGAAACTCGTGCGGCCTGACGAGAAGATTTTCGTCCTTCCCAATCCGAAACCGTAGAGGCCGCCGGGTTGCCGCCTCACGCCCCACCCCCACGGCAAGATTGATCGATTCCGCCCGTCTGGAAAAACCGCTACCTTTTCATGCACACCGGGGGTTTGGCCGGCATCAGGATTGGTCTGTGTTCGGCCCCTTTTGCCACCGTCGAATCGATTCTGGCCGACAAATATCTCCGGCCGCCACGCGCCCAGTGCGACGGCAACGGTGTCGTGTGCCAGGCCACGCGGATGTCAGCCAAACTTGACGCATTTGCATCAAATTCTTGCAGGCAAGACTCTAGCGTGTTAACCGCGCTGGGCTAGGTTTTTGGCTTCAAAAAAAGGAACTCGCGAAGCCGTCACTTCTATGTCGCAGACCCCCGAGCGTTCCTTCCATGATTCGTTGAACGCTTCCGTACTACGATAGTGGGAAGCGGCTTCGACCTGCATTGATTGCAATGAAGGAACCCATGCGCCCCCATTTGGAAGAAATTAGCTTGCGCGGTTTTAAGACGATCCGGGAATTGCAGCATTTCGCACCGGGTTCACTGACGGTTTTGATCGGCCCTAATGGGGCGGGCAAGTCCAATTTCATGTCTTTCTTTCAGCTGCTTTCGTGGTCCCTCGCACCACCTGGTGGATTGCAGGAGCACGTCGCAAAACTTGGTGGAGCAAGCGCTCTTCTGCATGACGGCCCGGCACGGACCTCGTCCATCGAAGCTCACCTTCGACTCATTACGGACGCGGGCGAGAACGAGTATCTCATCCGATTGGCGCATGCCAGCGGAGACACCTTGATATTCACCGAAGAGAAGTACCGGTTCTCGCGTTCCGGTTTTCCCGCGTCGGCAAAGTGGACGGACCTCGACGCCGGACAGCGGGAAGCGAGACTTGTGAACAAGGCGGAACAGGGGGACCCAACGGCGAGAACGATTCACAGTCTGCTCAGACGAGTGATTTTTCACCAGTTCCACAACACCTCGGACAAAGCGCGGATTCGACAGAAGTGGTCCGTTGACGAAGGTCGATGGCTCAAAGAGGATGCCGGAAACCTGGCGCCGTTTCTCTTTCGCCTCCATTCGCAGCAGCCTCGCTACTATCAACGCATCGTGGAAACGATACGCCTCATACTTCCCTTCTTTGCCGATTTTGAGTTCGATTCCGAATTCGGATGGCTACTTATCCAGTGGCGGGAAAGAGGCACCGACCGGATCTTCAACGCCAGCCAGGCCGCGGACGGGATGTTACGGATTCTTTCGCTCGTGGCTCTGCTGCAGCAGCCTGAATTTGACCTGCCGGACGTTCTCATTCTGGATGAGCCGGAACTTGGCCTTCATCCATATGCGATCGAGGTTATCGCGGGACTGATACGCGCGGCATCGAAGAGCGTCCAGATCATACTGGCGACGCAGTCGGTCTCCCTGATCGATAGGTTCGATCCTGAGGACATCGTTGTCGTTAACCGCGTTGGGCGAGAGTCTGAGTTTCGGCGGCTTGGAAACGATGCCCTTGCGGAGTGGCTCAAGGTGTACAGTGTTTCCGAGTTGTGGGAGAAGAACGTTATCGGCGGGAGGCCTTAGCGTTTTGGCACGGCTGCATTTCGTAGTCGAAGTGCAGACTGAGGAGACGTTTGTCAAGGATTTGCTCGCGCCGTCGCTAGGCGAACGGTCCGTCTTCGCGGACGCCCGCCGCGTGACCACTGGTAGGAAGGGTGGAACTATCTATCGGGGTGGATACTCATGCTACGGGCATTTGCAGCGTGACCTGAAGCTCTGGATGAGGGAAGATCGGAATCCGAATTGTTGGTTCACGACGATGGTCGATCTCTATCGAATTCCGAACGACGTGCCGGGTTACGAGGAATCCCGCACGATCGCCGACCCGGTTAAGAGGGTGGAATTCCTTGAACGGAAACTGAAGGCGGACATCGGCGACTCACGGCTCGTGCCCTACATTCAACTCCATGAATTTGAGGCCCTGCTCTTTTCGGACCCGGACAGTTTCTCAACCGCATTCCCAGACAGCGCCGATAAGATAGCCGATTTGGCCCGAATCCGTCAGCAGGCTGTGAGTCCGGAGTGCATTGACGACGGCCCCGAAACGGCGCCGTCGAAGCGGATCACCGATCTCTTTCCGCGGTATAAGAAGGTCGTCGACGGTCTGATAATCGCGCGGGAGACCGGGCTGCCGAGACTCCGCGCGGAGTGTCCTCATTTCAATGAATGGTTTACCGCTCTCCTGAACCTCGAAGCCGCGTAGACGCACCGCCCCTCACAGTCCCGCCTTCTTCCACAGCGCATCCACCCTTTGCTTCACATCTTCAGACATGCGGATCACCTCCGGCCAGGGCCTCGTGAAGCCTTCCCCCGGCCACTTGCGAGTCGCGTCCACACCCATCTTCGAGCCGTAATTGATCAACCGGCTCGCGTGGTCTAGCGAATCGACCGGCCCCATGGTGAATTGAATGTCCCGTTCCGGATCGATGTTGTTCAGCGCCTTCCACGCCACTTCCCTCACGTTCTGCACGTCCACGTCCTCATCCACAACCACGATGCACTTGCTGAACATCGCTTGACCCAAACCCCAGATCGCGCTCATCACCTTGCGGGCGTGGCCGGGGTAAGACTTGCGGATCGCCACCAGAATCAGGTTGTGAAACACCCCCTCCGCCGGCATGCAGATGTCGCGCACCTCGGGCAACTGCATCCGCATCAGCGGCAGAAAAATACGCTCGATCGCCTTGCCCATGTAGTAGTCTTCCATCGGCGGCGGTCCCACAATCGTCGTCGCGTAGATCGGATCCTTTCGCTGTGTGATGCAGGTGATGTGAAAGACCGGGTATTCGTCGGCCAGCGAATAGAACCCCGTATGGTCGCCGAACGGGCCTTCCGTGCGCAATTCGCCCAATTCCACGTACCCTTCGAGCACGATCTCCGAGTTCGCCGGAACTTCCAGGTCGCAAGTCTCGCATTTCACCATTTCCACCGGACTCGACCGCAGGAAACCGGCGATCATCATTTCATCCAGATCGGGTGGCAGCGGCAGGATCGCCGAGTACATCACGGCCGGGTCCGCGCCAATCGCCACGGCGACTTCCATGCGCTTCCGCTTGCCTTCCTTCAGTAAACGCCGGTAATGCTCCGCGCCCTGCTTGTGCGTCTGCCAGTGCATCCCCGCCGTCCGTTCGTCGAAGACCTGCATCCGGTACATGCCGCAGTTGCGTTTGCCGGTGTCGGGATTGCGGGAGAACACAAGTGGTAGCGTGATGAAGCGTCCGCCGTCGTCCGGCCAGCATTTGAGTACCGGATAGTCCGCGAGCGAGAAGCCTTCTCTACGGATCACTTCCTTGCACGGCCCCTTCGCCACCGTATGTGGAAAAAACGACCCCATCTCGGCGAGCTTCGGCAGCATCTTCAGCTTGCCCATGAACCCCTCGGGCATCCGCATTTCGAGCAATTCGGAGATCCGCCCGGCCACCTCATCCACGTGCTCGACTTCAAGCGCAATTTCCATTCGCCTTTCGCTGGCGAAAGCATTAATGAGAACAGGCGTCCGATGACCCGTTGGATTCTCGAACAGCAGCGCCGGTCCGCCATTTTTGACGGAGCGGTCCGCGAATTCCGTGATTTCGAGATTCGGGTCTACTTCGACGGAAACGCGCTTCAACTCCCCCTTCTTCTCAAGCGCTCTGATGAATTCCCGGAGGTCCTTGTATGCCATGGCGTGAGTCTATTACACCGCAACGCGCACGCCGGACGCCAGTTTCGGACGGAGTGCAGTGGGGCAGGCGACCGCTTTTTGTCGCCTGACTCCTGCCGCGATTGAGGCACGATCGAAAAACCCTGGCGCCGGCCGTCTCCAGCGGACGCTGCCGGTTGCGGCACTTGTGTCATCATCGCCCAAAAAAGCGGATCGGCGCCTCGAAGCCCATCCTCCGGAATTCAAGAGGGTGGAGACTTTGCCGGCAGCGGGACGAGGGCGGCCAGAGACCTCCTCGCGAGCTTACACCTGATAGGCCCTCTCGAAAGTACTGTGCCCTACAGTACTAATCTTGTGCGATCTGTATTGAAGTCAGCCCGTAACTGTGCAATACTTATCCCACAATTAAAAGACCATGCGTTTCGGAGGGATCATGAACCGGAGTATCTCATCGGGCGTTGCAACGCTCTTCTTAGTCGTCGCGGGAAGTGCCAACGCCGCGCAAATCACAAACACCTGGACCAATGTGGGCAACGGTGTCTGGGGGACAGCGGGCAATTGGAGCGGCGGCGTTCCAAACAACGGCGTTGACACCCATAAGGTCATCGTCAATGGCAACCCAGGCGCCAACGTGGTGGTCACGACGAACGGGAATTTCACCATCGACCAGCTCATCATCGATCTGGCGGATCAGGTCATCATCGCCAACAATAACAGCCTCACGCTTCAGACTTCCGCGGATCTCTCGAACGCCGGAACGCTATCACTTTCAAGCCTCGGAAACGCCTCAAATCTGGTGATTGACGCCGATATCAGCCTTTCCGGTGGCGGAACGGTGAGTCTGTCGAACAACGCAAACAATCAGATTTTCGGCACGGTGGGGACGAGACGGCTGACAAATGTCGACAACGTTATTCAGGGCGGCGGGCGAATCGGCTTGGATTCGATGGCGCTGACGAATCAGGCAGGCGGCGTCATCCAGGCCAACCAGGTAAGCACTTTGACCATTGATCCCAGTGCCAGCGGAGCGATCAACCAGGGTATCCTGCGGGCAATCAACACCGCCACTCTGATTCTCAATAATGGAACGTTCACCAACACGGGAGGGACCATCGAAGCCCAGACCGGCTCGACGGTGCAACTGAATAACGCGACAATCGTCGGCGGCACGCTCACCACGTCGGGCACCGGCGTGATCAGGAACATCGGGACCGCGACTCTGAACGGAGTGACCAATTTGGGGGCATTTTCCCAAAATAACAACTTCGATACTACGCTTATCGGAACGATCACCAACAGCGGGTCGATGGCCATGAACTCAGGTGGCAACTTAACCACCATGGTGATGAATGGGGATGTCGTCCTCACGGGCGGCGGAACCGTTACGATGTCGAACAACCTGCAAAACCGCATTTTTGGTCAAGCGGCCGGAGACCTGCTTACGAACGTGGACAACACCATTCAGGGCTCCGGGCAGATTGGCGTGAATTCGATGGCGTTCACGAATCAGGGGACCGTCAGCGCGACCCAGTCCGTGGGCTTGACCGTCGACCCGAGCGCCAGCGGAGCGATTAACACTGGCGTGATGCAGGCCCTGGGCGGCCCACTTACGCTCCAGGGAGGCACGTTTACCAACACTGGCGGGATCATCCGGTCGAATCCAGGGGCAGTCAATGTGAACAACTCTACCATCAATGGCGGAATCGTGGAAGTGCTGGGCGCGGGCACCATCTCGATGAACGACGGCTCAATTTCCGGCGGTACGCTGAACAACAGTTCCACGGGAATCATTCGAAGTACGTCGGGGGCCAATACGCTGGGCGGAACGGTGAACAACGTCGCCGGCGGCCAGATTATTGTGAACAACAACACTTCGTTGACCTTGCAGGGCGGCGGCACGTACAACAACGCGGGGACCATCGCGATGAACAGCGCCGGAAACCCTACCGACTTGATCGTAGACGGGGACGTGACGCTGTCGGGCGGCGGAACGCTGACCATCGGCAACAATACCCAGAACCGGGTTTATGGCCTGGTAAGCACAAACCGGCTGACGAACGCCGACAACATCATCCAGGGATCCGGACAGCTCGGCGTGGATCTTATGGCGCTGACGAATCAGGCGGGCGGCGTCATCCAGGCCAACCAGGCAACGGCTTTGACCATCGATCCCAGCGCCGGCGGAGTGATCAATCAGGGTATCCTGCGGGCAACCAACAACGCCACTCTGAATCTCAATAATGGGACCTTCACCAACACGGGAGGAACCATCGAAGCCCAGAATGGCTCCGTGGTGCAACTGAGCAATGCGACGGTCGTAGGCGGCACGCTCTCAACGACGGGAACCGGCGCAGTAAGGAATGTGAACGCGGCAACGCTCAACGGCGTGACCAACCTGGGCGCGTTTTCCGGCAACAACAACACGGTGACAACCGTCGCGGGCACGTTTACCAACAACGGATCAGTGGCGCTGAACTCGGCCGGCAACTCTACCGATCTCGCGATAAGTGGCGATGTCACGCTGACGGGTGGCGGCACGGTGGACCTTTCGAACAACGGGAACAACCGTATCTATGGCCTCTCTGCCTCGGACCGGCTTACAAACGTGAACAACACGATTCAGGGCTCCGGGCAGATCGGCGTGGATCAGATGGCGCTGACGAATCAGGCGGGCGGCTTGATCCAGGCCAACCAGGGAGCCGCTTTGACCATCGATCCCGGCGCCGGCGGAGTGATCAATCAGGGTATCCTGCGGGCAACCAACAACGCCACTCTGAATCTCAATAATGGAACGTTCACCAACGCGGGAGGGATCATCGAGGCCCAGAATGGCTCCTCGGTGCAGCTGAACAATGCGACGGTCGTAGACGGGCTGCTGACGACCAGCGGCAGCGGGGTCATTCGGAACGTCGGCACGGCAACGCTCAACGGAGTGACCATCGGCAGTACGGTGTCGGCAAACAACGCCACGACGACCACACTGATCGGAACGATCACCAACGGCGGGCAGATACTCCTTAACTCGGCTGGC
>SYKU01000287.1 GCA_005808865.1 Acidobacteriota bacterium
AAACGGTGCTCCGTCTTGCCTTGGCGGGTCCATCCCTCTAAGGTCTTCATCTCTTCGTCGCTGAGCTGAAATTTCGCGGACTTTCGGCGCATGACTCAACATACAGTAGTACCAGAACTAATGCAACTAGACACTAGACCCGCCAAGATCAGAATGAGACTTCCGCCGGATGCGAGTCCGGCCGCGATCAGCACGAACGCAATAAAGAACAACACACACCTTGAGCCTGAGTGGGATTTGCCCCCATGGCCTGCCTCCAGAAATTTATTTTGAGTTTGTACTGGGCCGCATCGACGCAGGTGCGGTTCTACAACACGGGAGAGTAGCCGCCGTGTACACCAGCCCTTGAAGCCGCAACCGACCAGAATACGGCTTCTCTAGAAGATAGCGGACGAACCCGGGAAAGAGAAGATATGTTTTTTTGTCGGACCGACAACCAACAACTTGGGCCGTATTTAGACTTCAGCGGTGGGCTCGGTTCTCCGATTCACGTCATCGGCTAGTATTATGGCTTCCGCCAAGTCCCGCATGGGACGGCGTATGCGCCGGCTCTCGTTCCTTAGCCGAAGGTAGGCGTCCTCTTCCGTCAGATTCTGCCTTTGCTGCAAGATACCCTTTGCCCGCTCCACCAGCTTGCGGGTTTCAAGAGTACGTTTCATCTCGAGCGTTTCCGACAGCAGCCGGGAATTCTCAATCGCTGTCGCGGCCTGGCTCGCAACCACTTTCACGAAGCCGACTTCCTCGTCGGTAAACGCGCGCTCGCGGCTCGTGTAGATATTGATCGTTCCGATTACTTTCTCCTTGGCGAAAAGAGGCACGGAGAGAAGCGACTTTAGACCTGTCTTGCGGGCCAGTTCAGGGTATCGGAACTGCTTCTCGGCAGCCACGTTAACAACCATTAGAGGGCGCGCTTCGCGCACGACACGACCGATTAACGAATCCTCGATCCTCAGCGGCAACTTCTGCAGGTAATCCGGCGACGAACAGCGCGCGGCGGAAACGACCAGTTCCCGGCGCTCTTCGTCCACCAGCATGATCGAGCAGACCGGCGAGTCGAACGTCTCGGCCACCATCTCAGAAATGGCCTGGAGGATGCGGTCGAGATAGCTTTCCTCGGAAATCGTCTGCGCAACCGCGGCCAGCGCCTCCATTCTTTTCACCGCCGTTTGCGACTGTTCGGCGAGTTTCGACTTCGCAAGAATGCCGCCCATTTGCTCGCCGACAAAAGTCAATAGCGCCACTTCATCCGGCGTGTGGCCGTGCGATTCCTTGTGGTGCACGTTGATGATGCCGATCAGGTCTCCGCCGGCCACCAGCGGAACGGAAAGAAAAGCTTCGAAAGTATCTTCGGGCAGCGTTTGGAAGGCTTTGAACCGGGAATCCGCCGCCGCCTTCGATCCCAGCGCGACGACAGACTTGTGCTGGGCCACCCAGCCCGTGATGCCCTCGCCCATCTTCATCCGGATCCGGCCGATTTCCGAGGCGTGCGGAAGCTGCGACCCTCGCAGCACGATCTCTCCGTTCGACTGGTCCACCAGGTAGACAAGGCACGCGTCGCAGGCAGTCACCTGAACGGTCAGGCTGATGAGCTCCTGCAGCATAAGCTCGATATCAAGATCCGAACTGACGATGCCGCTGATCCTGTGAAGTAGGGCGATGTGTGACCCGCCAGCTTCGACCTCTGCGACGGCTTCCATCATTTCCGTGCTCACGATGTTCCCCTTTTTGAGTAATCCTGATGAATTTTTCGGCTGCCGTGGCACGCTGAACAGGCAGCGCTGTTCTGGCCCTCTTTTTCTAGTCTATGGGCGGGAGACGGGGGGTGTCCAATTCAAAATTTCTATCGGCAGGATGAGGGTTCGGGCGGCGGCGCGCCGCGCAGGGCATGCCCGCTTACGCGGAAGACGTGCCGGGGCTATATCACGAGTTTCAGAACGACAGTGAACGCGAGCGCTGACGGTTCCGCAAGAAATGGGCAAGGTTTCATGGTCCCGCGGCGTCATCGTCGTCGCGTCTGATATGTGTAGCGCATCTGCCGAGACTGGCCGTGGCGCCTGCTCTCCCGGAGTTCGCTTTTGCTGCTCCTTCTGGCCCTAATGCTGACGATGCCGGCGGGGGTCAGCGCGGCAATTCTTCCAATCAATGGCAACAACCCGGCCAAGGTGAAGGTGTCGTACGGCGCGCCGGAGGGACATTTCGGATACACGAGGAAGTACTTCATGCGAACCTGGAAATTCGATCAGCGCATCATGGTCAAAGCCGCGGTTTCGCCTGCATGACCGCCAACCATGGGAAGGTGCCCTTTTTCTTGATTGGCCGCCGGAAAAGCTTGTCTCCAGAAGTGACATACAGCGTCTGCAGGCCGGGACCGCCGAATACGGCATTCGAGGGATCGCTGCCGTCGGGCTTGTCAAGAATGCCAACCGTCCGTCCTGCCGGGTCGACAATCTGGATTCCGAGTTTCGTCGCCACATACAGGAATCCCTCGGCGTCCACCGTCATTCCATCCGCTCCGCTACGCAACGCGCCGGATTCCACCTCGTCCGGAATCTCCAGCCGGTGGAACGGAACTCCGTTCGCGAGCCCGCCTCCAGGCTGCACCGAAAAAGACCAGATCCAGCGGCTCAACGTATCCGCGACAAAAAGGAAAGCATGGTCCGGCGAGAAGCGGACACCGTTCGGGAAGAGAATTCCTTCATGCGCTACCCGTTTGTTCCCGTTGGCGTCAATAAACCAGACACGTCTGTTCCGCGGGTCCGTGAAGTAGATTTCACCACTCGCGTTTATCGCCAGATCGTTTGAAGATACGCCTTCGGCGATGACCGACTCTTTGCCGTTCGCCGCAAAGGCGACAATGCGACGACGGCCGTTCTGGCAAGTGTAGAGGCGCCCGTCCGGGCCGAACATCAAGCCATTAGCCTCGCCGGTATTCTCACGGAATATCGTAACTGTGCCGTCGACGGAAACCTTGTGGATTCGGTCATTCGGGATGTCGCTGAAGAATACATTGCCCTGCGCGTCGACCGCGGGACCTTCGGTAAACTTGTGTGCGCGGCTGACCAGCTCCCAACCGGAATCGGCATCCAGTACGATGTTGTTGCTGATGTAGTGGCCCGGGCCGCCGGCGGGCTTGACAATGGGCTTCGGGTAGTCGCGCCAGAGCCAGCGTAGGGCATCGGGCAGGATTGCGGAGCTGTGCTTGCTGTTGTGGCCCTCCGTGCCAATCACCAGCTTGTAATCATAGTTGGCGTCGCGTAACGCGGCTCCCAGTTCGTAGTTGCTGTAAACATTAGTGTCCTGCAGGCCATCCTGTAGGAATACGCGCAGGGGCTTCGTCTCCATCTTCCTCACCAGCGACGGATAGATATGGTCACCGCGCAGGTTCGTGAAGCCGCCAATGAAGCTAAGCACGCGGCGGAATGCATCCGGGCGGGTCCATGCGGCGTTGAATGAAGCGTTACCTCCCGAACTCGAACCGGAGATCGCGCGGTCGTTGGGATCGCTAGAAAGGTTATAGTGTTTCGCCACTTCAGGCAGGATCTCTTCGATCAGGAAGGTGGGGAAGCGAGGGCCCACGGCGTCGTATTCGGCACTGCGGTTGAAGCGCGCCTGGGTGTTTGCCCCGGCGCCGGGGACCACACCGGGGTTAACGAACACGCCGATGGTGACAGGCATGTCTCCCTTGTGGATAAGGTTGTCGAACACGACCGTGGTCTTGAACGCACCGCTTTCGGTCACAAACCTGCCGCCGTCCTGGAACAGCATCGTGCAGGCGGGCTTTTCGGATTTGTATTGTGCGGGTACGTAGATCCAGTAATTCCGTATTGTGCCGGGATAGATCTTGCTGATCCACTCATGCTTGGTGACTCTACCTTGCGGCACGCCCGCCTGCCGGTGAGAATCGGGTCCGGCGGTGAATTCCTCGGCGTGGGACAACGGCCCGGCGATCGTGAGGGCGGCAGCCAAGCCGCAGGTTAGCCTCAGAACTCCTATGGCAGAGCCACAAGTAGTTCAGAATGATCCGTGTTTTCAGAGGCTTGGCCCGTGAGGTGCGTTAAGAAATCTCGGTTAAGATTCGTTGGCTCTTAGCCGGGAGCCGATCACACTGGACGCCAGCCCTGTCGGCGTTTCGATCTTCCGGCGCCTCGCCAACCCTACATTTCAGCCTGCGGGCGTTAGCATTTCATGATCGC
>SYKU01000288.1 GCA_005808865.1 Acidobacteriota bacterium
GGTGACCTCGATTGGGGTGGGTTGGCGAAGCGCGCACTCCGCCAAATTCCAGTTTTACCCCATGTTTATGGGGTCATCCAAATGGTTAGGCGCGCCTCAACCCTCACGGGCATGGCGATATGATGCATTGGTCAGGTTCTATAGTCAGCAGACATACAACACGGCATTCCTGGGCGAGGTCGATACTTTTGGGGCAGCAACCCCGTTTGTTGGATCGAACGACAACGGCGCTACGGTGGCGAATACGCTTCGCAATCCGTTTCCAAACGGGGTCGTGCAGCCCGTTGGTATCGATCAGGGGCTGGCGACTTCATTTGGCAACGCGCTCCAGTTCTATGATCCGGGACGTGTGAGTCCCTACAATCAGCAATGGCAGTTCAGCGTGCAGCGGGAATTGCCGTGGCGGATGCTGGTGGACGCAGCCTATGTGGGGATGCTCAGTCTGAAGCAGTTCGAGGCGTTCGATTTGAATGAGAAGCCGGACCGGTATCTTGCGCTCGGCGCCGCCGAGAATACGCGGGTGCCCAATCCCTTCTTTGGATTAGCGCCGGCGCGTTCAACGCTCGGTGCGAGCAGCACGATCGTGCAAAGCCGGGTGTGGCCGGCCTTCCCCCAGTATTCGACGCTGATTGTGAACGGCGCGAACACGGGGCGGGCAATCTATCACGCGATGATGCTGAAGGTGGAAAAGCGATTCTCGAATGGCTTTAGCACGCTGGTTTCCCAGACCTTCTCAAAGCTGATGGACAACAACTCAGCCAGTCTGGTGAATACCCGGAAATACCGGTCCATTTCGGGACAGGATCAGGCGTACACGATGCGCTGGGCCGCTACATACTCGCTGCCTTGGCGGCCAAAATCGGCGCTCTTGCGAGCGGCGGCCGCCGGTTGGGAGTTGACGGGTTTCTTCTCCTTGAGACCGGAACACCGCTCAGTGTGACCCACGTCAATGGGCGGCCTCTCCGGATCAGGAATCCTCGGCTGGACGGGCCCGTGTCCCAGCGCTTAGTGCGGTATTTCGATACGACGGCGTTTCAACCCCTCCCGAATCAGTACGCGATCACCCCGGAACCTCGGTTTCTCGCCGAACTGCGAGCACCGTCGGCGCGAAGTCTGAATGTGACGTTGCTCAAATCGTTTACTCTTTACGAGAGGCTTAAACTGCAGATCCGCATGGACGCGATCGGCGCGACGAATACGCCGATATTCGGCGCGCCGGGAACGAATCTCTCGAATCTCGCTACGTTTGGAGTAATCAACAGCGCGACGGGTTCGCGGCAGATGCTGGGGAGCGCACGGCTGCTATTTTAGTTGAGTATAATTCGCTGAAGTCCTGACGTAGGTCTTGATTTGACTGAGATCCAAATGAACTCCCGGAAGTCCTTGGCGAATCGCTGCGGCCTGTTCTCGGAGATGACGTGCGGCTTGCTTCCGCGTACTGCTCCCTCGGCCGCTGCCGCTTGACCTCGATGTCCGCTTCGGTCAACGATTCCCGCAGATCCCGGTGACGATGTTTCGGCTGCAGCCGTCCGGAATGCTGCCAATCAATGGCATCCCGCGAACGCCGGTGTACGACGCATCCCTCTGCCAGTGCTGGTGGAGCGTCGGAGGCTGTTCAACGCCCGTGCCATTCTCTGATGAAGTGCCGCTCCACTTCGATAACAATGCGAGCCGATCCAGTTTCTGTGCTCGCCTTACTCGCCGGAGATGCTACGGCGCGGGATCGAAAATGACGTCAACGGCGAATTGCTGCCGAAGCGGTTCCACGTCGATTACGATCTTCTCTGCCACCGACGGTACACTTGCCCTGGCGCTAGCCTTGACATTTATGACCGCGGTTTCGCCGCCTTTCACTTCCGTCCGGTCGAGAGACACGGTCATCCCGTCCATCCTCCCGTGCCGCATTTTCAGCGTAATTGAGCCCGGCAGATTGTTCTTGATTCTGATCTCATCGGATCCTTCACGGCCCGCGACGAAGCGAATCGATTCCTTGTCCACCCGGATCTGATTGCGAAGTGAGTGCACGGTCGGACCCTTTGTCAGGTCAGGCATTCCCTGTGGAGCCTGCGCGGCGAAGGCCGGATCGGCTTTCATCACACCGAAAGGCGTGACCAGATCCTTACTTTCCTCCACGTACCAATACCATTTGCCGTCCAAGATCTTCCACTGGCTGGCGGCGGCGAGCTTTACGGCCTTGCCCGCGAAACCGGGCATCATAATGTAACTCTCACAGGCGACAGTAGCTCTTGCTTTTGTGAAACCGTCGGAGTAGTTGATCTTGATGATCTCGAAGTTCAAATACTTAGGTTTGTTTCCGGCGAAGAAGAAATCTTTCGACTCCTCCGCCACCACCTCGTCGGCCTTCCTTGGCTTGCCGTCCACATGGGCCTGATAGAACATAGCGATTCGCTCCCTCAGAGCGCTATCCACATCAGGGGGGGCTTTCTCGAATAGATCGGCCGGATTTTGCGCCAAAGCGGGTGAATTTGAAGCAATTAGACCTGCCGCCAGAACGGCGGACAGCACCCGAACTCTCGACATTGCCATGCCTATCATTGTACAGTGACCAAAGTGCCCGCGCAGCTTTGGCCGTTACTCATTGTTGTTGTAGCAGGCGCGATCGCTCTCGCCCGGTGGACCGCTGTGGACCGGCGGCGGATCTCGGCCATCTGGGCGTTCGCGGCGCTCGCGGTCATGACGGGGGCTGTTTCCCTGGTGCCAACGCTTGAACCGCGGCAGGCGCGGATTGCGAGCGAAGTCGCGCGCGCTTTCTGCGAGATTGCCGCCATCCAATTCACGAGCCTTCTCCTGATTCAGGTGATCCTTCGCCGCTTCGCCCTTCCGCGGATCGCAAGCGACTTGTTCGCCGGCCTCGGATACCTGCTGGTTCTCATGAACATGCTTGCGCGGCTGGGAGTCAATGTAACAGGGCTGATTGCAACCTCAGCGGTGTTCACCGCGGTCATCGGTTTCGGCCTTCAGGATCTGCTTGGGAACCTGGCGGGGGGCCTGTCGCTCCAGTTGGAGCGAAGCATCCGTCAAGGCGACTGGCTCAAGACCGACCTTGGTGTAGGGCAGGTGCGAATGGTCCGCATCCGGCACACCGCAATCGCGACACCCGATGGCGACACGATTCTCATTCCCAACAGCATGCTCACGAAGCAACCGGTCACGGTAATTGGGAGGCTTCCTGGGGAAACGCCGTCGACGCCGAACCATCGAAAGCTCATCACGTTCGCCGTCGAATACCGGCACAGCCCCGCCCAGGTGATCGAAGTGGTGGAGGAAGCGCTTTCCTCTTCGCCGATCGAAGGGATGTCGGACCAGCCAGCGCCCCGCTGCGTGATTGTCGATTACCGATCGCTTGACGTCCTCTACGGAGTCCTTGTCTGGCTGACGCGGCCAGGAAATGAACACTCGGATTCGTCCGTGGTTCGGACCCGCCTTTACTATGCCCTGACGCGCGTTGGAATACCGCTCTCCACGATCCCGCAATCGATTCAGCTTGAAGACAGCCGGGGCGCGGGTCACGGCCGTCTTGGCGACGAGCGCGGCGGCCGGCAGACGCTGGCCAGGATTCCCATTTTTCAGTCCCTCACGACGGACGAGAATCGCGCGGTCTGGAACATGCTGGAGCGCCTGCGATTCGCGCCGGGCGAGTACATTCTGCACGAGGGTGACGAGGGTGATTCGCTCTACATTCTCGCGCGTGGGACGGTTAGGGTGACGCTGAGGAACGGAGCCTCGGATCGCGAACTGGCGATACTGCATCCGGGCCAGTTTTTTGGGGAGATGTCCCTGCTGACGGGGGAGCGGCGTTCGGCGAGCGTGATTGCCACAGAAGAGGTGGAATGCCATCGCCTCAAGAAGGACGATTTCAGAAAAGTGCTTGACCGGCGCCACGAACTTGCGGAGGAAATTTCGCTCGTGCTCACAGCCCGCCAGTCCGGACTTGAGACAGCCAGGCGTTCGATTGCGGCGGAATCGCTGGCGGTTTCCCAACCCCACAATACAGAACTGCTCGTGCGCATCAGACGCTTCTTTGGTTTGACGCGTGCGTCCGACGGCAAGATATGAAAGCGAGGAGCCGTTGTGCAGACTTTGAGCAGTCGCCGGGCAGAGGCCCTTCAGAGAGCTTCGGTCGCCAGCATCTCCGTCGCCCAGGTTCCCCCGGGCCTTACCTGAACCGTTCGTCAATCTCTACCTGATAACCACTCGCCAGACGATTCGTCTCGTTCGCCATGCCTGTAACCGCCATCACTTCCGCGAACATGGCGTCCGTCATTCCGGCCTTCCGCGCGGCCGCGGTGTGCGACGCGATGCAGTAGCCGCACTGATTCGTCGCGCTCACGGCAAGGTAGATCATCTCCTTTGTCAGCGCGTCGAGCGATCCCGGCGCCATGATCTCCTTCACGGTCCACCACGTCCGGCGGAGCGTCGCCGGGTCCCTGGCCAGCGACTTCCAGAAATTGTTGATCCAGTTGACGCCGCGCGTCGCCATGATGTCGTCGTAGATCGCGCGCACCTCCGTGTTCGCATCTTCGTATTCGATAAAACCCGGAGTTGCCATTCTGCCCTCCCATGCTAGAGTACCGTTAATGGACCCGCTCTACGTGCAGGTGCACGCGCGCGACAACGTCGCGATTCTCGTCAATCCGGAGGGACTGCCCTCGGGCGCGCGATTTCCGGACGGTCTCGCGTTGACCGAACGAATTCCGCAATCGCACAAGGTCGCATTGCGGGATTTCGATCAAGGGGACGCCGTCATCCGCTATGGCCAGATCATCGGGCACGCTACGCGCCCGATTCGGGCGGGTTCGTGGGTGCGTGAAGACCTGCTCGATCTACCCGCCGCGCCCTCGCTCGATGAATTGCCACTTGCGACCGCTGTCCCTCCGCCGCTTCCAAAGCTCGAAGGGCATACCTTCGACGGTTTCCGGAACTCCGGCGGCGCGGTGGGAACGAAGAACATTCTGGGAATCACGACCACTGTGCAATGTGTCGCGCCCACCGTCGATTACGCCGTCCGCCGCATTCGCGCCGAGATTCTTCCGCGCTTTTCCGGCGTTGACGACGTCGTCGCCATCACGCACACGTACGGATGCGGAGTGGCGATCGACGCGCCTGGCGCGGCGATCCCTATCAACACCCTGCGGCACATCGGCTCGCATCCAAACCTGGGCGACGCGCCGCTGGTTGTGAGCCTGGGGTGCGAGAAACTCCAGCCGGCGAGGCTCTTTCCGAATGGCGGATTCCCTATTCTCGAAAGCGATCCATACCTCATACGGCTGCAGAACGAAACCCTGCATGGGTTTGGCGACATCATCGCGGCCATCATGCGCGCGGCCGAAAAGCGCTTGGAACAGTTGAGCCGGAGGCAGAGGACGGCGTGCCCGGCGTCGGACCTCGTGGTTGGCTTGCAGTGCGGCGGCAGCGAC
>SYKU01000289.1 GCA_005808865.1 Acidobacteriota bacterium
GGTGACCTCGATTGGGGTGGGTTGGCGAAGCGCGCACTCCGCCAAATTCCAGTTTTACCCCATGTTTATGGGGTCATCCAAATGGTTAGGCGCGCCTCAACCCTCACGGGCATGGCGATATGATGCATTGGTCAGGTTCTACCGCATGTTGCGCTACCGACAAGAATACGCCGGCCGAGGTCAGCAGTTCTACGAAGAGAAGTACCGCCAGCAGCAGATCTCCTTGCTTAACAAAAAAGCCACCCGGTTGGGATTCTCAATCGTTCCGGTCGTCAATGCCCAGGTCACGGCGTGAGTAGTTTCTGGAGAGAACGAATAAGTGAAACCCGGCGCCTACATCGCGCCGTCGACGCCCGCCCATAGATTCATCGTGTTCAATTCGTCCCGCCCGCACGACTTCAGGTAGCAGAACAACTGCGTCCGGTAAGCGGCGTGGGCGCACAACACGAGATCGACAAGCAACTGGCCGCGCGTCGACTTCATGCCGAACATCTCGATCCCGGCGCGCAGTTCGTCGTCGGAGAAGGCGCCCACGGCCTCGGCATAAAACGACGACTGCGACTCCAGGCTCTTCACGACGGCGTCAAAGTCCAAAGCCGCGGCGCCTTTCTCGGCGGCGCTCCACTGGTCCTGGAGGAACGTTCCGGCTTTGATCGACGGCACCATGACAGGTCCCATTAGCGTCAGAGAACGAAGCAGCTCGATCAGGCTCCGCTGTTTGGGCGTGGGCCTGTAGTCGACCATCGGCGGCTGCGCCTTGCCGCACAGGTGTAACAGAATACGGACCTCATTTTGGAGCGAAGAGATGAGTTCGGCTTTTGTCAGTACCATTTTTGACCTTGCGATTTTCAAAGAATATCATCCCGGGAGGCGCGAAAGCTCGCATCAACCGCGCTGATCCGCGTCAATGAAGATCACGGCATCTGCAACCTGCGTCGCCGGCAATGCGCTCATAGGGCGGCAAGGTCAAAACACCAATTCGGCTCCACGAGAGTAAGCAAGGTCTCAAAAAGAGTCATCCCGCCGGGCATTAGGGCAGTTCCGCCCGAAGCGCGCATTGCGGCTTCCATCGATGCCCTGCCGTGAAATCGAGCGACGGCCATCGCCGCGGCGCGAGAAGAACTGCGTTGGCCGAAGCGATTCCGCCGATCACCTTCCGCCCGAGGTAGAATTGGCTCTGTACTGTGGTTTCGGCTTGCACCCGCCGTTTGTCCAACGGCGCGAAATTTATGCCGGCAAATGTCACGCTCCGCACGCTCGCTGTCGCCTCGCTCGCCTTCGTCCTGCGGGCCCAGCCGCCGAGCCGTGAAGCATTCACCGGCGAATACTGCGTACCCTGCCATACCCAAAGCGCCAAGTCCGGCGGATTCGTTCTCGAAGGCATCCCCCACTCCGATCCTTCGGCACGGCCGGACGTTTGGGAAAAAGTGACCAGGAAGATAGCAGCCCTAGAGATGCCTCCGGCTGGAATGCCGCGCCCGAGCGAAGCCTCAACCAGGGAATTCCTCGGCGGGCTGATCTCTGATCTCGATGCCGCCGCCCTGCGCGCGCCGTATGCCGGCAGACCCGTTGTTCGCCGCCTCAATCGCGCCGAATACTCGAACGCGATTCGCGACCTGCTGGACCTCGAGTTGCCACTCGCCGCTGAACTGCCGCAGGACCAGACCGCCGCCGGATTCGACAACATCGCCGACGCGCTCTCAATGTCTCCCCTCCTGCTGGAGCGCTACCTGAAGGTCGCTCGCCGTGTCGCCGCGCTCGCCACAGGAACCGGCGACACCTCTCCCGTCGTTGAGATCTTCCCCGCCACTGCGTCGCAGGCCGTGTGGCAGGGCGAGGGAATGCCTTTCGGTACGCGCGGCGGCATCCGCGTCACTCACTACTTCCCGCAAGACGGAGATTATGATTTGCGCGCTTTCCTTGCCAAGGAGAGCCTTACACCACTCGAGGGAGTTCGATTCTTCCGCACCCGGCTCGCCATAAAGGCCGGTGCGCATTCCGTAATCGTGACTTTTCCCGACGAATACGCTGAACGCGAGGGGCCTGTCCTCAATGTCGGGGGCCCCGGGGGACGGCCCCTCGGAGGCCCGCTCGATGTGATCGGCGCGGCTATTCGTCCCACCATCGAGTTCCGCGTCGACGGCCGGCGCGTCAGGCTTTTCGAGATCGGCGGCATGACGGCCGGCGAAGCTGCGTTTGATGGCCAACCCGGACCGCCCACGCTGGCCCGGATCGAAATCGCCGGTCCCCACAACGCCACGGGCCCCGGTAACACACCCAGCCGGCGCAGGATCTTCGTCTGCAATCCTTCGGACACCGCCGGCGAAGGCGCTTGCGCCTCGAGCATTCTTTCCGCGATTGCGCGGAGGGCCTTCCGCCGCAATACGACGCAAGCTGATCTTCGCCCTTTCCTGAAGACTTTTGCGGCAGCGCGGCCGAAGCAGAGTTTTGACGCGGCCAGCGGCGCGGCCATCCGCGACATACTGCTCGCACCCGACTTTCTGTTCCGTCTGGAGTTCGATCAACCGGATGCCGCCTCCGGATCCGCGCATCCGGTTACGGACTTCGAACTCGCCTCCCGTCTCTCGTTCTTCCTGTGGAGCAGCATCCCTGATGATGCGCTTCTCGAGGCAGCCGGCGGCGGCAAGCTGCGCGAAGCTAAAACGCTCAATCGCGAGGTGCGGCGGATGCTTGCCGACGCCCGCTCGGCAGCCCTGGTCGAAAACTTCGTCTCGCAATGGCTGGGTCTACGGCGCGTCGCGGGCGTTCAGCCCGACGGGCAGTTGTTCCCGCAGTTCGATTCCGCCCTCGCTTCGGCCTTCCGATCTGAGACGCGCCTCTTCGTGAACAGCGTGATCCGCGAAAACCGTAGCGTCCTCGATCTGCTTCGAGCGGAATATACCTATCTTGACGAGCGGCTCGCCAACCACTACGGCATCCCCGGCGTTACGGGCCCGGGCTTCCGCCGCGTCTCGCTGCGCGGCAACGGGCAGCGCGGCGGCTTGCTGACTCACGGAAGCGTCCTGTTGCTGACCTCGCATACGACGAGGACGTCGCCGGTGCTTCGCGGGAAATGGATACTCGACAATTTGATGAACTCGCCGCCGCCGGCGCCGCCGGCCAACGTTCCCACGCTCGACGAAAGCCCGGGCAGCGGGCGGAAGCTCACCGCGCGGGAACAGGTCGAGCGGCATCGCGCCAACCCTGCCTGCGCTTCATGTCACGACCGCATCGATCCGCTCGGGTTCGCCCTCGAAAACTTCGATGTCATCGGGCGCTGGCGGGGCCGGGATGACGGCGGAGAGATCGACCCATCAGGCAAACTGCCAGGCAGAGCCCCGTTCTCCGGTCCTCAAGGACTCAAGTCCCTGTTGCTCGCACGTTCCGATGAGTTCGTCCACGCCACCGTGGAACGTCTGATGACTTATGCCTTAGGCCGGGAATTGGACGCGCGCGATCAGCCCGCCGTGCGCGGCATCATGAGAATAACGGAAGCCGGCGGATATCGCTTTCACGACCTGATCGCCGCTATTGTAGAGAGTGTACCCTTCAAGATGAGACAAAAGCAGGAGCGTTGAAACATGTTTGTTCAACAGAAGCACATTCCGCGAAGGACCTTTCTGCGGGGAGCGGGCGTTGCCATCGGACTCCCGCTTCTCGACGCGATGATTCCGGCTCTGCGCGCCGACCGGCTCACCGCGGTCGCGCCCGTCCGCCGCTTGGGATTCGTCATCTACCCGCTCGGAGTCGATCAGGAGCGTTGGCGGCCGAAGGGCGAAGGCTCGGACTACACGTACAGTGAGGCCCTCGCGCCGCTCGCGCCCCACC
>SYKU01000290.1 GCA_005808865.1 Acidobacteriota bacterium
GCAGGATCTCGCGGCTGTCGTCGTAGTCTATCGCCGCCAACGTGGCTGATTCCACCGACTTGATGTTCATGAGTCACCTCCACGAGAGGCTGTGCTCTAGAATAGAATATCACAGAAAGCTTGTTAAGTGAAGAGTATTGGAGTTAGGTCGCGAGAAGCAACTTCCAGGCTGCGGCGCCCGCCGAACCAAGTGGGAGCGCATGGTCGCGATGCTTCCGCGCTTCGTCAAACCGCGCGGCAATGAACCAGTGCCGCGTCAATCCGGGACACGGGGGGCTGGCGGCCGAGCGGTACAACCAGCACCATTACCTCAGTTTCAACTTTCCGCCGCGACCGCGCTGGACTCGGTCTTCAAGCCGCAGTTCACGGCGGCGGTCTTCCGGAGTATCTTCGAAGCCAAGCGCGGTGCGAATCATCTCCAGCGCCATCGGATAATTCCGCTCGCGATGCTCATAGTACTTAGCCAGTTCCCGCAGGGCGGCCGGCCTGTACGGGTTCCGGGAAGCGGCGAGTTCGGTGAAGGAGGCGAGCGATGCCGCCACGCGCCCAAGTTTTTTCTCTATCCGGCCAATATCCCACATCGTACGGAAGAGAATCGAATCCGGCAGTCCCAGGTCAATCGCGCGCCGGAGCAACTTCACCGACTGCTCGCACTGCTCTCCCTTCTCGAACCAGCGGGCGAGACCCACCAAATCCGCGCCGTGCCGCAGCGGGGCATCCTCGGGGGAACGGAACGCGAACGGGACCACAGCTGTGAGACACGCGAGAGACAGAATATCCATCGCATTGTGGTGAAAGATGGGAACCAATTGCACCGCCTGACGGCGGCGCAGGAAATCAAAGTAGTAGTAGGGAATGAGTTCTCCCGGAAGGTCGCCCTGCCGCTCGACGCCAAGTATTTGATTCTCCAGATCGATCAAACGACAACTCTCACACCGTAGTTTCCATAAGCGCCGTGCGCCGAAAAGCAGGTCGAGATGTTCCATACGAGCGAACGGCGGCGTCTGGCGCGCCAAGCGGTACCGCGTTTCGAGCAGCGGCTGATCGTAGGTCTTGCCGTTATAGGTGATCAAGACATCGAAGCGGGCGAGGTACTCCGAGAGGCTGGTCAGGAGCGACGCCTCCTCGCCGAAGTCCCGCATGAAGAACTGCCGGACTCGAAAACCAGAAGCGTCGATACTGCCGACGCCGATCAAGAACGCGTAAGTGCCCGTACCACCGGCAAGACCAGTGGTCTCGGTATCGAGAAAGGCCCATCGCTCCGGCGAAGTATTTGGAATAGCTCCGCTCGTGATGGAGTCGAGCAGATCCGCCGGCAACTCGATCATGCTTGAGATGTCCATGCTGCCCCATCGCCGGTGACGCTCATAGTAGCGCTCGGTTTCGAAGTGCTTTCCCAGTGAGGTTTCGACTACTTCCCCGCTCATGGTTTCTTCGATCTGGTAGCGAGCCGGACGAAGGTCGACGACCTCCGGATCGAAAGGCGCGGATTCATCGCGTGGCTGCGGGCGCGAAGCGCCGGTAGTAAACTTCCGGTCTATGCGCGCGATGTTCTTCCGCAGCAGAGCAAGCTGTTCCTGAACGTCCACTCTTCGCCTTTTCTTTGCCTACTATACCAAAGTTTGACCGGGGGAGCATGTCCCGCGAATCAGATCAGCCCAGCAGTTCCCTTCAGTACTTCCGATGCTAGCGCCAAGGCTTCGGTACGCGAGCGGACCTTGCCTTCCAGCTGGGCATCCTCGACGGCCGACAAGGCTCCTCTGAATGCGAGGCCTGGTTTGTATCCAGCTGCTATCAAGTCGTCTCCCGTCAGCAAGGGAGAGGGCCTCACGACCTCAGGGGGAGTCCGCTCCCAGCGCGCCTTCATGGCTTCGTAGTGTCCGAGCCGCCCATGACTCGAAAGGCAATCGAGCCGGTGCAACTCCAGATGTTCGTCGAAATGCGGCAAGCGCAGAAACCGCAGTAGAGTGCTCTCCCGCATCTGGTCCACGTCTTTGAAGCGCATGTGGTTCGCCACCAGATCGTCAACCGTCCGCATGTCCTCCTTCGAGCAGCGGAGCCGCGTCAGGATCCGCGCGGCGATCGTACGGCCGAGTTCGACATGCCCATCGAAGCGAATGCGCTCCGCGAGGCGAAAGGTTCCCGGTTTCCCCACGTCATGCAGCAGCACACCTAGAGCGAGTGCCGGAGACGGGTCCTTCATGGCCCCCAGCATTAGAAGGACATGTGTCCAAACGTCACCTTCCGGATGAAATTCCGGCGGCTGGGCGACTCCCTTGAACGCCGCTACTTCGGGAAGGACGACGGTGAGCAACCCTGTCGCATCGAGCAGTTCGAAGCCTCGCATCGCGTTTCCCTCGATCAGAATCCTGACCAGTTCGTCGCGCGTCCGCTCGGCTGAGACCTCTCGCGCCAGTCCGCAAAGCCGGCCGATTGCGGCGGCCGTCCCCGGCTCGATCTCGAAACCGAGCCTGGCCGCAAACCTTACGGCACGAAGCATACGCAAGCGATCTTCGCGAAACCTCAGCTCTGGGTTCCCGATCGCACGCACGAATCCTAAGCGCAAATCCTCGCGGCCACCCACATGGTCGATAACCTCGCCGCTCCCGGCGTCCATGAGCAACGCGTTGATGGTGAAATCCCGGCGAGCCACATCTTTCCGGACATCGGTTTCAAACGCAACGTGCTCCGGGTGGCGCCCGTCCGCGTAATCGCTTTCGCTACGGAATGTCGCGACTTCGACGCCGTCCACAAGGGCGACGCCAAACTGCGCTCCGACAACCTCCGAGCCGGGAAACAGCCCGATCACCTGGACGGGGGGCGCACTCGTGGCGACGTCGTAGTCCGAAGGCTCGCGTCCAAGAAGCAGGTCACGAACGCACCCTCCAACGAGGTAGGCATCGAAGCCGTGCTGCTTGAGTACTTCGGTAATCCGCACCGCTCGCCGGTCCATCGCTCCAGTCTATGCTATCATTTGAAGGTGTAAGCATCGCGCCCCCCGTCCGGTCCGCTTTTTGAATGTTTGTTTATAACGATTTAGACGTTTCCTCCTAGGCAGTTGTTTTTCCTTACAAAGCCACTATCGAATCGAATGCGAAAACTATTTTCAAATGGATTGGCTCTCATCGCAGGCGTGGTTTCAGCCCCTGTCGCGACCATCAGTCTGGAACTCCGAAACCTTCCCGCCGAGAGGCGCCAGGATCCAAGGCTCGACCGTTTGCGCAGCTTCTTTCACCGCGCCGCGCCACGGCTCGAGGCGCTCTCACCGGCTTTCATCGCGGCTTCGGAGGCGAACAACCTCGACTGGACACTCCTCCCCAGTCTCTCCTTAATCGAATCCGGCGGAAATGGCGGCCGGAACAACAACGTTCTGGGCTGGAACAACGGCAACACCCGCTTTCGCTCCGTGTCCCACGGACTACATTCCGTAGCGAAACGGCTGGGGAGTTCTCCCATCTACCGCGGCAAGAACGTGGATCAGATTCTGGCGGTCTACAATCGCAACCCGGACTACGCGGAGAAGGTGAAGTCGGTCATGCGGCGAATTGAGTCGCGAGGCAAGTAGCCGCTTGTGGGACGCGCGTCCCACAAGCGGACAGGTGGAGGTTCGGATCCCACGGTGGCATGACCCTTTTTTAGTTCAGATTCAATGACTTGGTGTCCCTCCAGGTCATGGCTACGGTCGTGCCAGCCAGGTTAGGAGCCAAATGGACATCCAACGCAAGGGGGCGGCCAAGAGCCGGTTGATCCGTAGGATTGTCTACCTGGCCATTTTCCTGATCGCACTGACGGTTGCCGGGATCGGTGTCGCGCGCCTCAAACCGGCCCCCGCGAGCGTCGAACGTGGCACCCTGTGGTTCGGGACCGTGAAACGAGGACCGATGATCCGCAACGTGCGGGGCATGGGAACGCTGGTGCCGGAGGATATCCTGCTGATCCCGGCCGGCACCGACGGCCGGGTCGAGAAGATCATCCTGCGTCCCGGAGCGCAGGTAAGATCCGATACAGTAATCCTCGAACTCAGCAATCCACAGCTTGAGAACGACGCTTTGGACGCCCTTTATCAGTTGAAGTCGGCCGAAGCAGGGTTGATACAACTGCGGGTTACGCTTGAGAGCATGAAGTTGCAGCAGCAGGCTGCGACGGCGCAGGTGCAGTCGGACTTCGCGCAGGCCCGAATCCAGGCTGAGCGGGACGAGGAGTTGTCCAGAGAGGGTTTGGGTGCGGAGATCGTTGCCAAGCTCTCGCGCGCGAAGTCGGACGAATTGTCGAACCGCACGAAGATCGAGGAGAAGCGGCTTTCTATTAGCGACGATTCGATCAAGGCGCAAATGGACGCGCAGCAGGTACAAATCGATAAGTTAAAGGCGCTCTACG
The DNA here is from genome assembly GCA_005808865.1 of Acidobacteriota bacterium. Lineage (GTDB taxonomy): Bacteria > Acidobacteriota > Terriglobia > Bryobacterales > Bryobacteraceae > SYKU01. Next base: position 4,378 of record SYKU01000290.1, read on the forward strand.
GGTTGCGGAAGACGCAGGTAGATCAACTGAAAGTTCGAGGAGGCGCGGACGGAATCCTTCAGCAGATGGCGGTCGAGGTGGGCCAGCGCGTGCCGGCGGGTACGGTGCTCGCCAAAGTGGCCGAGCCGAGTAGACTGAAGGCCGAGCTAAAGATTGCCGAGACGCAAGCCAAAGACGTGATGCCGGGACAAGCCGCCGAGATCGATACGCGAAACGGAGTGATTTCCGGGCGCGTCTCGCGCATTGATCCAGCGTCTGTGAACGGGACTGTTACCGTGGACGTGCGCCTAACGGGAGAGTTGCCTCAGGGCGCGAGGCCGGACCTGAGCGTCGATGGAACCGTGGAACTCGAGCGGCTAAACGACGTATTGTATATGGAACGCCCGGTGTTCGGGCAGCCGAATAGTCCCGTTCAAGTGTTCAAAGTGGAGACGAACGGCAAGGATGCTTCCAAGGTGCGAGTAAAATTGGGGCGAGGCTCGGTGACGGTGATCGAAGTACTGGAAGGGCTGAACATCGGTGATCAGGTGGTTCTTTCGGATATGTCCGCGTGGGACGCTTACGACCGCATTCGGATGAATTGAAAACGGAGAAACGGATGAACGATGGCTTGCAAGCAATGATTCAACTGGATGGCGTCACGAAGGTGTTTCTCACCGATGAGGTGGAAACGCACGCGCTCTCCGGGATCCACCTGGAGGTCCGCAAGGGCGAGTATGTGGCGATCTCAGGTCCGTCGGGTTGCGGCAAATCCACTCTTTTGGCCAGTCTCGGCCTGCTCGATTCGCCGTCGAACGGCCAGTACGTGCTGAACGGGAAGCCGGTGGAAAACCTGAAGCTCTCGGAGCGCGCGCGAATCCGCAACCGCGAGATCGGATTCATCTTTCAGGCGTTCAATCTGATCGGCGACTTGACGGTTTACGAAAACGTCGAACTGCCCCTCACGTATCGGGGGATGCCGGGTGACGAGCGGAAGCGGCGCGTGCAGGAGGCGCTGGAGAAAGTCGGGATGGCGCACCGGGTCAAACATTATCCGTCTCAACTGTCGGGAGGCCAGCAGCAGCGCGTGGCGGTAGCGAGGGCGCTTGCGGGCGAGCCTTCCGTATTACTCGCCGACGAGCC
>SYKU01000291.1 GCA_005808865.1 Acidobacteriota bacterium
CGGCTCGGCCGCGCCGTAGTCCCCCTTACTCGACAGCAGACTCGCCAGGTTGTTGACGCTCACGAGCGTGTCCGGATGCCCCGCGCCCAGCACCCGCTCCCTCGCCGCAAGCGCCCGCCGGTAGAGCGGCTCGGCCGCGCCGTAGTCCCCCTTACTCGACAGCAGACTCGCCAGGTTGTTGACGCTCACGAGCGTGTCCGGATGCTCCGCGCCCAGCACCCGCTCCCTCGCCGCAAGCGCCCGCCGCAAGGGAAGTTCGGCTGCGGCATAAGCGCCCTGACTCAACTGAAACGCACCAAGCGAACCGAGAAACTGCGCATTCAGCCGGACACGGCTGTCATCCCGCTGCCACTCCCACAGCGACTCGGCGTGCGGGAGGGCCGCCTTCCACACGGGCCAGTTCTCGTACTCGTAGGCAGCTACCGGCGCCCAACCCGCTAACAAATCCACGGCTTTTTCTACCAGTCCGGGCCGCTCGCTTCCGTCCACCTGATGCCGCTCCACCGCCCGCACCAATCCATGCACAGAGAACGAATCTCCGGCCTCCAAGTTGACCATGGAATAGCGGGCCAACGCCGCCTTCCACTCCAGCGTCTCGAACTCGCCCGCCTCTTCGGTCTCCCCACCGGCGATACGCCGGGCCTCTTCCGCCACGATACCGGCCCCTTCGACGAACATCGCCACCGGGATCGGCGTGGAAGCCAGGAACGAGCACAGGCGCAGCATGGCCCGCGCCCCGGCCGGCAGCTTGTCGATGGTCGCGCGCCAGGTGAGAAAGACCGAGTCGGGATACTCGGTCGTCCCCGGCGCATTTCGATCCAGGAACTTTCGCTCGTTCTCCTCATACAGGCGCAGGTATTGAGCGAAGGGGAATCCCGGACCCTGCGCGCCGACATACGCGGCAGCCTGCTCCAACGCCAGCGGCAGATAGCCCAGCTTCTTCGCGACCGCGTCGCAGGCCGGGACCTCCTCATCCGCGCTTCGGTCCGCGCGGCGCAGCAACAACTCCCGCGCCGGGCCGGGCGGCAGCACCCGCACCGGGCAGGTTTCGATTCCAGCGGTCCAGCCCGTGAATCGCGACGTGATAATGGTGTGACAGTTCCCCGTCCTGGGAATCCAGGGCAGCACCGATTCTTCATTCCCGGCGTTGTCGAGAATCAGCAGACGAAACGGACGCCCGGTTGTCTGGTTGAATTCCCCGCGTACCCAGGCTGCCTTGTCCGCGTCCTTCAGCGCCTGATAGGCCGGCTCCGGACGCAAAACGTCGTGGATGGCCGCAAACTCGGAGTCCAGGTTCCTGACGCAATCCACCCAGAACATCTGCCGGTAGCAGCGCCAGAACTTCTCGGCGTACTGCCGGGCGAGCGTCGTCTTGCCCACGCCGCCGAGCGCGGTAACGGCTTCAACATGGCCTTGCGTCAACGCGGCCGTCCGGTTGGTGAAGAGCTTTTCGTGGATCTCGTTCAACGTCTCTTCGCGGCCGACGAAATAGGGGTTTGGCCGGAAGCGCAGGTGCGCCACGCGCCCGGACTTTTGCGGCGCTTCGCGCGCGAGCATTTCGTGGATGGCCGCGAACAGGCGCTCCCAATCCGCATCGCCGGCGGCGTCGAGCGGAACCGCGTGATTCTGAAAGCGTCTCAACGGGGGCGTGCTGATATCCGCCCACGCGCCTTCCGCCAGGATGGGGATCACTGCCTCCGCGCCGTAGGTCTCATAACGCGTCCAGTCCGAAAGCTTCCAGCGCGGCGTCAGCAGCGGCAGAAGAACACGGCTCTCTTCGCAGCCCTCTTCGATCTCCCCGTGCCAGTCAAAGCCGGGGCGCAGGCGCGCCTTGTCGAACCACACCGTAAATCCGGAAACGGTCAAGCGCCGGTGTACTTCTTCGGCGTGGGGCAGGTCTGGCGACGCGTAGCTGAGGAAGCAGTCGTACGGCATGGAGACAGCCTTGAGGCGACCTTTAGAAAGTATCACACCACGGCCGCCAACCCCGGGTCTCCTCGGAAACCTTCCGGATCACCCTGTCGCCCCCGAACCGGTAATAGGGTTTATCTATTTGATAATAATGTGTTTAGATAATAGGCGCTTGACTCCATGGTGTACTCTGTTTTCAGGAAGGTATTCACCGTTGATTTGCTGTTCTCAAAAAACGCATTCTGTTCAGAACGCCCGCCGTCACGGCCTGCTCCGGGACGCATCCACCTGGCGCGCCGCCGCGCCACAAAATCGGCGAAACGACCCTAATCCCATTTCCGGACACACCGCCGCCTCCCGGCATGCCACAGACTGCCCCTAATCCGCTCACAACAAAAAACGTCGAAACGAGACCCTACCGCGGAGGGTAACTAACCCGTGCCGGCCCTCAAATTCACCCTCACGCCCTTCCAACTCCGCGCCGTCGATCCAGACCGCCGTGTGGCAAGGACTGGTGCGTCGTCGCCGGACCCGGTTCGGGAAAGACCGGCGTCCTCACCCAATTCTTCCGCCGGCTGTTCGAATCCGGCGTCCATCCGCGCAACATTCTCGCCATCACCTTCACCGGGAAAGCCGGGTCGAGTGGTGATTTCTCCAAGCGGCTCAGCCTGGCCTTTGGCGTTGACTCCGCGATACCTGACCCGTGTACGACCTGTCTCCTGTTAGGCGCCGGCCTCGCGGCGGTTGGGCCCGTGGCTCAACGGGGATTCCCGCCCCCGTATTGTTGCGGAATATTCATCGAACTGTAACCGCTTGACTGTTACGTTCAGTGCATGAAATCAATCAGGACTTTGCTCTTCGTGGCGCAACTGGGCGCTCTGGCAAACGGTCAGACGGATAACTCCAAACTCGCCGGAAGCGTCACCGACACAACGGAGGCAGTGATCCCCGGCGCAAGCGTTACAGTCAGAAGCGAAAAGACCGGCACGCGGCGAACGGTGACGACCAACGATCACGGCGGGTTTCTGCTGACAAACCTCCCGCCCTCTGAATACACAGTGACCGCCTCCGCAGACGGTCTGGGACCGGCGATCTATAAGGAAATCATCCTCACCGTCGGCCAGGAGCGGACGTTGAACATCATTCTCCGACCTGCGAACGTGGCTACCGAAATCAACGTCTCGGGAGGCGAACTCACGGTCATCGACACCAGTTCGGCCTCGGTGGGAGCGAACGTGAATGCACGGGAAGTCGCCGGAATGCCGCTAAACGGACGGCAACTTTCACAGTTGTATTTGCTTGCCCCGGGAGCCCAGTCCTCGGGCGGCGGATCCTACGACAACATCCGCTTCAGCGGACGGGCCAATCAGCAAAACGAAATCCGGTTCGATGGCGTGGAAGGCACCTCAATTATCGACTCCTCGCCGGGCAACCTCAATGGCGAGACCTCGACGGGTTTCCGCCTTCAGTCCAGCCTCGAAAACGTCCAGGAGTTTCGCGTCGAGTCGAGTAACTACCCGGCGGAGTTCGGCACCGGGACGGGCGGCCAGATCAGCGTCGTGACGAAGTCCGGCGGCAATCGAGTGCATGGCTCGGCCTTCGAGTACGTAAGAAACGACGTCCTTGACGCGCGCAATTTCTTCGATGGAGTTTCGAAATCCCCGCTCCGCCTGAACCAGTTCGGGGGCTCGATCGGCGGGCCCATCGTGCGCGACAGGCTGTTCTTCTTCGGGGCGTTCGAAAGCCTGCGTCAGCGGGCTCAGATCAATCTGATCGAGACCGTTCCCAGCGCGGCGGCGCGGGCGAGGGCGGTTCCCGCCATACGGCCGCTACTCGCCGGGTTCCCAAACGGCACGGAATCAACTTCGAATCCCTCGCTCGATATCGCCCGGCTCGAGGCGCGCACGCCGATTGACGAGAACTACGGCAGCCTCCGCCTCGATTACCGCATGAGCGCGAAGTACAGCGTCTACGCTCGTTATTTCCGGGACCAAGGAGAATCGAGGACTCCGCAGAACGTCACGGGGAACTACTTTCAGGTAACCGCAGTGCCGCAGAACGGGCTGATTAACTTCCAGCAAATTCTGACACCTTCGGTGATCAACGAGACGAAGTTCGGTTTCAACGGAGCAAAAACGCGCGCGTCGGGCTTCGCGCCGCCGATTGCGGGCATCGATACTTCGGCGTTTCTGATCGACTTCGCAGGCAACGTCGCAATCCCCGGCATCGGCGGTCAAGGCTCGTCGGCGTCGGCCGCGCGCATCGGCAACCTGATCCGCTCCAACAGCACGCAGAACGGCCGCGGACAACCCTACACGAATTACAGCCTGTCGTTCATCGACAACGTGAGCATAATCAGGAATAGCCACGCTTTGAAGTTCGGCGTCGAGATTCGTCCGCTGCGCATTTACACGGACCGGCAGGGCGGCACGACCTACACGTTCTCGAACCTCGACGACCTGCTGGAAAACCGGCCCTCGAACGTTCAATTTCTGGGCGATCTCAGCGGCCCGAGTCCGTTCAACGGCGGCCTTACCGGAAATCGCTTCTTGAAACAGGCTTACTACGTGGGCTACGCGCAGGACGAATGGAAGCTTCGTCCGAACCTCACGATGAGCTACGGCCTGCGCTACGAATACTATTCGGTGATTCACGAAGACCGCAATCTGGCCACACCGTTCGATACGGAGAAGGGCGTGCTTCTCCCGGCGGGCACGCCTTTCTACCGCAGTTCGAAGACGAACTTCGGGCCGCGGCTCGCATTCACGTGGTCGCCCGAAAAATTGAAGGGCAGGACGCTGTTCCGCATTGGATCCGGATATTATTACGGCCCGGGCCAGACGGAGGATCAAATCCAGCCTATCGAAACGGACCGGCCAAGCCGCGCTTTCACGAACGCGCAGTTCCCCATCGACACCAAGGCCGTTATAGCGGGTTACAACATCAACGACCCCAACCTCGGTTTTCAGCCCCGCGTTTACGCGAACGGATACACGCTTCCCGAAAAGATCCTGTCCTACACGTTCTCCGTGCAGCAGCAGTTGCCGTCGAACGCGGTGATGACGGTCGCGTACGTTGGCAGCCAGGGACGGAACCTGTTTCTGCGGAGTTGGACGAACTGGGTGGTGGGCGCGGGCATGAACCCGGCAAGCGGCGTGGGCATCCCCAACCTCAAGTTTGGGAACCGCTTCTCGCAGATGGACGTAAAGACCACCGGCGGCACCGACCATTACGATTCGCTCCAAACGTCGCTTAACCGGCGTTTCAGCAAAGGGCTGACCATCGGATCTCAGTGGACCTGGGCCCACAGCATCGGCAATACCGGCGGATCGAACGAGGCGCAGACGGCCACCGATCCGCTCAACTACGCGCGCGACCGCGGCAACAACGCTTTCGATATCCGCCACAGCTTCAATGCCAGCGCTCTTTACGAACTGCCATTCGCCAAGGGCAACCGGCTGCTCGGCGGATGGGAGGCGGGCGGCATTTTCAATGCGCGCACAGGTTTGCCGCTCGACGTGAAGGTCGTGCGGAACGATCTGACGTACCGCGTCAACACCTCCGGCGCGATCGTGAGCAATCCGATTGTGACGGCGGGCCAGATTCTCACGACGCCGATTGTGAACGTTCCATTGGGCGGCGCATTTCGCAATCAGCGGCGTCCGGACGTGGTTCCGGGCGTGAATCCCTTTCTTTCCGGAGGAGACAAGCGCTCGATTCTGAACCCGGCGGCGTTCTCCATCCCCGCACCGGGGACCTACGGCAACATGGGCCGTTACGCGCTGCACGGCGTAGGTCTCGCGCAGTTCGACCTCACGCTCCACAAGCGCTTCCGATTGAGCGAGCGGATGAACATCGAATTCCGGGGTGAGATCTACAATCTGTTCAACCGCACGAACTTCAGCAATCCGCCGGCCGCACTTGCGAACGCGCTTGGGACGGGGACGAATCAGTTGCAGCCGGGGCAGCCCTTCACTGCGGCCTCGGCCAGCGGTGGCTTCGGTGTCGTGAACTCGACGGTGGAGCGCGCGGTCGGGCTCGGCGCGCAGAGACAGACCCAGCTTTCGCTGCGGTTCAACTTCTGAGACGCATCTCGACGCAACGCCGCCGGAAGATGCCGAATGTTGTGCAGCAGTTCCAGGCGCTTGAATGCAGGAATGTAAACGCCGATCCCGGTGATTCGACTTTGTGTACTGCGGCCAGACCGCCTGTTCGGCCACGTTCGCTCTTCCGGGCGCGCTTGTGGCCAGGCCCCGGCGAATGCCAGATCGGACGAGTCACTCGGGATCCATTAGCCGTGCAGTTTGAATCCGTCGTGAAAACGCAAGGGAGCAAGCAAAGCCGGATAACCGGCGAATGTGATATAGTGGAAGCTATTGTAGTCGATCTGCCACTCCGCCTCTAATCGTTAGCCGGCCCGCCGATTTACTCTCCAAAATATTGAATGAAAACTTTTTCTGAACTTTCGCTTTTACCTGTCCTGAAGACCAATCTTGCCAGAAACGGGTTTGTTACCCCTACCGCAGTCCAATCGGAAGCCATTGCTCCCGCTCTCGATGGGCGCGACGTTGTCGCCACCGCCCAGACCG
>SYKU01000292.1 GCA_005808865.1 Acidobacteriota bacterium
CGATCTTGCCTGTCCGAGCCGCGTCGCTCAGGGCCTTTATCGCTTCGTCGGCTCGCGCTCCCGAAACCACGAGTTCCACTTTCACTTTCGGCAGGAGATCGACGTTATATTCCTGGCCGCGATAGACCTCTTTATGGCCCTTTTGGCGCCCGTGACCGCGCACTTCAGTGATGGTCATGCCGTCGATGCCGATAGCCTTGAGCGCTTCCTTGACTTCCTCCAGCTTGAACGGCTGAATGACAGCTTCTATCTTCTTCATGTACGTTATGTCTCCTTGACCGTTTTAGTCCGCGGACCTTCCTCCCGTCCCAACGCCGGCCCTTGGCGAGCGGCGTTCGAAAAAAGCAGGCGCCCGCCTACGATTCCAGAATATAGCCCTCTTCTCCGTGCTGGCTAAGGTCGAGGCCCTGAAGTTCGTGCTCGCGTTCCACTCTCACGCCAATCAACACGTCGCAAATCTTCAAAATGACGATCGTTCCCACGATTCCAAGCACCCACGCGATCCCGGCGCCGATCGCCTGGTTCAGAAGTTGGCCGCCGTTGCCATCCACCAGCCCGAGAGGCATGGCCTTGCCTGCCGAATCCTTCAACGCATCGTTCACCGCGCTCGTCGCGAAAACGCCCGTAAGGATCGCACCCAGGGTCCCTCCCGCGCCATGTACGCCAAACGCGTCGAGCGAGTCGTCGTAACCGAACATCGCTTTGACCGCGGTCACCATCAGGTAACAGACCACGCCCGCCGCGAATCCGATCATGAGTGCCGCCATGGGTGTTACGAAACCTGAGGCCGGCGTGATTGCAACCAGACCGGCCACGCAGCCGGAAATTCCGCCAAGCACACTTGGCTTCCCACTCTTTACCCACTCCGCCAGGATCCAGCTGAGCGTCGCCGCGGCAGCCGCAAAATGCGTTGCCACAAACGCGCTTGTAGCGAGACTCGACGCTGCAACCGCGCTGCCGGCGTTGAACCCGAACCATCCCACCCACAACAGACACGCGCCGATGAAACTGAGCACCAGGCTATGGGGCTTGATCGCCTCTCCCGGATAGCCAACGCGCTTCCCCAGGTACAGCGCGCAAACCAGGGCCGATACGCCCGAGGTTATATGCACAACCGTTCCGCCGGCGAAATCGAGACACGGAAACGTGCCGCCAAGAAACGCGTTCAGGAACCCGCCTTTTCCCCAAACCATGTGCGCCATCGGGAAATACACCAGCAGCGACCAGAGCGCAGTGAACAACAGCATGGCGCTGAACTTCATCCGTTCCGCGAAAGCGCCTGAGATTAGGGCCGGCGTGATAATCGCGAACATCAGTTGGTAGACCATGTACGTCTGATGCGGAATCGTGCCGGCGTAATCGCCGTTCGGCGCCGCGCCAACGCCGTTCAGAAACGCGTATCGGAAGTCTCCGATGAAAGGGTTTCCTTCCGCAAAAGCCAGACTGTATCCCACCAGCGCCCAAATCACGGTAACCAGCGCCATGAGAATAAAGCTCTGCATCATGGTTCCAAGGACGTTCTTCTTGCGAACCAGACCGCCATAAAACAGAGCTAGTCCAGGACCGGTCATCATTAGGACCAACGCGGAACTGACCAGCATCCAGGCGTTGTCGCCGGCGCCTTGAGCGGACTTAACCGCGGCTTCGAGAGCCGCAATTTTGTCTGCCGGGACGGCGGGAGCCTGCGCTGACAACATCGCAGGCAAAAGCAACAAAAGCAATCTTAGTTTCATCGATTCGCGTCTCCTCATGGGGCAGATTGCTAACAAAGCAATCCCTTCTTAATTATTCACTGCGGCTGGCAAAATCCCCAAGCGGAATGTTTCTATAGGTCCAATTGAAGTTTTCTATGTGAACGGTGCTGGCGCCGCAAGAGCGGCGGCCGGCGTGGCAAGATAGAAGCCATGCTCCGTGTAACCCGTGCCCTTCTGCCGCTGCTGTTACTAGCCCAAGCCTGCCGTCACGCCGAGACCCGTGTTGTCGGCGTCGTTCCGAAGGGGGCGAACCACATCTTCTGGCAAACCGTCCACGCCGGCGCCGTCAAGGCGGGGCGTGAGTACGGTTTCGAGGTGGAATGGAACGCGCCGGCACTCGAGATCGACTCCAGCCGTCAAATCGAGATCGTCGAATCGATGATCAACAAGCGCGTGGCGGGAATCGCACTCGCGCCGGTGGATAAGCGGGCCCTTGTCGCGGCCGTAGAGCGAGCGGCGGCCGCGGGAATTCCCGTCGCGATCTTCGATTCCGCAATCGATACGAAGAGGATCATTTCCTATGTCGCTACGGACAACCTGGAAGGGGGGCGCATGGCGGCCAGGCGCATGGGAATTATCCTGGGCGGGAAGGGCAAAGTAGGTGTTGTAGGGTTCATGCCGGGAAGCGCGGCTACCATGGAACGCGAACAGGGCTTCGTCGACGAAGCAAAGCGAAGCCTGCCGGGAATTCAGATTGTGGGGGTGCAGTTCGCCATGGCGGACCGTGCAAAGGCAATGGCTATCACGGAAAATTTCCTTACCGCTCATCCCGATCTCGCGGGCGTCTTTGCCGACAACGAATCGAGCTCCTCGGGTGCATCGCAGGCGCTCAAGTCCCGAAACGCGCGAGGCGTCAAGCTCGTGGCGTTCGACGCCTCCGAGCAACTTCTCGACGATCTCCGTGGCGGAACCATCGATTCGATCGTGGTCCAGAATCCGTTCAAGATGGGCTATGAGAGCGGGAAAGCCATAGGCATGAAATTGGCGGGGCAGACACCGCCCGAAACTCTCGATTCGGGCGCTGTGCTGATTGTCAGGGACGACCTCGACAAGCCCGATATCAAGGAATTGCTATTCCCCGATATCGGGCGCTACCTGAAATAAACGCTCCGGCTCACGTCTACGGATTACTGTGTACCGGATACTTCACAACGGTGAAGTTCCTCAGCGTAACGGTGTCAAAACCGGGAGTCGCGACTGAACCTCTGAGGGATACCGTGAGGTCAGGCAGCAGAGAATCGGCCGCACTCCCGACGCCCGCGGCAAAGCTCAGCAACTCTCCCCAGCTTTGCGTATGGTGCCTCACGCCGGTCGAGGTTACGGCCATCTCGGCGTGCCCCGCGATAGCCGATTCGCCGGCGGCGCCGGCGCGCGAGATCAGGGTCGTAGATCCCCATTGCACGTCAAAAGAAAAGCCCGATACGTTGCCCTCGTGCGAATAGTCAAAGCGGACTTCCACGCGGTCGCCAATCAGCAGGGTCCCGCCGGTGATCTTACAGGTTCCCAGGCTGGTCAGCGACCCGGCCGTGGTTGCCGCGCCCGCGCTGCTGCACACCACTTCGGGACGCACCGCGGTGTCCGAGGGATTTACAGCGCCAACGCGGTAGGACGCGAGCAGCGTGTCACCGCTCTGCGGGGGGGCGTTGTTCACGAACGTTACAATATTTCCCAGAATGGTGTAATCGAACGCCGGCTTCATCATGATCCCGTTCCGGTAGAGCGCGAGGCTCCCGGCGGGGTTCGGATTGCTCGAGAGGAAGAAGCTGAGGTTTGAGCCGTCCACAAGGCCGCCCGGAATTTCGTTATCGACATAGGTGGGGGCCGACTCGCCGCCGCATGCGCCGGCGGTGCCATCGACTCTGACGCAATCGCTAAGGCCGCCGAGCACGGACTCGATCTCGCCGGTCTCGTTGATGGCGGCGACGCGCGAGGTGGAAAATCCCGGCCCTTTCATCGGCCGCAGTGCGAGGTCCGCAACCAGGCCGGCCACGTCCTCCTCGGTGATGGTGCCTGCTGTGGTCAAGTTGCCCGAGTTGAACGGCGCCGAAGGAGCGGCGCGAACGTCTCGTACCCGGAGCGGGGCGGCGCTCGGAGGTACGGCCCATGTTTCTTCGAACTGCACAGCGCCGTCGCTGTTGTAAATAACCTGGTATCGCGCTCCAGGGCCTGCGTTTGTCGTGGGCACGAGTTGGACCCGGAGATAGCCGTCGACAACGCGCACGGTCACATTCTGGGTGCTTATGTTCGATCCGTCAGCGGCATCGAAGCTGTTCCACCGGATGGTAGTTTGGCCGGAAAAGCGTGTGCCGTCGGCTTTGAACAAGACATCCTGGATGGTGGTAAGGGGCGGTTGCGCCCACGCGGCCGAAGCCATCCAGACGAGGATTACCCCGCCGCGCCGGACGGTCTTGCGAATTGAGGACGTACTAGACATTGTTCGATGAGACTCCTGCTGGCAACAGTCTAGCCGCAGGGGAAGCCGCTGACGGACCACGGGGGGACGCGGGTTTGCGCAAGTACTTAGCTTGTAAGAGCTTACTCTGCTGAAAGTTTTCTCGAAAACTTGTGACCGTGGGCCGATCGATCAAAGGCTGTCAGGTTCTGTCTCCGGCAAGCCATTTCTCGACAACATACTTGCTCCCGTTTTCAGCACAGACACGAAGCCCACTTGTGGTTGGCGCCAGGCCCCGGTACGCCTCCGGCCCGAGCGAAGGACTCCCGTTCTTCCCGTTGCGGTTGTCCGGGTATTGACGGCCACGTCCCTGTGTTCCATGTACTGGCTCACCAAACGCGTCACCTGGCTCCGGCTGAACCCGGTCATCTTCCCCACGTACCGTAGCAGCAAACCCCGCACTCGCTTGCCTTGTTCCCGGTAGCCCTGCTGCCGCAGCGCTGCCGTGATCCACCCGCACAGCTCCCCCCGCTCTTCCCCCTC
>SYKU01000293.1 GCA_005808865.1 Acidobacteriota bacterium
CTCTGAACTGCGCGAGCGCGATTTCCGCACGCAGATGATCTTCCAGGACCCGTACAGTTCTCTCAATCCCCGTATGAACGCAGGCGCCGATCTCGGTCTTCTGACCAGCGCCGGACGAAATCCACGATCTGGTCCCGCGTGTCGTGCCGAACCCAGACCCCAATCAGAGTTCCCCAATCTCTTTTTCTTTGCGTGACGTGCACCGCCATCAGCTCGGCCGGGACCTCGTCCCTGGTCTGGATCTTCGACTCCAGGTAGGCGATCCGCTCGTGCTCGACGGAGTGGCTGGCTGGCCTCTTCTGCTGGAAGGCAGACGCCCCGTTCTCGAAAAACTCCTTCCCGTCGGGCGGCGGCGCCGCCAACTCCCGCCGCGCTCACTGCTAGAATTCCAAGGTCTAAGCGTGAGCCGGAAGGTGCTCCTCCGGCAAGAGTCGGGTAGACGCCCCCATCCGCACCCCCGTCCGCGCGCCACCCCCAGGTCGCGCTCTCGCGCAGTCCCTCACGCGGAACTGGCGGCTTCGCGGCGTGCATCTCGAAACGCAGTCACGGGAGAGCTCGAAAATAAATTTCTGCGTCACCCGCCAGTTAACCCATTGATCCAGTATGGGTTACCAGATAGGCCAACTCCGTATCCGGTAGTGGTGCCTCCAACTCGCGCCGCGCTCAGTGCTGGAATTCCAAGGTCTAAGCGTGGGCTTCGCGATTGCGTTCGGCTGTTCGGCGCCGAGGAACTATTTCAGAAACTGCTGCCTCTTTGCGATACCGAGTGCCAGCAAGGCCCCACTCAGCATCACTAGCGTTGCCGGTTCGGGGACTGGGTTGGGTACGGTGAGTTCGGCCGAGACCCCATAAATGGCGCCGGTGAGGGTAATGAATGGTGTCGATGACGCGGCCTGTGTGTGAGATGTCCATACCCGGGCCGGGTGGGGTATGCCAATTCGTATGATCGAGTCCCCTAATGGTAGTAAGGTCGTGCCGTCATCGTGGGTCCCTGTCCAGACCCGGTGATCGACCAAGACACCCCCGTTTTCATCAAAGACAGTATCGAAATGGGCGGTGCTGGCGCCGGCGTAGAGACCGTGGGGGGTAGCGGGACCAACGCCGGTAGCGATCAATCTTCCTTGTGTGTTGAAGAATGAGGTGTGCTCATCGGAGATGCTTAGTCCAGTGTTTGTTAATGCGTTCACGGCTTGTGTAGAGGCTAGGGCCTTCCATGTCGTGCCGAGGGCATTCAGCGGTGATGCCGCTGCCACCTGCGATACAAAATCGTTGTAATCGTCGATGTTAGACGAGAACGCGTCGCGCAAAGCGCTGGTCACGTAGACGATTCGGTAGGTGTCGCCCGGATTCAGACTCGGCGGGACCAGGACAGGTAGGGCGAAGGAGACACCCGCTCGTCCGAAAAAGAGAACAGCCAATAGTCCAAGCGACATGATTCGATTCATTTGCGCTTTCTCCAGATGCCGACAGGATGTGCGTTTGTAGTGCGCCAAAGGCCAGCGAATCAAGCATACCACGGGAGTATAAGGGGCGGGCCATCTATTCGTGGGAAGACAAGAAGACTGGTACTAGAACCTTCGGTTTAGGGTCGCCCGACATCCGGCGTGGCGAAACATTGTGTCTGGGGGGATGAATCGGGGGCCGAAAATCGACGCTTTGAGCGCGTCCTGGCCGGCCCGTTGAAACCCCACCGTTGGAGAGATCCTGCGCCGGGGCGATTTCCGCACGCAGATGATCTTCCCGGACCCGTACAGTTCTCTCAATCCCCGTATGACCGCAGGCGTCGATCTCGGTCTTCTGACCAGCGCCGGACGAAATCCACGATCTGGTCCCACGTGTCGTGCCGAACCCAGACCCCAATCAGGGTTCCCCAATCTCTTTTTTCGCCTCGTCCGGGGAATCTGCGGGTAACTGGCGCGGTCAGCGCTGAACCTGCTTCAGGAACCGGTGGAGTTTGCGGCAGGTGGAGTCGAACGATCGTTGTTCGTCCTCGGAGCCGTTGTGAATCAGCGGTCCGCCGTCTTCGTGGATGACTTTGCTCAGCAGTTTCTCCGAAGCCAGCTTCCTCAGTGATGGGTCTTCGTGTAGATCGCGGATGACTTCGCCGCCCAGTAGCCAAGGTTGTCCACGTGCCGGCGAATGGTCTTTGGGGAAAGACCAGAACCGGCCAAGTGCTCGATGAAGGGTCGCAGGCAGACCACCAATGCTCCCCAGGCGGCAGGTCTTGGTCCAATCCCATCCAGGATTGCGGCCAGCGGTGCGCTATCTGCCCAGACCCTGGTCTCCGCAAGACGATCAACGGCTGCAGCAGGAGCTACGCCGTACAGACGACCTGCCGGCCGATGCCCTCTTGCTCACCCGCGCCACCGGAATGCGCATCGGCGAATGTATCCGTCTGCCGCTGGACTGTCTGCGCCAGAGCACGGACCCCACCAATGGGCACTGCATGTTCCCCTCGGCAAACTCCACACTGAACGGCTGGTCCCCGACGATGCCGACACGCGGCGCCTAGTGGATCGTATGCTCGCGCTGCGCCCCCTGGCTCCACCCGCCCGCTTGGCCAAATCCGAAGGTTTCCTGCTACCCCGCCTGGGTGGTCCTTATGCCTTGTACAGGACGCTTTCTGCGGCCTTACTTAGCGGCCGCCGCCCAACGAGCCCGCTGCTCTGGTCCGGCCACACCGCACCGGCTACGCCACACTTTCGCTGCCGGGATGCTCCGCCTCGGCGTCAGCCTTCCGGCTCTCATGCAACTGCTGGGGCACAAAGACATCCGCATGACGCTGCGTTATGTGCAGGTCACCCAACAGGACTTGCAACGGGAGTTCCACCGGGCCCGCCAGAATACGCCGCAGCCATAGCATCTTCCGGTGCCTGCGGTCCCGCCTCCCACCGCCCATTCCGACCTTCCCGGAATCCGCCAGGCACCGGCCGCCACACGCCACCTCCTGGAGATGTACCGCCGTCAGTTCAGCGAGGAGAAGATCCGCCGCAAGTTGCAACGCCTCGGCCGCCGTCTCCTCGACGTCGCTTCTGCACTTGATCAGATCGCCACACCCGAAAAATGAGGAAACATTGGCCGGTCAAGTTGTAATTATTTTCAGGTGCTCAACGGCCGCCAAGCGGGCGGGGCTGAGGCGTCGGGGTTGCCGGCGGCCAGCAGTAACTGCGCCTGATGCGCCCGCGGCTTCCGGGCCGCTTCCGGGCCCGTGGGCCACCATCGGAAACGCCCCTTGGATAAGCGGTTGGTCGCCAGCCGGAACCCTTGGCCGTCGTACTGCAAAACTCTGATGGCCGTTCCGCGCCGGGTCCGAAAAATGAACAGGTAGCCGGAAAAGGATCGGCGTCTAACTTCTCCCGGCATAGCTGGGCGATGGCGTCAATGCCCTTTCTTCCGTCGATCGCCTCGATCGCTACCAGAATTCGGAATTGCGGCGCAATCTGAATCAAGATGCCACGTCCCACAGGGTGATTCAGCAGATTGAACGCCTCAGCGCGGACCTCGACGCTATGACGCTCAACTATAACGGAGTGGTGGGCTGGCCGTTCTGCTGGAAGGCAGACGCCCCGTTCTCGAAAAATTCTTTCTGCCAGCGATATAAGGCCGTGGGTTGGAGTCCCAGCTTATCGCAGAGCTTCGAGATCGGCTTTCTCTTCCGGCGTGTAGTGCTTTCGTTGCTTCTTCATGCGCTCTCTCCATCTCCATTTCCAGATTAACCGGAACGCGCGGCCGCAAGACGGAGTCACGAGACCTCAAAATTAAGTTTCTGCATTACCCCTAGATAACCCGTTGACAATAAAAACGTTACGGGATAAGACAACTCCCGTCGGGCGGCGGTGCCTCCAACTCGCGCCGCGCTCACTGCTGGAATTCCAAGGTCTAAGCGCGAACCGGAAGGCGCTCCTCCGCAAGAGGGTGGACGCCCTCGTCCGAGCGCCACCCCCAGGTCGCGCTCTTGCGCTGCCCCTCACGCGGAACCGGCGCCTCCGCCGCGTGCATCTCGAAACGCAGTCACGGGAGAACTCAAAAATAAATTTCTGCGTCACCCCCCAGTTAACCCATTGATCCAGTATGGGTTACGAGACAGACAAACTCCGCATCCGGCGGCGGCGCCTCCAACTCGCCCCGCGCTCATTGCTAGAATTCTAATGACCGTATGTCCACTGCGCGCACGATGAAAGGCGGTTTCGCCGACCGCAAAGAATTGCCGAAAGGCCCCTCCGGACGGAGCCTGTGCCGCTGGTGCAGCCTCGAAGTTCCTGTGGGCAGATTCACCTTCTGCTCCGATTGGTGCGTCGAAGAGTGGCGGCTGCGCACGAACCCCGGGTACCTTCGGGAGCGGGTGTTCGAACGCGACCGCGGCGTGTGTGCCTCGTGCGGAACCGACACCTCCGCCGAGTGGAACCACATCAGAAAACAGCGCGGTCCCGCGCGCCGCGTGGCTCTCGCGAAGTGGGGCCTGAAGGGCATGTCGCGCCGTAGCCTCTGGGACGCCGACCACATCCTGCCCGTGAGCGAAGGTGGCGGCGAATGCGACTTGTCGAACCTCCGCACGCTATGCCTCCGCTGTCATCGCGAGGCCACGGCCGCACTTCGCAGGCGTATTTCGAGTACAATCTCTCCATGAACCGATCCAGACGCGACTTTTTCCGGCAGGCTTCCGCGATCACCGCATTGCCTGCCACCTGGAGCGCTTTCAGCGCTTCGATGCAGGCTGCCGCCGCCGCGACGCGGAGCGAAGACTACTGGCTCATGGTCAAGCGGCAATTCCCGCTCGACCCCAGCCTTATCTACATGAACGCCGCGAACGTTTGTCCGGCGTCGCGTCCCGTGATGGACCGTCACCTGGAATTTCTTCAGGACTTCCATCGCAACCCGTCCTTTCAGAACCGCGACAAGTACGTGCCCCTGCGCGAAACCCTGCGTGGAAAAATCGCCGCCATGTTCCGTGTATCGGCCGAAGAAATTGCGATCACGCGAAACACCAGCGAAGGCAGCAATCTGATCGTGCGCGGAATTGACCTGAAGGCCGGCGACGAAATCGTCATCACCGACCACAACCATCCGTCGAATAACGACTCCTGGAAAGTGCGGGCGAAGCGCGAGGGGTTGGTCGTGAAGTCCGTTCCGGTTCCGGTTCCCGCGAAGAGCGCGGACGATTTGCTGGCCGGAATCGATCGGGCGATTACCGCGCGCACACGCGTCATCGCCGTGACACACCTGACGAGCACCACCGGTATCCTCTATCCCGCGCGGCAAATCGCCGAGTTGGCCAGAAAGCGCGGAATCTTCATGCATCTCGACGGCGCGCAGAGCTTCGGGCTGCTCGACGTGAACCTCAAGGAAATCGGCTGCGACTCCTACTCGACCAGCGCGCATAAATGGGGCATGGGGCCGCTCGAGGCCGGCATTCTCTACGTGCGCGAGGAGCGAATCCCGCAGGTTTGGCCGGCTGTCGTTACCGCCGGTTGGGCCGACAATTTGAAGGGCGCGCGAAAGTTCGAAGTCTTCGGACAGCGCGACGATCCGCGCGTCGTAGCCCTCGAAGCGGCCGTCGATTTCCTGAACCTCGTGGGGATGCCGGATGTCGAGAAGCGCGTCCGCGATCTCACCACGCACGCAAAGAAGGGTCTGAAGAATCTCAGCGGCGTGGAATTGAAGACCAACCTTGAAGCCGGGCTCTCGGGCGGCGTGATCAAGTTCAAGTTCAGGAACGTGCCCACGAAGCGTGCGTACGACACCCTGTGGGAGAAGCATCGCATGGCGATCGCAAAAACGGATTCGGGCGACTCCGAAGGCCTGCGCTGGTCTCCTCACGTCTACAACTCGATGGAAGAAATCGACAGGGCCGTGGCCGCCGTGAAAGGGCTGGCGGGCTGACGGATGGAGCGGCGCAAGTTCCTCCAGACGCTGAGCGGGCTTGGGGCGGCATCCGCGTTGCTCAGCGGGGCGGATGCCGGTCGGCCGAACATTGTATTTATTCTGACCGACGATCAGCGTTGGGATGAGATGAGCATCGCGGGCCATCCGTTCCTTAAGACTCCAAATATGGACCGCGTGGGGCGCGAAGGCGTTCTATTCAAGAACTGTTTCGTCTCCATTCCTCTCTGCTCGCCCAGCCGCGCCAGCTTCCTGACCGGAAAGTACGCGCACTCCCACAAGATCTTCGACAACACCAACCGGAGCGAACGGAGCTACGAGTTGATCACGTATCCGCTGCTCATGCAGCGGGCCGGCTACGAAACCGCTTACGTCGGAAAGTGGCACATGGGGAACGACGATTCGCCGCGCCCCGGCTTCAACCGTTGGGTGAGCTTCCGGGGGCAGGGGCAATATATCGACCCGCTTCTTAACATCGATGGGAAGCAGGTGAAGAACGAAGGCTACATGACCGACCTGCTGAACGGTCACGCCGTCGATTTCCTAAAGCAGAAACACGAAAAGCCATTCTTGTTGTATGTCGCGCATAAGGCCGTGCATGGTCCGTTCACGCCCGCGGAGCGGCACAAGAACCTTTATTCGGATCAGCCGATTGCGCGGGCGCCGAACGCGAAGGACACGCTGGAAGGCAAACCCAATCTTCAGAGGAAGATCGAGAAAGCGCCTCAGCTGGGCCCGGGCACAGGGCCGGGCGACGAGCTCATCCGCAATCAGATGCGGGCGCTCATGGCGGTCGATGACGGCGTGGGAAGTATTCTGAAGACGCTCGAACAGACCGGACAACTCGATAATACTTTCTTCATCTTCACGAGCGACAACGGATACTTCTGGGGCGAGCATGGCCTGGGCGACAAACGCGCCGCTTACGAAGAGTCCATCCGCATCCCCCTGCTGATTCGCTATCCGAAACTGGTCAAGGCGGGCTCGGTGCGGGAGCAGATGGCGCTCAACATCGACATCGCTCCGACCGTGCTTCAGCTTGCCGGGTTGCCCGTGCCGCGCGACATGCACGGGCGTTCGCTGCTGCCCGTCCTGCGCTCGGAAAGAGCCCGCTTGCGGACTTCATTCCTGACCGAGTACTACCTGGAGCAGCAGGTTCCGCGTTTCCCCACATGGCAGGCGGTTCGCACGGAGCAGTGGAAGTACATTCACTACATCGATCCGCCCGGCGCGCCGGATAGTCTGGATGAGTTGTACGACTTCAAGGCCGATCCTTACGAGATGAAGAACCTGATCGGTGACCCAAAGCTCGCTGCAACGCTGGCGCGCATGAAGCGGGAGCTTCGAAAGCTGCTGCGCGCAACTCCGTGATCGCGCTCATGGCCCTTGCCGCGGCGATGGCTCGGATTGAGGGTGGCGACTTCTCGATGGGGACCGGCGGCGGGTTTCCGTATGAAGGTCCGGCGCACACCGTGACGGTGGCGAGCTTCGAGATGGACGTGACCGAAGTGACGGTCGCCGGGTTCGCGGCATTCGTGAAAGCTTCCGGATACAGGACGGAGGCGGAAAAATTCGGCTGGTCCGGTGTGTTCGATTTGAAAACCGGCGAGTGGAGGCGCGTGGATGGCGCCAACTGGCGGCATCCCGATGGGCCGAAGTCCAACGCCGGGGCTCATGAGCCGGTGACCCAGGTTTCCTGGAACGACGCGGCCGCATACGCGAAGTGGGCGCGGAAGCGTCTTCCCCCGGTAGCGGATTGTGAATACGCCGCGCGCGGCGGCCTCTCCGCCAAGATCTTCCCGTGGGGCGATGAACTGCGGCCAGGCGGGAAGTTCCTTGCGAATTGGTGGCAGGGAACGTTTCCGGCTAAGAACACAGGCCAGGACGGGCACTTGCGTCGTGCGCCTGCGGGCAGGTTTCCACCGAACGGGTACGGGCTTCACGGCATGGCCGGAAACGTGTGGGAGTGGTGCGCCGACTGGTTCGACGCCGGCTACTATTCACGCAGCCCGCCAGTTTCGCCGCAAGGCCCGCCGGCGGGCGCGGAGCGCGTGATGCGAGGCGGGTCGTGGCTGTGCAGCGAGAGCCATTGCCGTGGCTATCGCGTTGCCGCGCGCGGCCATTCGACGCCGGACAGCGGCCTTAATAACGTCGGATTCCGCTGCGTGCGATGAGCCGTGGGACCGGCCTCCCGGCCGGTCTTCTGCCCAAGTGTGTGGCAAGTCCGTACAACCGGCCTTCGGGTCAGGCGGCGGATCTGGAACTGGACGCCGCCGCCATCGGTCCACGCTGGCCCCAGGATGGATGTGTCGCCTCCGGTGTGCGGTAGGACAATTCGCGCCTGTTCGGCGACGACACCGAAAACGCGCCGCGGCCGTTCGAGACAAGCCGCGGCTCTGGGCCGGACGGCGGCGTGCGGATGCGGGAGCCCTCCAGAATCTGGACCTCGGCATGGACGGAACCACTTGGTCGCGCTTCTTCGCGCTGGGGCGCGGGGGCGGCAGCGGGCGATCAGGCGGGTGGCCTTCGTGCTGAACTTCTTCGACGAACTCCCGGCCGGTCCGTCACCAGCCGATGACGTAGTTGTCCTTCGCCGGGCTGACTCCGGCCTGCATCACGCCGCTCACCGGGTCGATGCGCACCATCTTGACCGCCCCTGCGCCCGACGGCTGTTGGCGGTAGGGGCTTTGGAGCGCACTGACCTCGATGCGATGTCCGCGCGCGGCGAGCGCCGGGGCAATCGCGTCCGCCAGTATCTTCGGCAGCGTCAGCCTGCCTTCCACTGGCTGCGGGAACATCGACGCATGGAAGCTCGTGGTCGTGACCGTCGGCGCTTCAAGAGCCTGTTGCAGGTTCATGCCGAATTCCTGAACGTTGAGGAACGCTTGCAGCATCGCCTGCGGCTGATTGTCGCCGCCGGGCGTGTTCCACGCGAGATAGGGCTTGCCGTTCTTCAGCGCGATGGCGGGGTTGATCGTGTGTCGCGGGCGCTTGCCGGGCTCGAGCCGGTTGAGGTCGTTTTCGTCCAGGCTGAAATACGGAAGGCGATCGTTCAGCACGAAGCCCCCGCCTTCCACCACGAGACCGCTCCCGAACGTGGCGTTGACGCTGTGGGTCACCGAGACGACGTTGCCGAACTTGTCGGCGATCACGAATGACGACGTTTCGCCCTGTGCCGAAGGCTTGTCACCCGAAGGAGCGGTGGCCCGCGCGCCGCTTTCGTAGTTCACTTCATGGCCCGCGAGAACGGCCTTTCCGTTCCGTGGATCGCCCGGCGGCGCGGCTCCGCGGATGGCGCGATCCGGCTTGATCAGCGCCCGCCGCGCGTTCCCGTAATCCTTCGACAGCAGCTCCGCGACAGGCGCATCCGTGGTGCGCGGGTCAGCGATGTAGCGGTCGCGGTCGGCGAAGGCAAGCTTCAGCGCTTCGGTCACCTGATGCACGTATTCGGGCGAATTGTGCTTCAACTGCCTGAAGTCCGAAGGCTCCATCATGTTCAGGGCCATCAACAGCACGATGCCCTGCGAATTCGGCGGGCATTGATAGATATCGAGGTCCTTGTACGGTGCGTGGATCGGTTCCGCCTCCTCCGGCTTGTAGGCGGCCAGGTCCTCGTACCGGACCAGGCCGCCTTGCTTGCGGTAGAAACCGTCGATCAGCCGCGCGATGGGACCGCGATAGAACGCATCCGCGCCTCCATCGGAAATGGCGCGAAGGGTCTTCGCGAGATCGGGCTGCACGAAGAGATCGCCTGGATCGAACGGCTTTCCGTTCTTGAGCAGAGCCGCCACCGACGTGGGAAACGGCGAGATCTTCCTCGCTCCTTCCGCATGCATGGAGGCGCTCCAATGCGTGAGCGGATGGCCTTCGGCCGCGGCCTCGTAGGCGGGCTTCATGAGGGTCTTGTAGTCGAGCGTGCCATACTTCCTGAGCGCGAGATCGAATGCGCCCACCGCTCCAGGCACGGTGCTCGAGAGCGGCCCGGCCTCCGGAATCCTGCCGAGTTTGCGATAGAACTCGCGCGTCGCGAGCTTGGGAGCGGGTCCGGTGCCGTTGATGAAGATGGTGCGCTTCTCCTTCGCCAGATAGGCGAGGATGAACGCGTCCCCGCCGATGCCCGCCTGATGCTGCTCGACGACGGCGGTCATGTAGAACATCGCGACGCCTGCGTCGAACGCGTTTCCGCCCGCCTGCAATACCTGAGACCCGGCGAGCGCTTCGAGCGGATGCTCGGCCGCAACCATGCCATGCGTGCCCATTACGACAGGCCGCCAGAAGGGGCGCGAAGAGGGTTCCTGCGCGCGAATGAGGGAAGCCGCCAGCAATAGGCTCAAGGGAAGCAACAGCCGCATCAGATAAATGTAGCGCAAAGGCGGTATTCTGGGGATCACGCTATGACGGAAGAGGCTTTTGCACAAGTGGAAGAAGCGCTGCGGACCGGCGGCGCGGACGGAGCTTTCGATTTCCTCTCGCGGAAGTTTCGCGCGGAAAAGAAGTACCCGTTGCTGTTTGAACTGCGGTTGATGCAGAAGCGGCGGGAACTTGGGATGCCCCTCCTGCAAGCCGGCTCGCTTGAAGATTTACCGGCTGACACGCGTCCGGCGTATGAGAAGGGGTTTATCGACGCGGCGCGCGAAACCGGTAGCCTGTTTCTCGGCGACGGCGACATCCCGCGCGCGTGGTCGTATTTTCGCGCCATCGGCGAGGCGGCTCCGGTCGCGGCAGCCATCGATAAGGTGGAAGCGGGCGGTGAGATCGATGCCATTCTTGAGATCGCCTACCACGAGCGCGTGAATCCGAGGCGAGGGTTCGAGTTGATTCTGGCGAACCACGGCCTTTGCCGCGCCATCACCAGTTTCGGGCAGTTCCCCGGGCGTGAAGGGCGCGAAGAGAGCCTGAAACTGCTGGTCCGGACGCTGTATCGCGATATTTGCGAAAGCATGAAGCGGACCATTGCATCGCAGGAAGGCGCGGAACCGGCCGCCGCCGGTCTGCGCGAACTGATGGCCGGTCGTGACTGGCTCTTCGAAGGGACCAACTACTATGTGGACACCTCGCACCTGGTCTCCATCGTCCGGTACAGCCTGGAACTCGAAGATCGCGAAACGCTTGCGCTGGCCGTTGAGTTGACCGAGTACGGCGCGCGGCTCTCTCCGATGTTTCAGTTCCGGGGCGATCCCCCGTTTCAGAACGTTTACGAGGATTGCGGGCATTATCTGCGCGCGCTGCTCGGCGAAGACAAAGATGCCGCGATCGCGCACTTTCGCAGGAAACTGGAAGACGACGATCCGAACGACGTAACGGCGAGCGTGGCGCAGGCGCTGGTCGGATTGCTCGCGCACGCGGAGCGGTTCGAAGAAGCGATCGAAGTCCACGTTCAATATCTGCGCGACGCGGAGCCTTCGCAGCTTGGTTGTCCGACTGTTCTCCAACTGTGCCAGGAGGCGAAGGATTTCGGCCGCCTGCGTAACCTGGCGCGAGAGAAAGGGGACTTGTTGGGCTTTCTTTCAGGGTCGATTGGGTAAGGGCCTGACAGGAACCTGCGGCCCCCGATTTGTACCTGGATCTGTAACGCTGGAGCAGCCCATCGCCTTTCGTGGCCTGTTGGGGATGGCCGCGGCGCAAAGTGCAGTGGGGCAGAGGATTGCTTTTTGTCGTCTGCCAGTTTCGCAGCCCGTCGGGGATTTCCCGGCGCGAAGGTTTTTCGGTCCTGCCGTTTGACCGGAAGAAGGGACCCCTACTCCACGACGGCGACACTCGCGATCGTCCACGGTCCGGTACGCAATTCGCGGACGATTGCGCCTTTCTTGTCCACCTCCGCCAACCGTCTGCCCGTGTAGTCCGAAATCAGAAGGTTCCCGCCCGGCAGGAGAGCCATTCCGGAAACCCATCCGAACTGCACGTCCATCTTTTGGCCGCCGGCCGAGCGCACGATTTTGCCGGCCTTATCCACCTCTACGATCTCGCCCGGATTCGTCATGCCCACGATCGTGTTCCCATTCTGCATTCGAATGGCCTTGTAGGGCAGCCGCATTTCGCCCGGCGCAAAGGTCCACACGATCTCCCCGGCGCGGTTCACTTCGACGATCTTTCCCGCCCGCTCGATCGAAATGAGCGTCGTCCCGGCGTCCGTGCGGCGGCAGTTGCGCATCCGCATGTTCGCCATGTCCGCGTTTTCGTATTTCCACACGATCTTCTTCCTCGGATCGACCTCGATCACGCGGCCAAGCCTGGCATCTCCGATGAGGGTGTTCCCGTTGCCCAGGCGTTCGGCGGTTATAGGATGCACCAATCCTTCGTCAGGTCCGTAGCTCCATACTGTACGCTGTTGCGCGTCCATTTCGGCCACCGTTTTCTTGGGTCCCATGGTGTAGAGCACATTGCCATTCGGAAGAGACTGCACGTCGTGACCCCGGAAATTGGGTACGCGCCACAAGACCTTACCTGAAGGCCACAGCAAGCCCAGCACTTCGCCGCCCGGGCCGTGATCGGCGGCCACGATCTTGATTTCGTTCTTTTTCGCCAGACGCTTGTCGAGGAAGTCGAACATCCTCTTCTCGGCGCGGTCGGCGTCGGCGCCCTTGAAGCCGTGATCGGAGCCTTCGATAGTTTCAAGTTCCGCATGGACGCCCGCGGCGCGCAAGCGGTCGACGAGCCAAACAGACTGCGCATGCTCCACATAGCGGTCCACGGTTCCATGCACCGCGAGGACCGGCGCGGCGGAAGGGGTCACCCAATTGAGAGGGCTTGCCCGCACGTGCGCTTTACGGGCATGGTCCAGATCTCCGCCGAGAAACAGCGGAAGCACCTCGGCCGCGTCCACGCTTTTTCCGTATGACTTGGTGAAATCGGTGGGTCCGTAGTAATCGACCACGCAGGAAACACGGCTCGATTCGTCGAGATGCGGCCCGCTCCCCTCAAATTCGCGGATGCCGGCCGTTAGGCCGAGGAATAGAGCGAGGTGGCCGCCGGCCGATCCGCCCGTTGCGCAGATGCGGTCCGGATCGAGCGAGAAGCGCGAGGCGTGCGCCCGCATCCACCTGACGGACGCCTTCACGTCTTCGACCGGCGCGGGAAACTGGTTTACGGGGGAGAGGCGATAGCTCACGGTCGCGGCAACGTAACCGCGCTGCGCGAGTTTGATGCACAGCGGCAAATAGCTCTCGCGGTTGCCGCGCCTGAAGCCTCCGCCGTGAATGCACAAGACGCCCGGGAACGGCCCTGCGCCCTTGGGACGAACCACGTCGAGCTCGAGTTTGCCGCCAACGTTCGAGTACTGGATATTCGGTTCATAAATCACGTTCTCCGGCATCGCCGGAACCGGCGGTTTCGGCGGCGGCTGAACCTGAGCCGCCAGCGGAAGGGCGAGCGCGAGTAGGTACACTTTGGTCTGCATGAGTTTCAATTTCAGCATTTCTGTCTCAACGACTGCTCTCGTCTCAGCCCCCAAAGACCGCCTGCGCGGCCATGACCAGCCCAAACCCGAAGACCGACACGATCACCTTCATGGTAGTCCAGCTTCGCAGCGTCTGTGGGACGGTCATTCCGAAGTACTCCTTCACCATCCAGAAGCCCGCGTCGTTGACGTGCGAGAGAATCGTGCCGCCGCAGGAGACGGCGAGGACAATCATTTCGGGCTGGTAGCCTTGCAGCCCCTTGACGAGCGGCGCCACGATTCCAGCCGCCGTGATGATTGCGACCGTGGCCGAACCTTGCGCCACGCGCATCGCGGCGGCGATCACGTAGGCCACAATTAGAGGCGAAATGCTCGACGATGCAAGCAACTTGCCTGCGTAGGGGCCGACGCCGGAATCGACTATCACCTGCTTGAACGCGCCGCCGCCACCCATGATGACGAGCAGCGTACCGATGGGCGCGAGAGAACTGGTGGCCATGCTGGCGATCTTGTCGCGGCTCAGGCCCCGCGCGGAGCCGAAGACAATCATGGCCGCGAGGGTGGTCACGGTCAGCGCCGTGAACGGGTGGCCGAAAAACCCGAGGATCGATTTGCCGGGCGCGTCCGTCATGTCGAAGATGGTCGCGGCGAAAATGAAAATGACCGGCATGAGAAGGATAAGAATCACGAGCCACACCGGCGGCGGAGAGCCGGCGTCGGTCGAAGTGGCCTCGGCGGACTGTTTGGCCATTTCAGGCACCGGAATGTCGAGGCGCTTCGAGATCCAGCCGCCGTAGAAGATGCCGCCCAGGATTGTCATCGGGATCGATACCGCGACGCCGTAGAGTATCGTGCGGCCGAGGTCCGCGCCGAGGAGTTGCGCGGCCGCGGCGGGGGCGGGATGCGGCGGAACCAGCGCGTGAACGACCGTCAGCTCGGCCGTCATCGGCATTCCGTAAAACAGCAGCGAGCGCTTCGACTCACGGGCGAGGTTCCAGACGATCGGCACGAGAATGATGAACCCGACTTCGAAGAAGATCGGCAGACCGACGAGGAAAGCGGCGGTCATCACGGCCCAGGCCGCGCGGTCGCGTCCGAATCTTTCGAGAAGCCAATCCGCCAGCTGACGTCCTCCTCCGGAGTGTTCGAGGAAGCGGCCGATCATTGCTCCAAGCCCCACAACGACGGCAATGAAGCCCAGCGCCTCTCCGAAGCCGGTCTGGACGGATTTGAGCACCTGCGCCGGAGCCATGCCGGCCGCGAGTCCGAGCGCCATGCTCGAAAGGATGAGGGCGAGAAACGCGTGAAGGCGGACGGCAAGGATCAGGAAAAGCAGCAGCCCGATCGAGGCCAGCGTCAAAGCGATGAGGTAAGGGCCATTCGCGGGCATGAGTTGGTTATTCTACAACGTCCGCGCGACGAATGCTTCTCGCCGTGAGACGCGCGGACGGCGCGGCTGTGTTTTTCGATACGCTAGCGGAGCCGTTAAACCCCAGCCGCCGGTTGCGGGCGGACACGTTCGTGGGCGGCGTCACCTTCAAGTGTGGACCAACCCGTGGGGCTCGCGGAAGAGGCCCGGAAACCCACGCTCGATCTGTTTCGACTGATCCAACCTCACCTGGAGCAGAACCAGTCATTGCAGTCCGTGGCGGATGCCGCAGACGTTCCGTTTCGAACCGCGCAAACGCTGGGTTGCGCAACATGGGCTGTTCGGTCTACCCGTCCTGGCGCCACGAGCGGGGGGTGAACGTTACTTACTCAGGGCGATGAGGATGTACTCGCGGGCGTGCTTGTGATAGGTTCGTACACACAACTTTTCGTGTTTTGGAGTTCTGCCATGCGCTTTTCGACCAGGTTCGTCGTCCTTCTTCTGCCCGCGGTTCTTGCCGCTCAGGACACCCGGGGTATTATCTCGGGTACGGTAATCGACACTCAAGGAGCTACGGTCGTGGGCGCCGGGGTGACGGTAACCAATACCGGCACCGCGACGGTGACCAGGTTGAAGACGAACCCGAGCGGCTACTACGAGGCTCCGCTTCTTCTGCCGGGCATTTATTCGGTGTCTGTGGAGATGGCTGGATTCAAGAGAGTGGTGCAGTCGGGAGTCACGTTGGGTTTGGGCGATCAACTGAAGGTGAACGTGCAGTTGGAAGTGGGAGGGGTGACGGAGTCGGTGACGATTTCGGCTGAGGCGCCGATGTTGGAGACGAGTTCGGTGAGCACGGGGCGGAGCATGACGAACCGCGAGGTGATGGACCTGCCGGTGATCGGCAATAACGTGATGGCGCTGGCGCGGATGGCGCCGGGTGTGCAGGTGCCAGGCACGACGCAGTTTTTGGTGCAAGGGCAGGTGGGGGGCGGGTCGGCGTACAACTCGCCGGGTGCGGTGGGAGGGAATGAATGGTCGATTGACGGGGCTTCGACGAACGGGACGGATCGACGGGCGTCGATCATGCCGAGCCCGGACGTGATTGATGAGTTTAAGATTGAGACCTCCAATTTTGATGCTTCGTTTGGCCACGCGACGGGGTTGGGTATTTCGATGTCGACGAAGGCGGGCGCCAATCAATTTCACGGGACGAGCACGTTACAGTTCATCAACCAGCGTTGGAACGCGGCGTCGTTTTTTGTGAAGCAGGCGCGCTGGGCGCAGGTATCGGCGCTGAATACGGCAGGCAATACGGCGGAGGCGCGGAGACTGGCGGATTCGCCGATGCTGAATTCGGGCAAGACGCTGAACTACCAGGCGACGATCAGCGGGCCGGTCCATATCCCAAAGGTTGTGGATGGCCGGAATAAGCTATTTTTCTTTCTGGGCTTTTCGGAGCTGAAGAATCGCCAATCGGCGCGGCCGAGCGAGATCAACCATACGGTGCCTACGGCGGCGATGCGGAACGGCGATTTTTCGGATTTGTTGCGCGTTGACGCGGTTCGTTACCAGGTGTACGATCCGGTTTCGACGCGGCCGGATCCGGCGCGACCCGGCCACTGGGTTCGTACTCCGTTTCCTGGCAATATCCTGCCGCAGGCTCGTCTGCGGAACCCGATCTACGACTTTTACGCGAAGCGAATGCCACTGCCGAACGTTGACACGACGGGCCGGGACCCGATTAACAATTATCTGGCGACGGGCATGCCGAACAATGTGGATTACCGATCGTGGAACAACCGGATCGACTATCAGGCGACCTCCAATCATCGCTTCTTCTTTCGGTGGTTTAAGAGTGACTTTCTGGAGGGGGCGCAGGATTACACTTACGAAACAGAGCGCGGACTGTTGAACTGGGACGAGAAGCGGCCGGCCGTCAGCGCGGCCGCCGACTGGACGTTCGCGGCGAGCGCTTCGACGGTCTTCAACGTTACGGTGGATACGAATTGGTTTCTGCTGCAGAACCAGCGGTTGGGCACGCGGAAGTATAAGCCGAGCGATGTGGGGCTGCCGGCGTACATGGATGCCAAGTGCGGCGCCAGTTGTGTGATGCCGCGGATTGTTTTTCCTGGGATGACGCATTGGAACGGCGATATGTACATGGGAGTGCAGGTGGACCCAGGGACGAAGGGCCGGCAGCAGGCCGTGAAGTTTAATACGACGCACATTCGGGGCGTCCATTCCCTGCGTGCTGGAGTCGATTTCCGGCAGCATTTCCGGACGCAATTACAAAACGGCGGACTCACTTCGGGCGTGTTTAATTTTGGGAATAACTATGTGCGGAAGGATGAAGACGGATTCGTTCCGGCGGCGAGCCTGGGGCTGGACTGGGCGACGTTTATGCTGGGAATTCCGACGGCGGCGTCGGTGGATACGAACGACAACTTCGCACTGACGAGCCCGTACTATGCGTGGTTTGCGCAGGATACGTGGCGAGTGACGCGTAAGTTGACGGTTACGCTTGGTTTGCGTATGGAGTATGAGCAGGGTCCGACGGAGCGGTATAACCGCGCATTGACTTACTTTGATCCGAAACTGGAGCTGCCGATAGCCGCGGGAGCGCAGGCGGCCTATGCGCGCAACCCGCTGCCGGAGCTGCCGGCCAGCCAGTTTCTGGTGCGGGGTGGTAGTGTTTACGCCGGGGTGAACGGGGCGTCGCGGCGATTGTGGCGGAACGAGCTGATGTGGCTGCCGCGCGTATCGGCGGCTTGGCAGGGCAACGACAAGACAGTGATCCGCGGAGGTTACGGGACTTACTACGACACGCTGAACGTGATGAATCAAGGGGCGAACCAATATGGTTTTGCGCGGGCGACGACGACGAACCTGACGAACGATTTCGGGACTACTTGGAACGCCGGGAATCCTGGGGCCGGCATCTCTCCGCTGACGGATCCGTTTCCGGTGCGGGCAAACGGAACTCGCTTTGATGTGCCGTTGCGCGACGCGCTGGGTTCGATGGCGCGGGCGGGCCAGGGGTTCACCTTCACTGACTTCGATCGGCAGCATCCGCGGGTGCAGCGATGGCGGGTTGGCGTACAGCGAGAGATTTCGAAGGACATGATGATCGAGGTGGCTTATTGGGGCCAGCGGGGGGATCGGGTGCCGCCGGCGACCAACACGCGGTTGGATTTTTTGCCGGAGGGTTACTGGAACAAGTCGAACAGGCGGAATAACGCGCTGGCGAATGAGTTGAACCGGAACGTGCCGAATCCGTTTCTGTTGAGTAACTTCGAATCGCTGCGGACGTCCAGTCCGGTGCTTTACCAGCACCTGTCGACGTTGGGACGGTTCACGAGCCCGACGATTCCGAAGAACCAGTTGCTGCGGGACTTTCCGCAGATGAATGGGCTTTTAAGCGCCACAGTCCCGACCGGAAAGGCGAGCACGCATTCGCTGGAGGTGAATTTTCAACGGCGGTTTGCGCGGGGGTTCAATCTGAATGCCTCGTATGCGAGAACGCGGCAGACCCGTTTTGACATTCTGGAAAATGAGTTTAACCAGGAGCCGTCGGTGTGGTGGCCGAGTGATACGGCGCGTCCGAACCGGTTCACAGTGACGGGGATCTACGAGCTGCCTTTCGGCAAGGGCCGGGCTTTCCTGGAGAGCGGGGTGGCCAACGTGTTGCTGGGTGGATGGCAGATGGCGGCGACGTACGAGTTCCAGAATGGCCCGCAGCTGGCTTGGGGGAACCTGTTCTACAACGGCGACATCGGCAAGCTGGAAGCGGACGCTTCGTTGGGTGGGAGCAAGACGTACGAGCGGTGGTTCGACAGCAGCCTGCCGTTTGAGCGGGTAGCCAGCAATCAACCGGCGGGATTTCAGACGCGGGTTTTCCCTCGCTTTTTGAATGGGCTGCGGGCGGATGGGTTGAACCAATGGAATTTGAACGTTTTGCGCGAGTTCAAATTTGCGGAGCGGGTGCGGTTCCAAGTGCGTGGCGACGCAATCAACTTGATGAACCGTTCGCAGATGAATCCGCCGGATTTGAATCCGACGTCGACCAATTTCGGGCGGATCACGAGCCAGACGTCGTCTCTGAACAGGATGTACCAGGTGCAGGCTCGGTTCGTGTTTTAGGGCCTCAACATCTGGATTCTGCACGTTCCTGGCAGGAAATCGTCAGCGGTATGCGCCGGAGCCAATGTTGATGGGTCTTTGGTGTGCTTTTTGAGGAGGCTCCAACTTTTCGGCCTGGGCCGCAATCTGAAATTACCGGACTGCTCCGCCAACTACGGTGATTGGTTGACGAGCGTGGAACGTCCGTTGGCCGCGGGGCGGCGGGTGGTATTGATTACCGATTCGTATTTTGAGTCGAACGGGGTGGGACGCTGTGCCAGGAGTATGTGGATTTTGCGCGAAGGCGTGATCTGCCTTTTTTTGTGCCTGCGGCGGCGAAACGACGGGATTCCGGACGAAAGGGTCCGATGCAGGAGTTGGAGTTGCGGCGCGGCCCGCTTTCGTTTCCGGTGGAGCGGTTGCGCGAGTTTCGACCGGACCTGGTTCACATAACGGGCTCGGGGGATGTGAGCATACTGGGGTTTTGGGCGTCCAATCTGGTCGGAGCGCCGATGGTGGCTTCCCGGCACACGAATGTGCACGAGTACGCCGATTTGCGAGTTGGTGTTGTAAGCCCAAATCGGCGGAATTGATCCAGTACGGATAATCAACGAGAGCAGCCCAAGGTAGGGTCGGGGGGGCCAAGAACTGCCTTTTGAAAATCAACATCGGCCTCGGTGGCGAAGCAGCCAAGCCCTGGCCGGCACCCTCATCGACGATTACAGCCGGGCGATGGCTGGGTATTTTCTCTTGTCCTAAGACCCGTCCGCGTTGCCACATCCTTGGCGCTGCGTCACGCAATCTGGCCCAAAGAGGATTCGCACTGGGTTGTGTGGGGCATCCCCGAGGTGTTTACACGGACAATGCCAGCGACTTCACATCCAATCATTTGGAACAAGCAGGCGCGGCTCTGAAGATCCGGCTGGCCCTTTCCATTCCTGGCACGCTACGGGTCGTGGCCGCATCGAACGGCTTTCTCGACCTTGAACGAGATGTTCCCATGCGAGTTGGACGGCCATGCTCCGGCGGGCATCTTGCGCGGACGCTGCCGTCAGCGTTGAAGGCGAAACATGCCGAATAATCCTGACGGAAGTGGGCAACTTGATTCCGAAAATTACAAACGGGGAGAACCGCGCTCCTCGCGTGGCCGCTGTTCTCAGGTATCATGGCGACGTGACGAGCGCTTACTACGCCGCTGGACACATGGACGACGCGGCGTCTCTCGATTCGGTCCTGGAGTTGTTCGACGCGTGGAATCCCGGCTATAGCTTGCGTGCCGGGCACGTTCGCGCCGAGGAAGAATGGCAGTCCCTCCGGCATGGGCGGGTGCGCTGGATTCAGGAAGGCAGCGGCGAGATTTGGCTGGCCAGGGGTTATCGGACCAAGGAGGGTGACGGCCAACCTCTTCCTCCGGAATATGAAGCGGAGAAAACGCCTCCCGAGTGGGCGGCCGCCGTGCGTTACGCCGCTACACAAATGGACTCCTTCAGCGGAGAGTTGCGCGCCGCCATTTCGAGCATCTGCTCACGGTTACGGGGAGACCGTTACACCGGCGACGCGGCGAACGATCTTTGGGCTTGGATCGAGTACGAGGGCGTCCCGTCGGACCGTGCATTTGGCGATTTCATCGCGCTGTTTGAAGCTCTTTACGACCAGGTCGGTTTCTCCGTCAGGAAGTTTTCGGGGTGGGAAAGGGTCCAGGCGGGCGACCAGATAGTGGTGGGAGAGGAACCGCTTCGGGTACGGGGAAACTTTCGCTATTGGGAGATCGCGACGCCGTCGCCGATACGTCACATCCCGGCGGTGCGGCGACTACGTTATTTGAAAGACACCGCGGGCGGGTGCAACTTCGAATGGAACGCGTTCCGGCGGATGCCGCTGACTTACTATGCGAAGCGCGGAGTCACCGCGGAGAATCCGGATGGCGTGAATCAGGTGAACGCCCATTTCGTCAATATCGCGGCAGAGACCTCCAGAGCGCATTACCATCCGCGGCGAGCCGTCGGCGGAGGCAAGCCTCAAGGCGAGTTCTATTTCGCCGCTGACCCAGGAGTTTACGGACTTTCGACCTGCGGAAGATCCCCGGGCCTGACGTTGTGGCCCGAAGTCGAGGAAGGAAATGCCGATCTCAGCGAGCACGTACATGTGCCATTGCGACCGGGATCGGTGGTCTACATTACGCCGGGTACGGGTCACCGAGGTGTGGATGTGTTCGCGAACGTAGTGGTACTGCCGGGGTACAAGCCTAAGAATCAGATCTTCATTGCCGAGCGATCGGATTCCTGAATCCCCGTCACTTCGTGCTCATGCCCGCCCCGGCTGCGAACGACATAGCCAGGACAGGCTGATTAAGCAGGATGCCACCGCTCGACTGACAGCGCAGAATCGACAAGTGACGCGGATCGGGATGCACGATCGTGACGCAGGGATCATCGAGCCAGCGGGCCAGGAGATCGAGGGGCCTCCAGGGATAGTGGACGCTGGAACAGGCCCGGTCAGCCGAAGGAATGGGGAAGTTCCTTCCACGGCAGGCCTACTGCCGTCCGGACAACACTCGGGGCTTCGCCTTGTGGAGCATGGAGCGTCCTGGTTGACGGCGTAGGTTAAAAAGTTGGCGTCGAGAATAATCACTCACCCAGCATTGGCTTTCGGGCGAGTTCCTCGTCTTC
Source organism: Acidobacteriota bacterium (assembly GCA_005808865.1). Classification (GTDB taxonomy): domain Bacteria; phylum Acidobacteriota; class Terriglobia; order Bryobacterales; family Bryobacteraceae; genus SYKU01. The sequence goes on from SYKU01000293.1 coordinate 21,434, forward strand.
CAATGCGCCGGCAATTGGACGGTGCTTTGTCCCAACGAAGCTCTTGTCCATACCCATCCGGAACGGTTTCCGCACGAACCTGCCGGCACGCGTAGCGCTTGCCCCTGCGCAGCCCGGTCCGCTCGGCTTCGTTAGGGCCTCGCTGAAAGAGATCGCACGCTCCCTCATGGCGTCCGCAGCCCTGCCTCGGCAGGGCACACCTTTTGCAAGCGTGGTGTCGAAACAGAATCCGGCAATCTCCTCAACCCGGCGAAGATTCAAAGCCGTGCGGTCAAGCCAGCCTCACGGCATCCGGTCGAAGCCGATATCGCTGACCGCCGAATGCTGAAAGCTCGCGTTGAGCCGCGCGGCTTCCAGGCCTCCGAAATCTCTCAGGTTCACACACGTGTCGAGCCAATTCAGATGCGATCATGGTTCTATGCCTCCACAGAACTACCAGAACCACCGCCGGCTCGTGCCCGGATTTTTGACGCTGCTGAGCGTCCTCTTGTTGACTTTCATCGGCGCCTGCGTAAACCTTTACCAGTCGTTCGGCGATCACCAGCGGATCTATAGCGCTTCGCTGATTTTAGTGCTGACCGCATGCACCTTCTTCGCGGCCGCGTTTGGTCGCGTGTTCGCCCTCGGGGCGCAAGACCGCGCGATCCGCCCGGAAGAGAATCTGCGTCACTACGTGTTGACCGGCCGGCTCCTAGATCCGCGCTTGAGTCCGAAACAGATTGTCGCTCTGCGATTCGCGTCCGACGAAGAGTTCGTGGGGCTTGCCCAAACCGCCGCCGAACAGAACATGGCTCCCGACGCGATCAAGCGCGCCGTGAAGAACTGGCGGCCGGATACCTACCGCGTCTAAACGGAAGCCCCGGCCGGAGCGTCATGATAGTGTGCTAGTCCGTAGAAGCGTTTGCGTCCAAACTGCGTGTCTCCTTGCACTCGCATGGACGAGCGTCGCGCCGCTCGCGGCTCAGACGGCTGTTTCCGTGTATCAGGAGGGGCGGAAGGCCGAGCGTGCCGGAGAAATGGCCCGTGCCTACCTGCTCTATTCACAGGCCGCGGTTCTCGACCCTGATCGCAAGCTCTACTGGCTTCGGAGCCAGGCCGTGCGAACCCGCGCCGCGCTTCAGGCCAAGCCGGTTCCCCCTCCCTCTGCTCCTGTGCCGGTTGAAGAGGAGCTTGCTGTCGAGCCGGCCGAGCCTTTTACCGCGATGGAGATTGACGACGCGCGCAAGCCTCTGCCACCCACCGAGCTCAAGGCCTCGGCTGACCGTAAGGATTTGGACATCAAGGGAGACGCGAAGGTGTTGTACGAGCAAGTCGCCCATGCCTTTGGGCTCGATGTCGTCTTCGACGGTGAGTTTCAACCCGGTCCATCGATACGCTTTCAGATGGGACAGGCCGGTTACCGCGAAGCCCTCCGCGCGCTCGGACTCGCCACTGGGACCTTCCTCATTCCGCTGTCGGACCGCTTGTTCCTGGCAGCGAAAGACACGCAGCAGAAGCGGCAGGAGATTGAGCCGGTCGTGAGCCTGATCATTCCTATTCCGGAAGCGGTGACGGTTCAGGAAGCCACGGAAATGGGGCAGGCCGTCCGTCAGGTGATGCAGTTCGCCAAGTTCCACGTGGACGCCGGGAGGCGCATGATCCTCATCCGCGACACGGCCCCGAAAGCAATGCCCGCGGTCGGAATTCTCCAGGACCTGATGTCGCGCCGGCCTGCGGTCTCCATCGAACTGCAGTTCCTGGAAGTGGCCCGGAGCGAGCTTCTGACCTATGGTCTTCGCATGCCCACACGCTTTCCCGCGGTCAGCCTGTCGACAATCCTGAACAACCTTCCCTCGTCTGCCGAGGGCCTCGGGCGGTTGATTCGCTTTGGCGGCGGACAGGCGGCTTTCGGGATCGGGATCGCCGATGCGGCCATCGTCGCGGAGCTGAACAAGTCCAATTCGTCCAACCTGTTACGTGTGGAATTGCGTTCTCTGGATGGACAGCCGGCCACTTTCCATATCGGGGACCGCTATCCAATCCTCACCAGCGGTTACTTCGGCATTATCGATACCCCCGGGCAGGTTTTCCAACCCCCGCCTTCCTTCAATTTCGAAGACCTCGGCGTCGCCTTGAAAGTCACGCCGAAGATCCACGATGGCCAGGAAGTGACGCTCGAAATCGAAGCCGAATTCAAAGTTCTGGGAAGCGAGAGTTTCAATGGGATACCCACGATCTCAAACCGCAAGGTTACCTCGCGCGCACGCCTGCGCAGCGGCGAGTGGGGTGTCGTAGCGGGAATGATGAATGCCACCGAGGCGCGGAGCTTTAGCGGGATCGCCGGCCTCTCGACCCTGCCAGGCATTGGTCCTCTCATGCGAAAAAATGAACGGAACCGCGGAGACGGCGAGGTTATAGTGGTCCTGAAGCCCGTGATCCTCGGCTTGCCGGCCAACGAGTTTGTGACGCGCTCGTTTCGCGTCGGAACCGAGACGAAGCCGCTCGCGCGATTTTGAATCCGGCGACTGGAATGCACTCAACTCAGCCGCATGCCTCCACCGAAGTCGTGTGGATCGTGGCCGATCGCCGGCGCGGGAGCAAGAGCCTGCGCGGTCAATGGGTCGACGCACTACCAGCCGCCGCCGGGCGCGAATGGTTGGAGTAAATAAGAGTACCCGTTCCGCGCCATCTGGTTCAACGGGTTCTCGATCTACTCGCCGCTTGAAAATCTGAGAGACGAACTCTCAAAAATGGACGTGCTAGAAACTAAAATCGTTCGGCACGCAGGAACCGCGCACCGGTAACCTGCTTCCGTCAGAACCGTCATTTTCGTGGATTGTGAGACCTCTTTCCTTCCCATTTGCCCTCGCGCCTCTGACCCGTGCGTCCCGAGCTTCTCAACCATGCCGCGACAGCATGAAATGCTATCATACGAGATCTCAATGGCCGGAAAGCCAAAAACGGCAGCCGCGCGCAAGGCGCATCTGGACGCGATTCTCGCGGGGCTAGACGCGATGTATCCGAACGTCACCTGCGCTCTCACGCACCGCAACCCTTGGGAACTGCTGGTCGCGACTATCCTCTCCGCTCAGTGCACCGACAAGCGCGTCAACCTGGTGACGCCCGGCCTCTTCGCGAAATATCCTACCGTTAAGGACTTCGCGGCGGTTCGGCCGGAGGTGCTGGCGGAGGACATCCGCTCTACCGGTTTCTTCAACAACAAGGCGAAGTCGATCGTGGGAGCGGCAAAGGCGGTGCTCGGCACTTTTGGAGGCCAAGTCCCACGTACGATTGAGGAGATGCTCACGATTCCGGGAGCGGCGCGCAAGACCGCGAACGTTGTGCTGGGAACGGCGTACGGAATCGCGTCGGGAGTGGTGGTGGACACGCATGTGCAGCGGCTTTCGCTGCGCCTCGATCTGACGAAGAACACGGACCCCGTCAAGATTGAGCGCGACCTGATCAAGATCCTCCCGAAGAACCGCTGGATTCTGTTTTCACATCAGATGATCCACCATGGGCGAGGCCCCTGCCAGGCGCGGAAGCCTCGCTGCGCCGAATGCGCGATCGAACCGGTTTGTTACTCCAGAGAGAAGACGGCCTGACCGGCCCTCACTGCCGCCCGAAAGGTGGTAAAAACAAGAGAGGCCCATTTTTCACTTGTCAACCACCGTTGCGCCCATCCGCGACATCGAAGTCACCCTGCTTGCAAACGGCGTCCGTGTCATCACCGAGGTCATGCCCCACGTCCGGTCCGTTTCCGTCGGCGTGTGGGTGAACTCGGGCTCACGGCGTGAGACCTCCGATCAGAACGGACTTACGCATTTCATCGAGCACATGCTTTTCAAGGGCACAGAGAACCGCTCGGCCGAGGAAATCGCGCGGTCGGTTGATTCCATCGGCGGCAACCTTGACGCGTTCACCGCCAAGGAAATGGTCTGCTACAACACCAAGGTTCTCGACGAGCACTTGCCCAAGGCCTTCGACGTTCTGGCGGACCTGGTTCTAAACCCTCTTTTCCGGCCCGAGGACATCGAAAAAGAAAAAGGCGTGATTCTCGAAGAGTTGAAGATGGACGCCGACAGTCCGGATTATCTGGTCCACGAGATTTTTTCGTCTAACTTCTGGAAAGACCACGCGCTTGGGCGGCCGATACTCGGATCGAAGAAGACTATCGAGAGTTTCGATCGCGAAGCGGTCGACTCGTTCTATCGCGGCGCCTACGGGTCGTCAAACACTCTGATCACCGCGGCCGGAAATCTGGCTCACGAGCGAATGGTGGATCTGGCGCGGCAGCACTTTGAGAAGTTGCCCGATTTGGGGCCGCGTCCCGCCGAGCCCGCGCCCGGCACGTACGCCGCGATCTCGCTAAAGAAGAAAAAGGAACTGGAGCAGGTGCATTTGTGCCTGGGCGTGCCGTCGTTCCACCTTTCACACGAATCCCGCTTCGCGTGCTACGTGTTGAATACGTTGCTCGGGGGCGGCATGAGTTCCCGCCTGTTTCAGAACATTCGCGAGCGCCAGGGTCTCGCCTACGCCGTGTTCTCCGAACTGAATACGTACAGCGATACCGGGTGCCTGATGATCTACGCCGGTACTTCCCTGAAGTCGGCGCGCAAGGTGGTGGATTCCATTCTCAAGGAGTTCAGCCAACTGAAGAACGAGGAAGTTCCCGCCGAGGAACTGCGCCGCGCGAAAGATCACCTGAAGGGCTCACTCATGCTGAGCTTGGAATCGACCTCCAGCCGCATGTCGAATCTGGCGAGGCAGGCGATGTATTTCGGCCGGTTTATCTCGCTCGACGAAGTGACGGCGGCGATCGAAGCGGTGACGGCGGAGGAAATCCAGGGGATCGCGAAGACATTCTTCGGCAGCGAGCAAATTGCGCTCACGATCCTGGGGAACCTCGGCAACTTCAAGATTGGCCGTCAAGATCTGGTGTGCTGAGGCGGGAGCTTCGATTCAGCCGACGAGGCCAGGGCGGGGAGTCTTCCGAGGAAATCATCTGTTCTCCGGAGCCAGCACTCGATTCCCATCGTAATTCCTTCCCCGCCTGACCCAAATATTCCGATACCGCACCGGCGTATCGTGATCCTGCAACGCAAACGGCTCCTCCGCTTCGTGCGGCTCATAGGCGCGCACGATGCGGTGCGCCATCTGGCCGATGATCTCCTGATGATGATGGACGAGAACACCGTTATGAAAAACGGTTGCGTAACCGGGCTTTGCGAGCTTGCCCCCTTCAAACCGTGGTGCTTCGAACACAATATCGAACGTCTGCCACTCGCCTGGTTTCCGCGAAGCGTTTACGAGCGGCGGCCACTGCCCGTAGATCGCGCCGGCCTGGCCATCGGCGTAGGTTGGCGTGTTGTAAGAATCGAGCACCTGAATTTCATAGCGGCTCATCAGCAGCACGCCGCTGTTCCCGCGCCATTGGCTCGTGCCGTCGGGCGGGTTCGGAGACGCCCATTCGACATGATACTGTCCCGACCCGAACCTGTCCCTGGTGACGAGGTCGCCGCCCCCTCCCACCACTTCCACGTAGCCGTTCTCCACTTTCCAACCCGGCGCGCTGACTTTACCCACTTTGCTCGCCTGCCACTTCGAAAGGTCCCTCCCATCGAACAAGACAATTGCGTCCGAAGGCGCCGGGACAGGCGCGCCGGCAGGTGCGGGAGTCACAACGGGAGGCTGCGGGCGCTCGATATCGTGAACCTTCCACTTCTGACCCGGCAGCATCGGTGTATCGCTATAGCCAACCGGCGAAGTGCGGCCTTTCTTTGATTGCTTCGACTGCGCGGCGACGTAGCCAGCAGCCGCAAGCGTCCCTATTCCAATGAGAACGATGAGCTTTCGCATCATGCCGGAATCTCCTTGATCACGATACCACCTCCGCCGGCGGACCCGGAGACCCAAAGTTCGTGTTATCAGCGCCGTCCAGCACGAACTGGTTTTGCCACATGCTGGCGCCGTTCACCGCGAAGAAGGCGTCGACGAAGTTGCGCGCCCGCGACGGCAGCACGCCGGGGGCCACGGTCGCAAGTCTTTGATAGTTCCTGCCATTCAGCGGCATCTGGGTAATGATCTTGTTTTCGACAACATGTCCCAGCGAGGAGGTTTCCGCCTCGAGCAGCGGGGCGTCCGCCGTGACCCTCGATGACCTCATTCACCGCGCCGACGCGGTGCGGGACATCGAGACGCGCGCGAGTCCCGCGCTTACCACCACGTTCGGCCGCCGAACGGTTCGGAATCCCGGCGCGTAATCGAAACCGAGTACATCCGATAGGAAGCGCCGTCAACACTGACTAGAAGACGCCGGTTTCATTGCTTTGCGCCTTGTAGGAGACGCTTGTGGTCTGACTGGCCGCTTCAATCAGGGCATTTGGGAACAGCAGCGCCGCTTGCGTCCGTCACCACGCCGGTGACGGTAGCGGTGGCGGTCTGTGCGAAGGCAGGATGGGGGTGAAGAGCGACTGCTCCGTAGTTTGGCAGGAAAACGGCGCGTTCGAACGTGCTACGCCAGAATCTCGTTTATGACCTTGCCGCCGACGTCGGTGAGCCTGTAGTCGCGGCCGCTATGCCGATACGTCAGCCGCGTGTGGTCGATGCCCATCAGGTGCAGAATCGTCGCGTGCAGATCGAACGGCTCTATCGGATTCTCCACTGCCTTGAAGCCGAACTCGTCGGTCGCGCCGTAGGTGATGCCGCCCTTGAATCCGCCTCCCGCGACCAGCGTGCTGAACCCGTGATTGTTGTGGTCGCGGCCGTTCTGCACGTTGACCAGGCCGCTCACTTCCACTGCCGGCGTGCGTCCGAACTCTCCACCGATAATGACAACCGTTTCCTGTAGAAGGCCGCTCGCCTTCAAGTCTTGCAACAGCGCCGCGATGGGGCCATCGGACTGATTCGCCAGCCTGCGGTGAATCTGAATGTCGTCGTGATTGTCCCAGGGCTGGCCGTTGCCGAAGTACACCTGGACCATGCGCACGCCTCGTTCAAGCAACCGCCGCGCGAGCAGGCAGCCGCGCGCGAAGTCGCCCTCGCCGTAGCGCGCCCGCGTGGCTTCGCTTTCCTTGCGGACGTCGAACGCATCCATCGCTTCAGTTTGCATGCGGTAGGCCACTTCCATCGACTGGACGCCGGCCTCGAACTGCGGATTCGCGCCGTCCCGTTCCATTTGCAAACGGTTCAAGCGTGCAAGGAGGTCAAGTTGTCCGCGCTGCTCCCCCGCGTCGAGCGCCTTATTCCGAATGTGCTGGATCAGCTTCTCCGGATCGCTCTCACCATTCATGATGTGCGTACCCTGATGCACGCCGGGGAGAAAGCTCGACGTCCAAAGCTGCGGCCCGATGACTGGCAATCCAGGGCAGAGCACGACGAAGCCGGGCAGATTCTGATTCTCCGTGCCCAGTCCGTAGGTGAGCCACGATCCCATCGAAGGATGCCCCGGCAATGGATGCCCGCAGTTCAAGCGGAACAAAGACGGCTCGTGGTTGGGACGGTTGGTGTGCAGCGAACGGATGACGCAGACGTCGTCGACCAGCGCGCCGAGCTTTGGGAAGATCTCGCTGATTTCGATTCCACTCTTGCCGCCCCGCCTGAACTCGAAGGGAGACTTGAGAAGGTTTCCTGTCTTCCGCTCCGTTCTGAGATTGCCGGACGGCACGGGTTGGCCGTGGTACTTCGTCAGCATCGGCTTCGGATCGAAGGTGTCCACCTGGGAAGGACCGCCGTTCAGGAACAGGTACACGACCCTTTTCGCCTTGGCGGGAAAGTGCGTGCGCTTGACGGCGAGAGGATTGCCGGAAGTGTTGACCGTTCCCGCGGCGTCTGCCATGCCCGCCAAACCGAGCATGCCGAATCCGCCTCCCATGGTTCCTAACAAATTGCGACGTGTCATAACATGATTTTCAATTCACGAAGAGAAATTCGTTCGCGCTGAGGAGCACCTGGGCGTACATCGGCCAGGACTTCTCGTGCGCCTTGAGGTAATCGAGACCGAGACGCGTTTCCTCGCGCGAAGGCGCGCGTCCGAACAAAATTCTGTAGATCCTCCGGATGCGCGCCGTATCTCCCGGTTCGGATTCCACGCGGCAGGCGAGCGCCGCGGCCTGATCCATGACGAACCCGCTGTTCAGAAAGAACAGGCGCTGCAGCGGCGTTGAGGTGAGATCCCGCTGTTCACTTGTACCGTTGGCGTTCGGAAAATCGAAAAGCGAAAGAGTGACGTCCGGGCGGCGGCGGCTTACGAAGGCGTAAACCGTGCGGCGCCGGTTTGAGTCGGTGATCCGCGCCGCGGGCCCACCCACGCTTGCGTCGAGCTTTCCAGAGACGAAGAGCAGAGAATCGCGAAGCGCTTCGGCATTCTGCCGCCGCACATTGGCGCGCCAGTAGTAGCGGTTGTCGGGGTCGGCCGCGGTGTTCGCAGGCGAATCCTGCGAGCTCAAAGCGTAGGTAGCCGACAGCATGATTTCACGGTGCATCGCCTTAATCGACCACTTGTTTTCAAGGAACCGCGACGCCAGATAATCGAGCAGCTCCGGATGGCTCGGACGTTCGCCCAATTGCCCGAAGTTGCTGGGCGTTCGAACGATGCCGCTTCCGAAGTGGTTCAGCCAGATGCGGTTGACCATGACGCGCGGCGTGAGAGGATTCTTCGGATTCGCGATGGCCTCGGCAAGTTCCATCCGGCCGCTGCCCTTCTTGAATGGCTCAGGCTCGCCGTCGCAAAGTACGCTCAGGAAGCCGCGGGGCGCTTCGTCTCCCAAATTGTCGCGGCTCCCCCGGATGTGGATTTTTTGGTTTTTCGGTTCCTCGACGTCGGCGATGGTGTGCAGGAACGGATATTGCTCCGGCACCGCCTTCTCGAAGGACGCGAGATCCGCGCGCAACGCGTCGAGGTGAGCCTTCCATTCGCCGCTCAGAAAGCGGTCGATCTTTTCCCCGGCATAATACAGGACGCCCGTGGGCGAGAAGAAGTCCTTCCAGAGAAAATATTTGTCGCGTTCGAGAGAAAGCAGGTCAGCGCGGCTCAAATCGCCTCGGGCTCTGGATCCGCCGAGCCGAATAAAATTCTTCTCCTCGATAGCCTTCCGCTCCGCCGCCACCGCCAGGAGCAGCGCCTGGAAATCGCGGGCAGCCTTGGCGCGGTCCGAGTCCTCAGCCGCGAACCATGGTTTCAAAAACGGGTGCTCTTTATCTTTCTTCTCCAGATATTTTCGCCAACGCTCGAGCACGTCGGGATCGAGTCCGTCGGTGGTGACCGCCTTGCCGGCCGCCATGAGGTACCCTGCGGAACGGTTGGCGAGAATCTCGGAAAGTTGGGATGCCTGCGTTTCGAGAAACTGCTTCAGCTTCTCTTTCTGATCTTCGACCGCTTTCTTCCGCGCCTTGTAATCGGCGACGATCTTGTTTTCAGCGAGCGGCCATTCATGACTCTTGGTGCTGGTGAAGATACCAAGCAGGCCATAGTAATCCTTGGTGGGGATCGGGTCGAACTTGTGATCGTGGCACTGCGCGCAAGCGGCGGTGAGGCCGAGAAATCCGCGCGTGGTGACGTCGACGCGATCGTCCTGGAACTCGGGGCTAAGGGCATAAAAACCGAGAGCGGCGGCCTGCTTGGCCTTGTCCCCGCCGGGAGGGTCGAACAGATCGCCCGCGATCTGAGCTTTGAGGAACTGGTCGTAGGGCAGGTCCTCGTTGAAAGCCTGAATGACCCAATCGCGGTAGCGAAACGCGTTCGCGTAAGGCTCGTCCATAGTTGAGTTGAGTTTGTCGTCCGAGTAACGCGCGACGTCGAGCCAGTAACGGCCCCAGCGCTCACCGTAATGGGGCGATTCGAGCAGGCGGTCCACCACCTTCGCGAACGCGTTCGGCGAGTTATCGGCGACAAAAGCATCCACGTCTTCGGGCTTTGGCGGCAGACCCAGAAGATCGAAGTACGCTCTTCGGATCAGCACTCGTTTCGACGCGGCTGCGGCAGGCTTCAAACCCTTCGCCTCAAGCGTGGACAGGATGAAGTTGTCGATCGGCGACTTGACCCAAGTCTTGTCTCTAACCGGCGGCGACTCGGGTTTCATTACCGGCTGGAAGGACCAGAACGCGCGCTGTAGTGACGAGATGCGGTACCCCTCCTCTTTCCTTGCCGACCCGGGAGCGTGGTCAGGCGGCCAGATCGCGCCGAGCTTGACCCATGCCGTGAGGTTGCGGATCTCTTCGTCGCCGAGTTTCCCCGCAGGCGGCATCTTGAGTCTCTCATGCGTATGTGAGACCGCGCGAATGAGCAGACTGTGCTCGGGATCTCCCGCTACGACAGCGGGCCCGGAGTTGCCGCCCTTGAGTAACGCTGCTCCTGACGTGATTTCGAGGCCGCCCAATTTCGTGGCGGTGTGGCACGCGGAACAGTTCTTGACCAGGACCGGGCGAATCTTCGATTCGAAGAACTCTTTCGAGCCGGCGGCGGAAAGGACAGGGAGTACGGCCAAGCCGAACGCTAGTCTCCAGTTCGTCATCGTGTACTTAATTTAATATACTGCCATTCATCGGGAGGCGGCGCAGGCTCGGCGGCATTTGGCGGCCGCCTTCTGCCGGTTCAGGCTATCCCTCGGCATGGGTCGCCGCTGATGGATCAAGCAAGACGGACTTTCCCCGCGACATCGGTGGCACACACCTGCCGAATCCAGAGCGAAGATCCGATACGATCCACGCGCTTTAGACCCAGGTTAACCCCAATACTCTTCACTTAACGAGCTTTCTGTGATATTCTATTCTAGAGCACAGCCTCTCGTGGAGGTGACTCATGAACATCAAGTCGGTGGAATCAGCCACGTTGGCGGCGATAGACTACGACGACAGCCGCGAGATCCTGCAACTGGAGTTTCGCAGTCA
>SYKU01000294.1 GCA_005808865.1 Acidobacteriota bacterium
GGTTTCGACAAGCAGGTTTGGAAGGCGAAACCGGCTGGGCAATCGCTCGAGTTGACCTACGTGAGCAAGGACGGCGAGGAAGGCTATCCAGGTACACTCACCGTGACGGTCACCTATACGGTCACGGAGCAGAACGAGTTGAGGATCGAGTATTCCGCCCTGACCGACAAGGAAACGGTGTTGAATCTGACGAACCACGCCTACTTCAACCTGGCAGGACAGGGAGATGGCGACATTCTGGGCCACGTCGTGACGATTAACGCGGACCGGTTTACTCCGGTCGATGCCGGTCTGATTCCGACGGGGGAGCTAAGGAGCGTGGAGGGAACCGCTTTCGATTTCCGCAAGCCGGCCGCTATTGGCGAGCGTGTTAATGCCGCGGAGGAACAAATCAAGCTGGGGAAGGGGTACGACCATAACTACGTTCTGAACGGTGCGGGCAGCGCGCTTGCCGTTGCAGCGACGGTGACCGATCCGAAGTCCGGGCGCACGCTGCAGGTTTCGACCACCGAACCCGGCGTCCAGTTCTACACCGGAAATTTCCTGGACGGAACGTTGAAGGGTAAAGGCGGAAAAGTGTACCAGCAGCGGTATGGATTCTGCCTTGAGACGCAGCACTTTCCGGACTCGCCGAACAGGCCTGAGTTTCCGCCGGCGGCGCTAAAGCCGGGCACCCGCTTCCAATCGACGACGGTATTCAAGTTCTCGGCCACACCGGGATCTTAGTCGCTGTCCGGAAGCAGGTGGGTTGAGGAAGCACTCGAACCTCTGAGCGCTGGAAGCCTCAAGAAGCGAAGCTCGGGCAAAACCCAGCATTGCCGCCGCCCGCTTTTTCACAAAAATTCGCGGGACGCCGCGGCCTTCCCCAACAGGCGGCAAATAACGACTGCGTGCCCCGCCGGCCGGCGATTCGCAACAGTTGTTTCATGACGGGCACTTCGCAAGCGCTTTGCGGGCGATGGTGCTTACGGGAATCGCGGAAATGTTTTCCAGGGCGATCCATTGGAACCTGGGGGGCGCTTTCCCGAGACGGCCGGCGATTACCTGAACTCTGTAACGCCGGTTCATGATGGTATGCGTAAACGCCCCGGCCGCGCGCCGCTCCTTCAGCGCGGACAGCAGGCCGGCTTCCGGCAACTCCCAGAATCCCGCCATCATCCCGCGCGATTCCCGCTTCCACATGAGAATCCTGCCGGCGCTCTCGACAACTGCCACCGTCATTTTAACCTCGTCGATGGCCGCCTTTCGCAGCTTGACGGGGAGTTGGTTTGCCGTACCCTGTTTGCGGCCCTCGCAGAAGGAACTCACCGGGCAAAGCAAACAGAGCGGCGATCGCGGAAGGCAGACCGTTGCTCCCAATTCCATCATGGCCTGGTTGAAGGTCGCGGGGTCCTTGCGGTCGAGCAATCGATCAGCCTGGGACTGGAACGCGGCCTTCGATGCCGTGGATCCGATGTCCGACGAATCGTTGCCAATGCGCGAGAGGACGCGGAGGACATTGCCGTCGACCGCCGCGCGGGGTTCGCCAAACGCGATACTGGCAACCGCGGCGGCGGTATAGGCGCCGATCCCGGGCAGCGCAAGAATCGATTCGTAACCGCGAGGGAAGGAACCCGTGCTGGCGATCTGGCAGGCCGCGCGCCGCAAGTTGCGGGCGCGCGAGTAGTAGCCGAGACCGCTCCAGGCGGAAAGCACGTCCGCCTCGCAAGCGCGTGCGAGCGCCGCCACGTCCGGGAAGCGCGCAAGAAAGCGCTCGTAGTACGGAATGACGGTTTCGACGCGCGTCTGCTGCAGCATGATCTCCGAGACCCAGATAGCGTAGGGATCGCGCGTGCGTCGCCAGGGGAGGTCGCGGAAATTGTTTGTGTACCAGCGCTTCAGAACCGTGGCGAATCCGGGGCCGTTCATTGCCTGCCTAAGCTGCTTTGCTCCAGGAGGGTTCCCCGCCGGATGCGCTCGCCCTTGAACACCACGAGCGAAATGCGCTCGGTAGCGCTGATGTCCTGGAGCGGATTGCCGTCCACAAGTAGAAGGCTTGCGTCGCAACCCTTCGCGATACAACCCAGCCGCCCGTTCCCTCCAACCAGTTTCGCCGCGTTTCCAGTGGCCGCCTGCAACGCCGCGGCCGCGGGTACGCCCGCCTCAACCCACAACTGCATTTCGCGATGCACCGCCGGACCATGCAGGAGCAGAACATTGCCGGAATCTGTACCCGTCACAAGCGGGACTCCCGCGCGCCAGGCCCGCGCCAGGTTCGACTGAGCGAGCTTTAAGGACTCGTCCGTAAGCGCAGTTCTTCCCGGCTTTAGAAGTTTCTTCGTCGACGCGATCAGCGCTGCCGGACCCACCTGCTGGGCGAGCGAGCGGTTCAGCAGGTCTGTCTTCCCTCGGCCTGCATCGCGGTAACCCTCCCAGACGCTGAGCGCCGGATCGAACATCACTTTGCCCGCCGCCATCCGGGCGAGCAACGCATCCGGTATCGGTTCGCGGGAACTTCCGTGTTCGATGCTCGACGCGCCCAAGTCGAGTGCATCGGCGACGTCCCGCCAATCTCCGGTGTGGATGGCGACAGGCAGCTTGGCGGCGCGCGCTTCTTCCGCCGCCGCGCGCGCGATCGCGATATCCATACGCGGAAACGTCATCGTGCCCCATCCGGCTTCGAGGATGATCTTGATCCCGTCGACTCCCGCCGCTTTCAAGTCGCGAACCTGGGCACGCGCCTCCTCGGCGCTCTTCGGCGTTTGAACGAGTTGGGCGGTCAGCATCGGTCGAACGAACTCGGGAGCCATCTTGATGAATTCTGTCCCGTGGCCTTCGGGCGCTGTGAACATTGGTCCACAAAGAAACAGCTCCGCCCCCAGGCGTCTGCCGCTCACCGTCTCGCTCCTCGCGGCGAGAAGGGCGTCGAGCGGATCGCCCACGCTGCGGACCGCGGTGACGCCGCTGTACAAGTACGCAGCCAGCTCACGAGGTACGTTGAGCTGCGCATTGAACGCTTCGGCCGATTCGCCGATGCCGCCCGGCGCGCCAAGGTGCACGTGCGCGTCGACGAGTCCGGGAAGAAGTGTCTTTCCGGCGCCTTCCACAACTTCGGCTTTGAGCGATGCGGGATCGGGCGTTGCCCCTTCGTAAACCACGTCGATCTTTCCGTTCCTGACGAGCACGCCGCCGGATTCAATCGTCGTTCCATCGCCAGTGAAGATACGTACGCCGCGGAACAGGATCGTATCGGCTCGCTGCAAGTCACGGTTCAGCGCGAGCGCGCGGCCCACCTGTTCATTGCTGTGAATCTGCCATGCGCCCATCGCCAAGAAAGGCGCCATTACTGCCAGGAGCCACAGTTTCGCGGACTTCCGCGTCTTCTCGCCCTTCTCCCACCGGAACAGCTGCGTCGAGATGAACGTTCCCGTGGCGATTGTAACCAGCATCGCGAGGGCCGGAGCCCAGTTCTGCGCCAGGGTCTCTCCGCGCAGAAAGACACCCTGGAAACCGGTCACCAAATACGACGCCGGGAGGAACTGCGAGAACGTTTGCACCGCGGGTGGAAGCACTGTGATCGGGATGGTCGCGCCGCTGAGAAACATCATCGGCATGTAGATCAACTGCACGGCGATGTTGGTCTCCTGCATCGTGTTGACAACGGAGGCGACGATCAGACCGATCGACCGGAACGCCATGACGCCGAGCGATACCATCAGGAACAACGAGAGCGGATGCGCCACCGGCGCCATCCCATACATCGTGCGGGACAGCACCAGGATCAGCGCAACGGCGGGAAGGTAAAGAAGCCAGCCGGTAAACATGGAGGCCAGGAGTATCGGCGTAGGAGTGATCGGTGTTACCTTGAAGCGGCGCAGAATGTTGGCCTCGCGCTCCTGAACCGCGCGCATACCCGCGCCCCAAAGGCCATTCCCAAGAATGCCCATGGTGAGAACCATGCTCACCACATAATTGATCGCGCCGCCCCTGTCTGCGTGCAGGAATTCCGCGAAGCCGAAGAAGAAGAGCAGCGGAAACATGTAGCCGAAAAAGATAAGCGAGCGCTCACGCAACGCGAGCTTCATATCGATTCGGAATAGTGCGAGAAAAGCCTTCATTCGCGCAGCCTCTTACCGGTCAGTTCGATGAACGCGTCTTCAAGCGTCGGCCGCTTCAAATGGACGTCGGCGAGTTCGATGCCGCGCTCGTCGAGCCACTTAACCAATTCGACCAGAGTCTTGCCGGGGTGGCGTGAAGTCACAGAGACCGACTGCCTGTCCGTGGAAAGCGCGACCCGCTCCGACCCCGTCCAGCTGGGAAGTTCGCCCTCCGGCACCGGCTTTTCGCAAAGCACTTCGATCATCGAGTGTCCAACCGTACGCGCCTGAATCTCGCGGGGCGTGCCGATGGCCACGATGCGGCCTTCATCGACGATGGCCACGCGGTCGCAGAGCTTCTCCGCTTCTTCGATATAGTGCGTTGTGAGCAGAATGGTGCGGCGCTCTTTGCGCAGATCCTGCACGAGGGCGTGAATTTCAAGGCGCGCCTGAGGGTCGAGGCCGGTCGAAGGCTCGTCCAGAAACAGAAGCTGAGGGTCATTGATGAGGGCCAGCGCCAGCGCCAGCCTTTGTTTCTGCCCGCCCGAGAGATGCGCGTAGAACACGTCGCGCTTCTCCCAGAGTTGAAGGCGCTTCAGGAGGCTGTCCTGGTCAACGCGGCGTTCGTAGAAGTCCCCGAAGAGGGTCAAGGCTTCGGCAACTCTGATCTTGTCGGGAAGGTTCGTGTCCTGAAGGCAAACGCCAATGCGGTCTTTGAGCGCCTGCTTCTGGGTCTCGGGATCGAAGCCGAGTACAGATGCGCTACCGCCCGTGCGCGGACGCAACCCTTCAAGGATCTCGACCGTGGTGGTCTTACCCGCTCCGTTTGGACCGAGCAGCGCAAAGACTTCGCCGGCATGGACCTCGAAGTCGATCCCCTTCAAGGCATGGAAGTCTCCGTAGGTCTTAGTCAGGCCCTGAACTTGCACGGGAGGGGTCAAGACTCAATTCTAACGCCGAGGATAGGGCCGCTACCGGATTGGAGCGACGACGGAAGAATTCGACGAACGCCCCGGTCATTTGCGTCATCAGGCAACGCAACAGAAAGAGTTCTCCGAGGAAACGACACTCGTCCCGAAGCACGTGGCGCGGGCAAATCAAATTTGTGCGGGGACTCGACGTACTTCCCGCTGCCATCTAGTGGCAGAAAGGTCAAGTGCTGTCGCCGTTAGGGTCTTCGCCATCGTCCCTCACGGGCATCCCGGCCAGAGCCGCGGAAGTCGACTGGAAAAACTGCAGCGCCTCGGCCGTGATTTGTTCGACGGACTTCGGGTTCAGGGCACTGCGAGGTGTACTGGCCGCTGCGTCGGCTTCCTGGAGTCTTGATACCGAAGCCATCGAGGAACCGGTCTATCAGGTATGTCTCACCAAGGGGCTCCGTGAGGTCCCGTAGTGTCTGCCTGCGTTAATGCAGCTCTGCTACGGCCCCGTCCAGCTCCACGATCCGCAGCGTAATCTTCTTTCGTTCGGTAATGCGCGATTCCGGCGCTTCGAACCGAACCGCTACCATCCTGTCCACAGTTTCGTGCGGGCCAATCCGGTCCCTTTGCTTGAGCCCGTCGTTGAACTTCTGGCCCAGCAGCGGATAAGCTTCGAAGGCTCGCCTCGCATCCGATTCCGCCGCCGTCGCCGCGTCGATAGTGCCCTCGGCGATGTCGGCAGTCACCTCCACGTTCTTTACAATCCACGGATAATCCGAAGGATTCGTGACGCGGAAATCCAGAATCGCAACGCACCCAATCTCATCGGTCGCCTGGGTGCGCACCTTCAGGACCGAACCAGTCAACTCCAGATGGGCAGACCTCTGAGAATAAGAATAAATTCCAAGCCCGACCGCGACCACACCCAGACCGACCCCGATCGCGGCGATCTGTTGCCGGTTCAGAAAGAACGCCATGCTCAGATCTCGTCGACCATCCGCAGGATCTCCTTCATGGAAACGTGGGCCGCTTCAATCAAGGTGCCGTCAAAGACGTGCGTTTCGAGGCCGATCCGCTGCGTGTATCCATCGTTCTGCAACGCCTGAAGAATAGCCTTCCAGTCCAGCCGATCAGGGCTGCCAGGCATGATCCCCTTGCCTTTTATCTGAACGTTACCGATTCTCTTCTTGGGGAGAAGGTTGTAGCCATCGGGGAACGGGATCTGCTTGAGGCCTAGTTCATTTTGCGGGTCCCAGTTGAGACCCAGTGCCTTCGATGGAACCAGTTTCATGAAGTCCGCCAATTCCGCCGAAGTGCCCACGTTACAGGAGCCTTCGTTCTCAACAAGGAGGGTGACCTTCTCGCGCTCAGCGATCCGCGTCATCTCGCCGATCACGTCGGCGATGCGGGGAAAAAGGGAGCGCGGCTCCTCGATGCGCAGTCCGGTGAAGACTCGGATCTTGTCAGCGCCCAGTATGTGCGCGGAGCGGATTGCCCGTTGCAGGTGGTCCAGCCGGCTCGCGAAGCGCTTTGCTTCGGCTTCAAGGCGCGCGGCCCTTGCTTCGGGCGTTTCGGGACGCCGGCGTACGGGATCCGTGCCTGGCCAGGAAAATTTCAGAAGCGAAGTATTGAGGAACGACACCTTTAACTTGCGCTCCGCATAGCTGACCGCAGCTGCCTTCACTTCCGCCTCAGCCAGAAATGCGTACTCCTTCTTGACGCCGGGAATGCTGCGCAGTTCGATCCACTGCAACTCGTAGCGCCTGGCGAACGCCAGTGCGTCTTCCGGAGTCTTACCAATCTCGTCTGTTATGGCCGCGATTGCCGAACGCCGGATGCGAGTGGCGGCGCTTAGGGGATTGACGGCCGCCGCACCCACCGCCGCCGCCACGGAAAATAGCCGTCGACGTGTCATCGTTGGATTATAATTCTTGTTTATGCTCAAAGCCAGCATCTTCCGGGAATACGACATCCGCGGAATCGCCGATGACGAACTCCAGAGTGCCGATGTGGAGCAACTTGGACGCGCCGTCGGTACCTACCTGCAGCGAAAAAACGGCAGGAATATCAACTTGGGGCGTGACTGCCGCCTCAGTTCCACGCGATTACGTGACGCGTTGATCAGGGGCCTGGTTTCGAGCGGATGCGACGTCACCGACATCGGCGTTGTTCCCACTCCATTGCTTTATTACTCGGTTTTTCAGCTTAAAGCCTTGGGTGGTGTCATGATCACAGGCAGCCACAACCCATCTGAGTACAACGGTTTCAAGATTGTTTCCGGCGGATCCACGATCCATGGCGAGCAGATTCAGGAGGTGCGGGAACTGATCGAGAGGGGAGATTTCCTCACGGGTCCAGGGACGGAAAGGCTCGCCGATGTTTCAAGCTCCTACGTGAAGGAGATCTCCGCTCAATTTCCTTTCGAAAGGCGCGTCAAGGTTGTTATCGACGCGGGCAATGGGACCGGCGGCCCGGTCATGCACCGGCTTCTTGAGCAGCTCAACTGTGAAGCGACGGAGCTTTTCTTTGAAATGGATGGACGCTTTCCGAATCATCATCCCGACCCGACCGTGCCGAAGAATCTCAAACATTTGATAGCCGCCGTGCGCGAGAAGGGCGCGGACCTTGGCATCGCATTCGACGGCGACACGGACCGTATTGGCGCGGTGGATAATCAGGGTACGGTCATTTTCGGCGATCAGCTTCTGATTATCTTTGCGAGAGAGATTCTCACACGGAAGCCGGGGGCGACTTTCATTGGAGAGGTTAAGTGCTCACAACTTCTTTACGACGACCTCAGAGCCCGAGGCGGCAATGCCATAATGTGGCGGACCGGGCACTCACTGATCAAGGCGAAAATGAAATTGGAGCATGCCGAACTAGCGGGCGAGATGAGCGGCCATATGTTCTTCGCTGACCGCTACTATGGGTTCGACGACGCGCTCTACGCGGCATGCCGGCTCATGGAAATCGTCTCCCACTCAGGCCATCCGCTTTCCGCGCAACTCGCCGATCTGCCGAAAACGGTGACGACGCCGGAGATCCGGGTAGACTGCGCCGACGATGCCAAATTCGGAGTCGTCGAGCGGGTGACAGAGCACTTCAGAAGCAGATATCCCGTAGTGGACGTCGACGGCGTACGCGTGCTGTTCCCGCACGGATGGGGTTTGGTACGCGCGTCAAATACGCAGCCTGTGCTAGTGCTGCGTTTCGAAGCGACGACCTCGGAATTGCTGGACCACTACCAAAAGGAAGTAGAAGCGGCGGTGGAAGAGGCCTCAAGGCCCGTATTGATCTAGGGCGCTCTTCACATCGGAATGACAGGCCGGGAGGCCTGTCTCACATTGCTCAGCAGTTCTTCGAGCAGCGGGGAGATCGGGTACGGATGTCCTTTGTAGTGAAGGAACCCCTCGGCGTACTCTACTCCGGCTCGCCGTCCCGCCTCACGAGTCCAGCGTTCGGTCATGGCCAGATAGTCGTCTATGCCGTGATGCTTCAGGAGCCACTGACGCTGGCTTCCGTGCTCGGCGAGCATCTGCATTTTCACGTCGAAGGTTCGTCCCACGTCCACGTAGAAATCGACGGGAGCCGGTTTGTCGTCCCGGTCCTGGCCGCCGATCGGAGACATGAAGTAAAGGTGCGGGATGTGGTCCGTGGCAGGCGCCGGATCCGGCGCGCCCGTCGCGTAGTTTCGCGCTGGCGCGGCAAAGCATGCGTCGCGGACCAGAAGGTTCGTCGCTTCGTGATCGCACATGTAATCGACGGTCGCCGCGGTCAGAATGAGGTCCGGCCGTACCTTCCTGAGTATCTCTACCACTCGCCGCCGCGAGGCGTCATCTGAAAAAATCGCCAGGTCGCGGAACTCGGCACAAAAGTAACCGGCTCCGATTCGCGCAGCCGCGGCAGCCGCCTCCTTCCGCCTGATCGACGCGATTTCTTCCGGCGGAAGTTCGGCTGAGCCGCAATCCCCGGGCGTCATGGTGACGATCGTAATTCTGTTCCCGGTCCCGGCCAGCATCGCGAGCGTGCCGCCCGCAAGGATCTCCACATCGTCCGGGTGGGCGTGTATTGCCAGTATGTTCTTACTCACGGTCTCCTGATCCAGATTGGCGACGACCACGCCATCTGGTCGTCCACCTGTATGACTCGGACGTAGTAGTAACTTTCGCCACGCGCCGGCTGGCGGTCCGTGTAGCTGAAGCTCACGTCGCTCTCGATCGGCTGAACGTTGTGGACGAACCTGTTGTTTCGGATAATGTCGATCTGACGGATGGGCGCGGTACCCAGCACCTTCACGGTCAGCGTGAATTCGCCGCTCACGTTATCGGCAATGTCGCCCTGCAGGTACTCCGTCCCGCCCGTCCGCATGCGGTAATCGAGGACGATGTTGTCCGTCGCTCCATAGGAATGGCGCTTTCGCATGGCGTCCAGCAGCCCTTGGCGCGTGGGATTCTCCGCGATCGTACACGCGTAGGAAATGTGCGTGGACAGATGGTCCGAACTCACCTGCACGCCGAGCTTGTATCCCTTTGCCAAAGCGTTCCACACGTAACCGGCTGGACGAAAGCCGCCGGGAGCCGACGCGAGATTTCCCCGGTGCGCCGCTTTCGGGGCGCCTTCGTATTCGTTTGAAACACGGTCGCCCTGATAGATTTCGACCAGCGGTTCGACCACTGGATCGTTGTCCCGCCAGTCCGTTCCCATGCTGCTTGCCGAGGTGTGCGAGATGGCGATGCCGTCGTACTTCTTCAAGTACTCGTAGAGCATCTTCGCGCCGGTTTCGCCCTTGTGTTCGGACTCCGGAATCGGCAGGGTCGGGTTGCCGCGCCTGGCAAAGATCACGTTACGATGCCCGTTCGGATAAACGACGCTGCGCTCATAGGCGTACAGCGGCACGAACTTCGTTCCCAGGGTCCAGACGTCTGCCGCCTGCTGCTGGAGCCAGGAGATATACTCCTCGTCGGGACCGCCGAGGCCGTTGTGTTCGCTCACTCCGAGAAAGTCGAGGTCGGCCGCGTCTATCGCGTACCGATAGGTCTGCGCGAGCGTCCCGTCGTTGTTGCCGTCCATCGAGAACTCGGTGTGCCGGTGCGTGTCGCCGCGGTAGATTCGGTAGCTTTTTCCCGAAGATTGAACCTCATACGAACGAATCCGTTTGAGGTCGCCGGCTTCGTTCGAATGCGCCGCGAAAGTAGTCACCACAGGCTGAACGCGAGGTTGCAGCCTGGCAGTTTGAGGTGTGGTGCGCGCCGCTGCGGCGGCCGCGGGAATCTTCGCGGTGTAAACGTCCGAGCGCTTGAAAAGAAAATCTTCGTAGTCGCGATTGTCGGTTGCCCACGCCGCGTGGATATTACCCTGCGCATCACGCGCGAATCCGCCGCGAACGTCGGTGCGGCCCTGGCTGAACGGGACCTGAATGGGAGCACTCCATCGCGCGCCATCGTAGGATGTTCCGTAAATCTCCCAAGCAGCACGGTGCAGGGGAGCGTTGTCGTGCACATCGCGAATGCGCGAGAGCCGGTGGCGAAAGAAGAGCCACGGGCGGCCTGCGCCGTCGGTCTCGATCACGGGAAAGTCGTTGTATTCCTGCAGATCCGCGGGCAACGACCGGTTCACATCGGCAACCGGCTCTTTCCACGCGCCTCCTTCGTAAACGGCGACCGCCATCGTCCGCCACTGATAAAGCCGCGTCGCTTCCTTCCGGACGAGGAAACCCGAGTCCTTGCCCCATTGCGAACCGCTCTCATTCCAGGCGGCCCACAGGCGATCCTGCTTGTCTACAGTGAGCGTTACGTGCGCTTCATATTTCGGTGTCGAGGCGATGTCAGCAACATCATTCCATTTACCACCTGACCACGAGCGCATCGATACATCGTAATTGCCTTTGCCGTAGCTGTCCCAGGCGACGTAGACGCGCCCGGCGTTGTCGGCGGCTATGGCTGGCTCCCAGTCGTTCGCCGGAGATTCCGAGACGCGCTCGGGCGGGAGCCACGAAGACCCGTCGTAACGCCGCGCGAAGATATCGGACTTTCCATTCCGGAATCCCTGCCAAGCAACCCACAGATTGCCGTTCGAATCGGTCGCCACGTTATGGTAAACATCAGGTTGAATGTCGTTGGTCAGTCTTTCGACGCCCGACCAGTCTTTGCCGTCGAATTTTCGAGCGTACAGGTCCCAGTTCCCATCCACCTGGGCGGACCAGATCGCCGACATGTGCCCAGTGCGGTCGCGACCGATCTTGACGAGAAATACGTCGCCCGGAGCCGGCGTGACGTTCAACGGCTTCTCCCATTTTCCGTCCTTCAGCCGCCGTGCGAAGACTACGTTGCCCTTGTCGCGGTATCCGACCCAGGCCATCCAGAGCTCGCCGTTCGCGCCCGCGGCTACGGTCGGAAAATCATTCTGATAGCCGGGCATCGAGACGTCGAGCGCGGTGGGAGCGCTGTCGATAATCACCGCTCCAGACAGAGCGCGCACAGGTGACGCCAGAAACTTCGCCTCAACCTGGAATTCGCCTTGAGCCGTCTTGAACATGAGCTTAGTTCCCGCTTTGGCATCGACAACAAGTCCGGGCTCATTGATGTATGGGACGGGCCCCGTAGGAAGTTCCGGCTCCCACGCACGGCGGACGAAGTTCACGCCCTGCTTTGTCGAAAAGGACCATCCGGTCTTTCCGGCTATCTTGTCGCCAGGCCGCGGCCGCCAGTTGCGCAGCGCGATGACGGACCCGCCTGTCGCGGAGATAGTGCCATCCCATTTCTTCGGAGCGGAGTCGGTGACGCCGAAGCGAACGCGCAGCGAGACGGCGGAACCGTCGACGGGCAAGGCGGCGGGGGCTTCGGCCTGCTGCGAGAACACTGCGACCAAGAGGAAGGTTGCCGCCGCGAGGCCGAGCAACGCCGTTCGTGATAAGCGGGTGAAGGGCATGGCGCCTAGAATTATCGCACGGGCACGGGGGGGGTATAGCGTGATTAGGAAGTTCGCTGGCTAAGCGAAATGCTTGTCCTGCCCTGCCGTGAGCCCGTTCCCTGGGCACGCACTCCCAATCCGGCCGCTCCCTTGACTGGCGGGATTCCGGCTGAAGGCTCCAGACTCAGCGGGCGCAAGCGGCGGCCCGTTTGATGCGCAGTCTGATCGTCGCCGGTACGTCTACGGTATTTAGCGGCCGCAAAACAGAGATAGCGCTTGCCGCAAAAGCGACGTACGGCGGTCCGCCCTCCCTACTTTCCAAGCGAAGCGTTGGCGTGCGAGTCGCCCGTGAGTTCAAACACAAAATCGTCCGCTGCCGTGTGGACGATTAGCTTTCCGTTTCCTAGAGGCTTTCCCTCGGATGGAAAGAACACCGCGCCGTCGGTGGATTGTCCCATCGGCAGCTTGATCTCGACGAGCGCAATCGCAGAAGCCGCGGCCGCCGCTTTCAGCTTCGTTGAAGACACTTCCGCCAGAGCCTGTTGACGCCGCTGGTAGTAACCACCCGACGACTGCATCCTGCCCATGCCGTACAGCGCCGATTCGTAGGCCGACACCAGCTTGATCACGTCGTTACGGTTGCCCTTTTCGATGAGGGACGTTACAACCGCGCGCGCCGCGGCCGCACGAAGCACGTTTCCTTCTCCTCGCTCGAAGCGGAATTGTTCCGGGCGGATGACCTGCGGCGCCTTCGATCCATTGGCGACCGCAACCTGAACAATTGCGTATTCACGAATGTGAGCAGGCATCTGCGCACCCATAACGGTCAGACCCTGCCTTGAAA
>SYKU01000295.1 GCA_005808865.1 Acidobacteriota bacterium
CGGGGGCATCGGCGTCATGAACCTCATGCTCGTGGCCGTAACCGAACGGACGCGGGAGATTGGCATCCGTAAGGCGATCGGTGCAAGGCGCTCCGACATTGTGCTGCAATTCCTGACCGAAGCGGCGGTGCTGACGGCTCTTGGGGGTTTTCTGGGAATGGGCGTGGGTTGGGCGATCTCGATGATTACGCGCGTCGTTTTTCCGAGTCTGCCGACAGCGGTTCCCCTCTGGGCGGCCGTAATGGGAGTGATCGTGTCGGTGGGAGTTGGGCTGTTCTTCGGCATATGGCCGGCGGGAAAAGCGGCGAGGCTCGATCCGGTTGTGGCGCTGCGCCACGAATAGTTGCGGGCTGTCGCAGGCCGGATCGAAAGACCGCTGCGGCGACACTTGAACGCACAAAAAAACCGGCAACCGGCAAGAAACGCTCATTTGCCCACTGGCGCAGTTCGCTTTTCGTGCGAATTCGCGGGCGACGATCGCCCGCCTGCCAGCGCTAGTCCGCGGACTTTCTTCCGTATTGGTAGATCAGGCCGTCGTGATTCTCGTCCCAGGCGTCTATCGGGTTATCTTCCTGGAAATCCGCCGCCAGTTCGGTCGCGTCGCGCTTCGGGCGTTTGCCGGCCGATTTCTTCGCGCGCTCCAGCACTTCCTTGATTCGGCTGGCGACGATCCGCTCCTGCCCCGCCGCCATCATCCAGGGCACGAGCGTGATGCCCATCGGAGTCCGAAGCGGCACGACGGCCGGATTCCCCTCCTGCAGCGCCTTGAAGCAATCCTCACGCGAAAAATTCCAGGCCTTTTCGTCCCACTTCACCCACATTCTGGGCACGTGATTGGTGACCCAACCCGGAATGTCCCCGATCTCGACGCCTGGAATCTTCCCGATGACGCTCTTCATGTAGTCGATCTGGGCCTTCCAGGAATTCCATTCAGCCCGATGGTCTACCTTGACGTATCGCTCGACGGCCGCGAGCATTCCAATGTAGGTTTCCTTGGAAATTTTCAGATCGCGGCCAATGCCGCTGTAGGGGCTCTGGAAGGTTTCGGCAAATTCGATGAGGTCCTTGCGCCCGAGCAACAGGCCGGCGTTCTGGGGTCCGCGCAGACCCTTGCCGCCGCTGAAGGCAACCAGATCCGCACCCATTTTAGTGTAGCCGGAGAGGTTTTCGAAGGGCGGCAGTTCCGCCGCCGCGTCGATGAGCAGTGGAATGCGATGTTTCTTCGCGATCTGGACGCACTCTTCGAGCGACACGTTGCCGCCGGGCGCATCCAGCTTGTCGCGGTGCGCGCCAAAATGTTTCTCAGCGACCAGATAGTAGAGCATTGCCGTCTTGCCGTTGATGGCGCGCTCCATTTCGTCCTTGTACTCGACGTCTATCATGCGTCCGCCGGCCGCCTCGCACTGGCGTATCCAGCCGGTCATGTGCAGTTTTTGCGTGACGACTTCATTCTTCATGCCATCCGTGAAGGGCAGGCGTTTAGCTTTCTCCGGATCGCCGCCTGCGATGCAGGCGCAGGTGCCGGTGAAAATGGCTCCCGCCGCGCCCGTGGTCACAAGCGCGCCCGGATTTCCGGTGATCTCGGCAATTTTCGCTCCAACCGCGCGGCTCAGGTCGCGGATCGGGACGTAGTTTTGCGCCGCCGCGTCCATGGCCTCGACGACCTCAGCCGGCAGGAGCGACCCGCCTAAATGGGTGTATGTTCCGGCGGCATTGATGATGGGCCTGAGCCCGAGGCGGGTATAGACTTTCGCCGCTTCCTCGGAACTGCGCGCCGCCATCGCTCCAGCGATGCGCTGCGCGCCGGGGAACGCGCCAAGCGCACCCGCGAGGCTCGCGCCACGAAAAAGACTGCGCCGAGTGGACAATCGAAATCCTGTCATTCAATACCTCCGGGGCGGATCGCCTTCAACGATCATAGACCTCTCGGGGCGGCCGCTTCAATTCGATGCGGCGGCCATCTCACAAGCAAGCAGCGTTCCGGCTTTTCGTTTGACCAGTCGTTACCGCCCTTCCGCAAGGGCGAGAGCGGAGGCAAACGGTTTTTTTGAGCTTCGGCTACACTACAAATTCGGCGTTCCCGAAGCACACGACGCAAACAAGTGGAATTTCGTCACGCAGCAGCACGGTCTTCTTTTTGTCGCGCGTCAAGAGACCACCCCTGCCTGTGCGCGGCTCGGTTGGCGGCGCACGACGAGTGAAGCAGCCGGCCTGCCTCTCGAAGGGTCGCATCCTGACGGAGTGCGCTTTTCAATCAATCAACGTATCGGCGCTTTCACAAATGCGGCCACGTCTCGCGCAGCCCTGGCCTCTACGCCTGACTTCTGCAAAAAGCCCAGATCGCGGAACCAGTCGATGAAGCGGATTTGCCAGGTGCCGAAAGGAATACCTGTGCGATCGGGGTGGGCGGCATCTTCCATGGCAGCGCGCACGTCACCAACGATCTCGACATCTGCCAGTCGCGGGAGAAAGAGACTCGCCGAAAGCTGGCAGGCGCTTGGCGCCCTATTAACCGCGTCCGCGCGGATTTCCGGACAATCCGCCGTTCGTTGCGGATGCGGCCACGCTGGCCAATGGGACCATTTTTACGCTTACCACGAGCCTTGGCGTCACGGACCTAGCCGAAGTCTCCGGTATCGGGACCGACAGCGACGAACGCGCGGTATCGGTGGAATTCAACGCGTTTGGCCGCGTGTCCGCGCCATGGATCTTCGAGCGCTCACTCAAGCGAGAAAGCGGCGGGCCATCCAAGGACTTGCTGATCCTGCCCGAACTGGAAAGCCTGCTTGAAGCGTGACAGGACAAACAGGTTAAGCGCGCACACGCCTGCAGCCGGGATCAGGTATAATTTAAGCGTATCGTAACGAACTCCACATTCCCTCAAGCGAGGACAATCGAATCGATGTCAACCCTCGAAGTGTCGCCGGCGGAGCCGCGTAGCTCCGAATCCGCAAGGCGAATCATAAACGACTTCACCATACAGGTGGCAACCGTCAACGGATCCGGCAGCCAGACTGCGAACTCCGTTCTCATGCGCTCTATTTTTCAGATGGGCATTCCGGTTTCGGGGAAGAACATGTTCCCATCGAATATCGCGGGCCTGCCCACGTGGTTCACCATCCGCGCCAGCCGGCACGGCTACATCGGGCGCAAGAAGGAAGTCGATTTCCTGATCGCCATGAATCCGGAGACGGCGCGCGAGGATGTCATGACTCTTCCACCCGGCGCAGCCGTCATTTACGACGAACCGCTCAAGTTGAACTCACTACGCTCCGATCTGCACTTTTATCCCGCGCCCTTCGACAAACTCGTCGCCCCTGTGTGCCCGGAAGCCAAGCTGCGCAAGCTCGTACGGAACATGCTGTACGACGGCATTATCGCGTTCCTGCTCGGTATTGATATGGAGGAGATCCGCAAGGCACTGGTTAAGCAGTTCGGCCAGCGTAAGGCGAAGGCCGCAACCCTGAACTTCGGCGCCTGCCAGGCGGGTTATGATTTCGCCGCTTCGAACCTGCCGAAGACGGATCCGTTTTCCGTGGAGCGCATGAATGAAACCGCGGGGAAAATCATTATCGATGGCAATTCGGCCGCGGCGATGGGCTGCATGTTCGCGGGTGTCACAGTAGTGACGTGGTATCCCATTACCCCCAGTTCGTCACTCGTCGAAACGCTGATCGGGTCTCTAAAGCGCCATCGCGTGGATAAGGAAACCGGCAAGGCCACCTACGCCGTCGTGCAGGCCGAGGACGAATTGGCTTCGATCGGCATGGCGATCGGCGCGGGCTGGGGCGGCGCGCGCTCCATGACCTCGACCGCGGGGCCGGGCATTTCGCTGATGTCCGAATTCGTGGGCCTCGGCTACTATGCGGAAATCCCCACCGTGCTCTTCAACGTGCAGCGCGTCGGTCCTTCAACCGGTCTGCCCACGCGAACCGCTCAGGGCGACCTGCTCTCGACGGCCTTGCTTTCGCACGGCGACACCAAGCACCCCATGCTGTTCCCCTGTTCTCCCGAGGAATGTTTCTCCATGGCAGGCGAGGCTTTCGATCTGGCTGAGCGGTTCCAGACACCCGTCTTCGTTATGCTTGATCTCGACCTCGGCATGAACAATTGGATGTCCGATGCATTCGAATATCCCACCAAACCTCTCGAGCGCGGCAAGGTGCTTTCGGCGGAAGACCTGAAGCGCCTCGGCGGATTCGCCCGGTACAAAGACGTGGATGGAGACGGCGTCGGGTATCGAACGCTTCCGAACACCAACCATCCCGGAGCGGCCTACTTCACGCGCGGCAGCGGACACAATGAGAAAGCCGGTTATTCCGAACGCGAAGACGATTATGTAAACAACATGGAACGGCTTAATCGCAAGTTTGAGTCGATTCGGGGTGCGAGTTTGAGGCCGGCGGTGGATACTCATCCAGCAGCCAAAATCGGTCTCGTATATGCGGGCACGTCCCGCTATGCCGTTGAGGAGAGCCGCGATCAGATCCGCAAGGAATACGGGATCGAGACGAGTTCGCTCCGTCTTCGAGCTTTTCCTTTTACGCACGAACTGGTCGATTTCATCAAGGGACACGACCGCGTTTACGTGGTCGATCAGAACCGCGATGCCCAATTGCTGGCGCTTATGCGGCTGGAGTTCGACCCGCGGGAGATTGCGAAACTCCATAGCATTCGTTACTTTGGCGGCTTGCCGCTCGACGCGCGCACCATTTCCGACGAAATCGTAAGACAGGAGGGACTCTAATGAGCACGACTCTGACGCCAGCGCCGAAAAAAACAAACCGGATTGGGCTTGAAGTTCTCAGCTATAAGGGAGGCAAGACCACGCTATGCGCCGGTTGCGGACACAACTCCGTGTCCGAGCGTCTCATCGAAGTGTTCTACGAGATGGGTATCGAGCCCTGGAAGGTAGCCAAGTTCTCGGGCATCGGCTGCTCCTCCAAATCACCCGCCTAT
Organism: Acidobacteriota bacterium; assembly: GCA_005808865.1. GTDB lineage: Bacteria > Acidobacteriota > Terriglobia > Bryobacterales > Bryobacteraceae > SYKU01. The sequence continues at coordinate 4,960 of SYKU01000295.1, forward strand.
TTCCTCAATCTCGCGCATGGCTTCAACTCGGTCCATGGCCGCATGCCTGCCGTGGCGACTGGCGCCGTCCTCGCCAACAGGGGCATCATGGGCGTCGGCGTAACGGGCGATGGCGATACCGCGTCGATCGGCCTCGGCCAGTTCATGCATTTACTGCGCCGCAATCTGCCTCTTGTCTATGTGATCGAGAATAACGGTGTTTACGGGCTTACCAAGGGCCAGTTCTCGGCGACGGCGGATCTCAATTCGAAGATGAAAACGGGCGTCGTAAACGATCTGCCTCCGTTCGATTGCTGCGCCCTCGCGCTTGAATGGGGCGCTACGTTCGTGGCGCGCACGTTCTCCGGCGACAAGAAGCAGCTCGCGGCCATTCTGAAAGCCGCGGTTAGTCACAACGGGCTCTCCGTGATCGACGTCATTTCTCCGTGCGTGACATTCAACGACCACGAAGGTTCGACGAAGAGCTATAGCTACATGAAGGACCACGAGGAACCGCTGCACGAAATCGATTTCGTGCCTCACTTCGAGGATATTTCGGTCGAAATCGCCGAGGGGGAAGTTCAGGACGTCCGGATGCACGATGGGTCGACGTTGCGCCTTCGGAAGCTCGACAAGAGTTACAATCCGACGGAGAAGTTCGACGCGCTCGGCGCGCTCAATGAAGCAGAGAAAAAGGGTGAAGTGCTGACGGGCGTGCTTTACGTCAATACCGAGAAACCGAACTTCCTCGACATGCTGAACATGGACGATGCCCCTCTCGCTACTCTTCCGCAATCGCGGGTGCGGCCTCCAAAGGCGGCGCTCGACGAGTTGATGGAAGAATTGCGGTAGCGTCCGAATTTCGAAAACCGCGCGCCCGGCAGCCCGTGTTGCAACCTGTGGCGATGCGGCTGTGGCGCGCCGATCGAAGCCACAATTCGTCAAATCCCATTGGTAACATCACCGGAGCTCCAGATCTCCGCCCGATTGCCGACGTACGCAATGGGGAACCGGTATTCGGAGAGATCGGCCGGGAATAGGCATGCGCTACCATGACCAACATGATCGATATCCATAGCCACTATTGGGAATACCCGGAACATTTTTCCGGCGATTTCAAGCGACAGGCCGCGCGCGCGCGCGGCGACGTGGAAGTGGACTTGACCGTGCGATGGGACGATTACTCCGCTACCGCTGATGGCTGCGCCAAGACGATCGTGTTCGGCGGCAAGGCAAGACTCTCGGGGCTCTGGGTGCCTGATCGGGAGGTGGCGGCCTACGTCGCGGCGCACCCGGACCGATTGATCGGTTTCCTCTCCCTTGACCCTACGCAGCCGGGTTGGCAGGACGAGATGATCGAGGGGCACCAGGATCTGAAGATGAAAGGGATCAAGCTGCTTTCGATGTACGCCGGATTTTTTCCAAATGACCGCCGGTTTGATTACATCTGGGAGTACGCGACCAGGCACGGACTGCCCGTGTTGCTGCACACCGGTACGACCTTTGTGGCCCAAGCGCCGCTGGCGTGTACGCTGCCGCGTCTGTTGGACGATGTCGCGGCCCGGTTCCCGGATGTGAAAATTATCATGGCCCACTTGAGCCATCCGTATGAAGGCGAATGCGTCGTGACCATCCGCAAGCATCCGAACGTCTATGCGGATTGCTCGGCCCTGCATTACCGGCCGTATCAGCTTTACCATTCGTTGATGCTGCTGCAGGAGTACGGCGTGTGGGACAAGTTGCTGTTCGGTACTGACTATCCGTTCACCACCGTTACAGCCAGCCTCGACGGCATGCGCGGGCTGAACGGTATGCTGGAGGGGACGCGACTGCCGCGCCTGAACATGGAGAAGATGGAACGGATGTTTGAGCGCGATTCGTTGGCGCTGCTCGGCATCAGCTCTTAGTCATAGACAAAACATTGCGAAACGACCCTAACGGGGCGACCCTCTAGTCCATGCCGGCTCCCCAATTCACCCTTACACCCCTCCAACTCCGTGCCGTCGATCTCGACCGCCGAGGCAGAGACTGGTGCATCGTCGCCGGACCCGGCTCGGGCAAGACCAGCGTCCTCATCGAATATTTTCGCCGGCTGGTCGAGTCCGGCGTCCCTCCGCGCAACATTCTCGCCATCACCTTCACCGAGAAAGCAGCGGGCAACATCAAGAGGCGCCTCACCGAAGCCTTCGCCGGCCGCCCGGAAATGCGCCCGCAGATTGAACGCGCGCAGGCCTCGACGCTCCACGCCTTCTGCGCGGGGTTGTTGCGGGAGCACGCCATCCAGGCCGGCGTCGATCCCCAGTTCCGCATCATCGAAGACCGTGAGAGCGTAGTGCTCCGTAAGAACGCTGTCCGCGACGCGCTCGACGCCTTGTTCGCCGAACGGGAGTCCGAAGTCGTGTCGTTGATGCGCGGCATGGTAACAGCCGACCTCTCGGGCGCCATGGCCGACATTCACGACGCCATCCGCGCGAGTGGCGTCCGCGTCGATGAACTTCCGCCGCCCCTCTACGATCCGTCCGCGCTCAACGCGCTGATTTCCCACGCAGCCGCAGTGTTGGCCGCTTCTACCCGCGGAATGACGGGACCGCAGGTCACGGCCTTCGCGGAGTGTCGCGAGTGGGCGCGACGTGCGGTGGACCTAGGCGAACGCGATCTCTCAATAGACCACTTCCGCGTCCTGAGCGACTTTCCCAAAAGGCGCGGCAAACTCCCAAGGAGCGCCAGCGTCTACGATTTGCTCACGGCGATCGACAAGACCCTGCTCCCGGCGGCCAAAATCGCGCTCGCCACAGGCTACTACGCACGTGAACGCGAAACCCTGCTCGACGCGCTCATTCGTTTCGACGATCTCTACAGCCAGCGCAAACGCGGCGCGGGGACCCTCGATTTCGCCGACCTCGAAGAATTCGCCGCCCGCCTACTCGCGGAGTATCCGGATATTCAGGCAGCCGTCCGCGAACGGTTCCTGTACATCCTGATGGACGAATTCCAGGACACCAACCGCCAGCAGGAGCGGCTCCTTCGCCTCCTGCGCGGTCCGGATTCGTTTTACGCCGTTGGCGATATCAATCAATCCATTTACGGCTTCCGCCATGCCGATCCTGAGGTGTTCCGCGAGTACCGCGACCAGATCCGGTCGGGCGGCAGGAACGAAGTGGAACTCCGCGAAAACTTCCGAAGCCGTCCGGAGATTCTTCGGGCTGTGGAGCGGATGTTCGACCAGGCAGAGGGCATCGAAGAGCACGAGTTGCTGCCCGGAAAAACCTTCGACGAAACCGGAGATCCCGCTGTCGAAGTGATTGTGGCGGTCGCGGAGGATACCGACGCGGCGGCCGAAATTGAAGCGCGCGCCATCGCGCGGCGTATTCGCGAGTTGGACCTGCCGCACGCGGACGTCGCGATTCTCGCGCGCAACTCGGCTTCGTTCGAAGCCCTCTCGGCGGCGCTGGCGGCGGTGGGTATCCCTTGCGTCGTCACCGGCGGCCGCGGCTTTTTTGAGACCCGCGAGGTCACCGATCTCACGCATCTGCTGCGCGTACTCGTCAATCCCCGCGACGAAATCAGCATGGCTGCGGTGCTGCGGTCCCCCTTTGCGGGGGTGTCGGAAGAAGCGATGCTACGGCTAAAACAGAGCGGCAATCTGGGCGCGGCGTTACACTTACCCGGTGCCGATGGACAGTTCGATCCCGCGGACCTGACTCGCCTCCAGATGTTCCAGGCCCAACTCGCGCGGTGGCGCGCCGCGCGGGACTATGTGGCGGCCGATATACTGCTTTCCCGCGCGATTGACGAATGCGGTTACGAACCGCCCGCTGGCGGAAGAGTGAACGTGGAAAAATTCCTCGCAATCGTGCGCGCCGCAGCCTCCCGGCAGACGCTCCCGGACTTCGTGGAGGAACTGGAGTTGTTGCGCGCAACTGACGTTCGCGAGGCGGAAGCCGCTTCGGGAGAGGCAATTGACGCCGTCCGTATGATGACCGTCCACGCGGCGAAAGGGCTGGAATTTCCGGTGGTTTTCCTCGCTGGGATGAACAAAGGCGTGAGCAGCGACCGGCGCGCTCTCTCGTTTTCCCCTCAGGGCGGACTTGGCACGCGCTGGTGCAATCCGGCGTTGCGAACCGATCACATCGGCGATTCCGTGTACGAATCAACCAAGACCGCGCGGGACGAGAAAGAAAGAGGGGAGATCAACCGGCTGCTGTACGTCGCCATGACCCGCGCTGAAAGCCGGCTCGTCCTCTCGTTCGCCTCCGATGGAAAGTCCGCCAGTGAATGGGCCCGCTCGGTGCAGGAGGTTTTCGCCTTAGGCTCGCTTGTGCCCGGCGCGCCTCGCACCTTGACCCTGGAGAGCCCGCGTGGCGAGCCGTTCTCGGTTCGCGCGACGATACTTGACCGCCTCCCGCAAGCGAGCGACGCCATGTGGGACAGGCCTCCCGGCCTGCCAGCCGTCTCGTCAAAGACTATGCCGCCGGTGATTTCCTTCGGCCCCCGCGACTCCACCGCCAGTGTGACATCCGTCGCGCTCTACGCGGAATGCCCACGCCGCTACTACATCGCCCGCTATCTGGGATGGGAGCAGCGCAAAGCCAGGCCGCTCGATATCGAACACGAATTGCCCGAGCCGCACGAATCGAACGCGAGTGACTTTGGACGCGACGTGCACGCTCTGCTTTCGGGAGCGGCGTTGCAGGGCAGCGAAGCGGCGACGCGCCTCGCCGCCAATTTTCAGTCGAGCGCCCTTGGCAGACGCGCCGCCCGCGCCGGGCGCGTCGAACGCGAGTTCGATTTCCTGTTCGCCCTGGAAGACGTGGTTCTTCGCGGACAGATCGATCTCTGGTTCGAAGACGATAAAGGCCTCGTGCTGGTCGATTACAAAACCGACGAGATTCCGCAAGGAACGGACGCTCGCGAGCACGCCGCCCGTTATGCCCTCCAAATTCAGCTTTATTCGCACGCGCTTGAGAAAGCCGCCGGCCGCCTGCCGCGCGAGGCCTTCATCTACCTGCTGCGCCCCAACCTCGCCGTGCCCATCGACCTGTCGCCCCTCTCGCTCTACGGCGCGGCCTCCACGGTGCGCGAACTGATGGCGGCGCAGGAAACGTGCGACTTCCCAATGAAAATCGAACCACACTGCAAGCGCTGCCCGTTCTATCGCGGCCACTGCCCGGCGGAATTGTGAAAGTCGAACTGCGTAACGTCTCGAAGAAATACGAAACTGTCGAAGCGCTCCGTGGCGTCTCGCTCGCGTGCGAAGCGGGAACGGTGACAGCTCTGCTCGGCCGCAGCGGCTGCGGCAAGACAACGCTGCTCAATCTGGCGGGTGCGATGGACGTTCCAGACTCAGGCGAGGTCCTCATCGACGGCGAATCGACCGCGTCCCTGACCGAGATGCAACTGACGGTACTTCGCCGCAAGCGGATCGGTTTTGTATTCCAGTTCTTTCAACTCCTGCCTACGCTGACGGTACTGGAGAATGTGGAACTGCCGCTCCTGCTCGCGGGCGGTCGCGGAACGGAAGTGCGCGCGCGTGAGCGGCTGGCATGGGTAGGGCTCGAAGAGAAAGCGCGTGCGATGCCGTATCAGCTCTCGGGCGGACAGATGCAGCGAGTGGCGATCGCCCGCGCCCTCGTGCACGCGCCGGACCTTGTCATCGCCGACGAACCGACCGGCAACCTGGACACGGCAAGCGGCGAACGGATCATGGAATTGCTCGCGGACTCGGCCCGTAGGTTCGGAGCCGCGGTTCTCATCGCTACTCACAGCGCGGAAGCCGCCGCTGTTGCGGACGTGAGGGTGCGCATGCGGGACGGACGCATTGAAGCGGCAGACGCGCCATGAAACAAGTGTTGCAATTAGCCACGGGTCTGCCAGCGGGTCGTTTCTTGCGGCTTGCCTTCTTCCGTGCGCGTGGCGCCTCTACTGGAATGACGGACTCATGAACGGCAAGCTGCTCAGCGCCTTCATCCTGAGACCCCTGCGTGCGGACCCGGCCCGGACGGCCCTGACGGCGTTTGCCGTGGCTCTCGGCGTCGGCGTGGTAGTGGCGATTGACCTCGCGGGCGCGGCCGCGGCGGGATCGTTCCAGTCGTCTCTCGAAACTCTGCTCGGCCGCACCGATTTCGAAATCACCGCGAATGGCGGCGTCAACGAATTGTGGATCGGGCGCCTGGCCTCGCTCGACCGGAACGCACGCTATGCACCCATCATCGAATCGCAGATTGTCATTGACGGCGTGGGGACGGTGGCGCTGTATGGAGTGGACCTGCTCGCCCAGGACAAGCTGAGCCTCCAGGGTTCTGCCGCCCCGGCTGATCCCGATCACGCTGCCGTTGTCTCAAGCGCACTCGCCGCACGGGTCGGGCTCGCGGAGGGCAGTCGCATCGGGGCCTTCGAGGTTGCCGCCGTGGTCCCGGCCAAAGACGCCGAGTTCCTCCTCCTCGATGTCGCTACGGCGCAAAAGGCGTTGGGCATTTACGGACGTCTGGATCGAATCGACGTAACGCTGTCACCCGGCGAGAACGAGGAGAAGGTTGAACGCGAAATGCGCGCTCTGCTGCCGCCGTCGTACACAATCGCGAAAGCCGGCACACGTGGCGAGGAGACGCGGAAGATGCTTCGTGCCTTCCGCTGGAATCTTCGCGTCCTGAGCTTCATATCGCTCGTCGTCGGCGCGTTTCTCATCTACAACACGATCTCTGTATCCGTTGTCCGGCGAAGGCCCGAAATCGGAGTGCTGCGCGCTTTGGGTGCGGGCAGACGATCGGTTCTCTGGCTGTTTCTCTCCGAAGCCCTCATATTCGGTCTCGTGGGCTCGACCGCCGGTCTCGGTCTCGGCAGGGTTCTGGCCGAAGGCGTGACCGGCCTCATCGCACTAAGCGTCAACGCGCTCTACACCAGCAGCCGGCCTGCCGCGATCGGTCTTGGATGGGAGACCGCAGCCATGGGCTTGATTGCCGGAACCTTAGTCTCGTTGCTGTCGGCCCTCGCCCCGGCTCGGGAAGCCATGCGAGTGGAGCCCGTCGAAGCGATGGGGCGCGGCGCGCACGAACACGCCGCACGCATTCGGTGGCGGCGGGACTTGGCGTGGGGCGGCGTTCTCGCCGCCGCTGCCGTATCCTGCTCTTTCGCCGGACCGGTGGATGGGAAGCCGTTTTTCGGATACCTCGCTGCGCTGCTCTCTATCGGCGCGGCGGCAATGTGCGCTCCAGCCCTGGTCCTGGCCGTAACGGGATTGTCGGGAGCGGCCGTGCGCCGGTGCTTAGGAGCCGAAGGAATGCTTGCGTCTCGCAGCCTCGCGGCATCGCTCTCCCGAACGTCGGTTGTCGTCGGCGCGCTGGCCACGGGGATCGCGATGATGGCAAGCGTCGGTATCATGGTCGGCAGTTTCCGCGAGACGGTTCTCGTTTGGCTCGACTCGCAGCTTCGAGCCGACCTCTACATCAGGCCAGCGGGTCGGAGCGGCGCGGGGCAATTTCCACCGCTTGCGCCCGCCTTGCCGGGCCTCGTCGCGCAAATGAACGGAGTCGAAGCAGTCGACGTATTCCACGGTCTGGAAATTCGCTACAGGGGCGAGCGCGCGACGCTCGGGGCGGGCGAGGCGGAGATTGTCCGGCGCCTTCGTTTCCTCGACGGCGATCGGGACGCGATCCTGCGCTCTCTGCAAGGCGCGGACCGTGCGCTCGTGAGCGAACCCTTTTCGAACAGGCATCATGTGCGCGTAGGCGATTCCATCACAATCCCGCTTGGCGACCGCGAAGCAAGCTTCACAGTTGCCGGAATCTATTACGAGTATTCGAGCGAGCGAGGATTCGTGATTCTCGACCGCGCCACGCTGTTGAAGTACTTGCCGGATCAGCCGCCGACGAATCTGGCAGTCTACCTGCGTCCGGGAGCCGATCCGGCAACCGTGAGCGCCGGCATTCAGACCCGCGCGGAAGACCAGATGGTCGCGATCGCGCGGAACGCTTCGCTGCGCCGCGACGCAGTCGTGATCTTCGATCGCACATTCGCCATCACGTACGCTCTTGAAGCCGTTGCGATCCTGATTGCCATCCTCGGCGCGGCGAACTCGCTGCTCGCCCTGGTGCTCGACCGGCGTCGGGAACTTGGCCTGCTGCGATTCCTCGGGGCGTCTCCACGCCAAATCATGCGCATGATCGTACTTGAGGCCGGGTTCCTCGGAGTGCTGGCGAACCTGTTGGGCGCGGGGCTCGGTTTCGCGCTTTCCTTCCTGCTGATTTACGTGGTCAATAAGCAGAGCTTCGGCTGGACCATCCAGTTTCATCCTCCGCTTGGGCTGCTCGGCGCGGCGCTCGCATTAGTGCTTTGCGCGACGGTGGGCGCGGGTGTTTATCCGGCGCGCGCCGCCTCGCGCCTTCGTCCCATCGAAGCGATTCGAGAAGAATAAGCGCGCGGCATGGTAGACTAAAACGAAGTCACTTTCCACGGCATTCCGTCCGGCTTCCATTCCCTTCGTGCAGGAGCACCTTTGAGCGCAGCATCCGTAACTCCATCCATTCGCAACATCGCTATCATCGCCCACGTCGA
>SYKU01000296.1 GCA_005808865.1 Acidobacteriota bacterium
CCTGGCTAACCGCTCCATCCAGCGCGTCGGTGAACTGACCCCAGCCGCCTGGGCCGTCTCCCGACGCTGATTCCGCCTTCGGCGTTCCACAATCACACCTCAAGCCGATCCGGCAACCCTGTACTTGGTCGTACGCTTACGATAGAACGCCGATGCCCGCGCGCCGTCCGGCCCCACCGGGCAGTGACGAGAGTGTAGCGGCGCAAACCAGGCTCACCCGGCCAGGTCAGTTCTGCTTATGCTCAAGAGGGCCGGTGCCGGCTCGGCTTGGCCTTCGCTCGCACGGCGGCGAAGAGGTTCAGAGCGGGTTTACGCCGGCTTCCCTCAGGGCGCTCGTCCGGTTTGGCTCGCAAAACGGAAGCGTGTGATAGAGTGAAACGCTTCGGACAATTCCCGGTTCGAGGCTGGAGCTTACGATGAACGCTCGTTTTCTTTTATTGGCACTATTCCTGACCGCCGTCTCCAACGCCCAGGAAGCCCGGCTTTCGGGCACCGTCGCCGACCCCAGCGGGGGCTCGGTTGCCGGGACCAGGATCGTCGCCACGCAATCCGAACGGAACGTGTCCGCGGAGGCATCGTCCAGTACCGATGGACGCTTTGTCTTTCCCCGTCTGCCCAATGGCACCTACCAGATTCGGGCCGAATCCCCCGGCTTCAAGGTCTATCTGAAATCCGGCCTGTTGCTGACCACCAATTCCGATGTGCTGTTGAACATCGTCATGGAAGTGGGCGCGGTTACGGAACAAATCAACGTTTCCGGCGAGGCGACGCGAGTTTCTACCGAATCGGCGACCATCCAGCAACTGGTGGACTCCAAGCGCATCGTCGAGCTTCCGTTGAACGGCCGCAACGTCTACCAACTCGCCCGTCTGGCGCCAGGCACCGGAGCCAGCGGGTTCAACATCGGAGGCGGAAGAACCGGCGGCCAGAATTCCAACATGGCGAATGTCCGCCTGGATGGAAACCTCAACGTGAACACGTCCTATGGCGAGATTCTGCCCAGCCCCAGCCCCGATTCCGTGCAGGAATTCAGCATCCAGACCAGCGTCCCATCGGCCCGCTACGGCTGGGCATCGGGAGTTGTCGAGGTGTCCACCCGCAGCGGAACTAATGCCCTCCACGGATCGGCGTACGAGTTCCTTCGCAATGACAAGCTCGATGCGCGCAATTTCTTCCTTCCCACCCGCAGCAAGCGCAAGCGCAACCAGTATGGCATCGCCGCCGGCGGGCCCGTTTACCTGCCCAAGCTTTACGACGGCCGGGAAAAGACGTTCTGGTTCGTCAACTTTGAGCAACAGAAGGAACCGCTGAGCGTGCCGGTCAGCGTTTTCGTCCCGACCGATCGACAGATCCGCGGTGACTTCTCCCAAGCCGGCCGCGTCATCCGCGATCCGGTCAGTAACCAGCCCTTCGCCGGCAACCTGATTCCCGCCAGCCGGCTCGATCCGCTCGCGCTCAACTATTCCAGGAAGTTCGTACCCACCACGACGGAAGCTTCCGGGCTCCATCAATTTCAGCGCCCGGCCGACAACAATCCCACCAGCTTTCTCATCCGCGTCGACCAGGCGCTGGGCAGCCGTCACCAACTGAGCGCCCGCTCCTTCCTCACCCGCCGCGAAGGACCTTCGGCGGCCGGAAACCTGCCCGCCTTCCAGGCCTCCAAAGGCGTCAATCAGACCGACTTCGTCGGCACTACCTGGACGTGGACCGTTTCACCGAATAAGATCAACACCGCCCGCTTTGGCTTCAATGGAAGCTATTCCAACGCCGAATTATTCCCGAAGCTTTCCGATCCGGAAATGCGCGAGCTCGGATGGTCTTCGAATTATCCGCGTTATAACACCAACGCTCCGGGCGTCGCGGTCTCCGGTTCCTTCTCGGGATCCACCGAATTCTCCACGCTGCGCGACTACTCCACTTACAGTTGGAGCGACGATTTCGCATGGATTCTCGGCCGCCACACCCTCATGATGGGCGTGGACACTTTTCACACCCGGCAGGAAGGATTTAGTGTCTCGCGCACGCACGGTCTATATTCCTTTACCGGCAATTTCTCCGGTCTCGGCCTGTCCGATTACTTCCTCGGCCGCGCCACCACGTTCCGTCAGGGCAACCCGGCCATCGATCGCACGATCGGCCTTCACAGCGCGGTCTACTTCCAGGACGACTTCAAGGCAAGCCGCCGCCTGACGATTAACTTCGGCTTGCGCTACGAGATTCCCCTGCCGCCCAAATCCGCGCTCGACCAGGCGGCTTTCTATCGCCCGGGGCAACGCTCCACCGTCTATCCGAACGCGCCGGCCGGCGTGCTTTATCCCGGCGATAAGGATACGGACGGAAAAAAGCTGGGCCAGGCGGGTTATGAGTGGAATTCGAAATACTGGGCTCCGCGGGTGGGTCTGGCCTATTCACTGGGGTCCGGCCAGAACACGGTGCTTCGAGCCGGCTACGGCATCTACTACGCGCCTGCATGGGCCAATGTCTTAGGGCAGCTTCAGATTTATCAACCTTTCATCCGCATTATCGATCTGCAGAATCCGCCCTCGTTCGCCGATCCCTGGGCGGGTTACCCGGGCGGCCGTCCGCACCCCTACGACCGCGCCTCGGGCGCCGTCTTCGACAAGGAGATCGCCGGCTTCGCGATGGGCCCCAACTACCGGGAACCCATGATGCAGCAATGGAATCTCGGCATCCAACGCGAGTTCGCGAAGAACTTCCTCACCACGGTGAGTTACGCGGGCACGCGCGGCACTCGCATACCCTATCTGCACGATATCAACCCGGCGCGCTACATCCCCGGGCAATCGACCGTGGCCAACACCAACAGCCGCAGGCCCCTCCACCCGGATTTCGCGCGGTTCAGTCTTGCCGAATCGGTGGTCAATTCCAGCTACCACTCGCTGCAGGCGTCGCTCGACCGGCGCTTCGCCTCCGGGCTGACGATTCTCGCCTCCTACACTTTCTCCAAGACGTTGACCGATCTGAACAGCGTGCTGACCAACGACGGCGGCGTGCCGAATCCGGATAACCGCCGCCTGGAATGGGGACCAGCCGATCACGACCGCACACACGCTCTCGTCACTTCGTGGATCTACCAGATCCCGTTCGCGTCCTCCCTGCGCGGCGTGGGCCGCACGCTGCTGCACGGCTGGGAGTTGAATGGCATCTGGTCCGCGTACAGCGGGGGACCGCTTACCTTCGCCACCTCGCAGGACCGGGCGCTGCGCGGCCAACCGAATCGCGCCGACCGCCTGCGCGACCCGCGCCTCGACAGCGGCCGTCCGCGGGCCGCATTCATTGCCCGTTACTTCGATACCACCGCCTACGCCGCCAACCGGATCGGCGAGTTCGGCAACGCGCCGCGGGCCGAAGGCCAGCTTCGCGGCCCCGGGTCGGTCGACGTCACGCTTGGGATCTTCAAGCGCTTCCGTGGCTTCCGCGAGAGTCACAACCTGCAGTTCCGCACGGAGATGTTCAACGCCTTTAACCGGCCGAACTTTTCCAACCCTGGAACCAATCTCGATACCCCCGCCGCCTTCGGCCGCATCGTCGGCGCCGGAGACGGCCGCATCATTCAGTTTGGTCTGAAGTACGGGTTCTGACGGAATCTAGCGCGAATCCGGGTTCGTCCGAAAATCGGCGTTGTTCCGTTTTCATCGGCGGCCTTAGTCTAGTCTCAGAACTCCTATGGCAGAGCCACAAGTAGTTCAGAATGATCCGTGTTTTCAGAGGCTTGGCCCGTGAGGTACGTTAAGAAATCTCGGTTAAGATTCGTTGGCTCTTAGCCGGGAGCCGATCACACTGGA
>SYKU01000297.1 GCA_005808865.1 Acidobacteriota bacterium
CAAACGGTGCTCCGTCTTGCCTTGGCGGGTCCATCCCTCTAAGGTCTTCATCTCTTCGTCGCTGAGCTGAAATTTCGCGGACTTTCGGCGCATGACTCAACATACAGTAGTACCAGAACTAATGCAACTAGACACTAGCCCATGATTTGAGGCCAACCAGACGTAACCATCGCCCGGCGCAAGCACGGCAGCAAACGTCTCCTCGGGGATCCCATCGGGCGCGCCCCATCGGGTGATGGATAGCCTCGCCAGTCGATCTTCCGGGGCGATCGAAAAGACAGGCTGAGATGTGGCGATACAGATGTAGAGCGCGGAGAAGAATCCAAACGAGCCTTTAGCTCCAATCGGAGGTACTCTCGAGGCGCAGAAAGGCACGAGTGACTTATCGGCCCAAGCGCGATCAATCTTTAGCCCGATCCGATAGCGCGCCCGATCCACTCGTATGCCGCTTGGCGCTCGGCATCCGGAAAATCATGTTCGCAGTCCGGGTGCGAGACGTGCAGACCGGCTCCTGCCCCAAACAACTCATACACACCCCGCGCCGCTGCCACAATACGATCCACGCTCGCCGCGCGGAAATTCGCGTCGCGCAATGGTGCGTTGACGAACAACGGCCGCGGTGCCAACGCGGCAATTAATTCGTAGAAGTCAAACGGAACCCTTTCCGGATGCCCAAAGTGTTCGCGCAGTCGCATCATGTACCTTGGCTGCACCCAACCTTTAATGTTTCCGCCGTAGTAGTCCAGAAAGGAATCAAATCCACAGCTCGAAACAATCACCCGGATCCGCTTGTCATGTACGGCGGTGTAAATCGCGTTATGTCCGCCCAGCGAATGCCCAATCGCTCCATACGCCCCTCGGTTGACATAGCGCAATCCGTCCAAAATATCCAGCGCCCGCACGTTATCCCAGATCGCCTTCATCGTTCCGCTGGCGTACCCGAGCTTATCCAGATCCGGCTGGTAATCCGCCAACTGCACATAGCTGGGTGAGATGGTGACGTAGCCCCGTTGCGTTAACTCCGCCGCATATTGCCGGTTCGGCCGCCCGCCAAGCCCAACGACGACTTTGTAGCCCGCCACGTTATCGGTCGGGTGAAGGCACAAGACCGCGGGAGCTTTCTTCCCAGCCAGAGCCGTTTTGGGAACACAAAGAAACGCCGATGTTCGCGAACCCGGTTCAGAGGTGTAGGAGATCGATCGCCGGACATAGCTGCCCATGTCGGTTTCGTCATGTACCGTCACCGCGAGCGGACAGCGTTTGGCTCGGCCCGGGAGTGGCCCGGTGATCTGGTGCATACCCGCCAAGGCCTCCCGGCGGCGGGATTCCCATTCCTCAGGGGTGCGGGCGACTCGGACCGACCCAAAAGGTCCGCGCACCTCCAATAGGTTCACCCGGCTCAGTCCGCGAATGGGCGGGATCGCGGGAGTCGCCTGCGCTCCCGTGATCATCGAAATTCCGGTCAGGAACAGTCGCCGATTCATCATTTAGGACTTCGCTTCGGCGTACTCTTCCATCGGCGGTTGAGGCATGTGTCACGTGCCTTCCGTACCTTACCCACCTTACCCATGCCTCCTTTGCCTATGCGCCCAAGGAGATGGTACTGTCCGAATTTGTCGTCTGACTGGAGCGGCATCCGAGTGTCAGAGTTTAGTGTAGCCGATCACTCGCCTGTTGCAACCGGACAAATCGACTTTAACTCGGATTTCCGTTTGCCCGCGCCACGCTCTCTTGAGGAAGCACCGGTAACTCGACGCTTGAGGGACAGCCCGCCCGGCCCGAGCCATCTTCAACTCTGGACCGCGATTCCGGCACAATGGCATTTGCGCGCGCCGAATATGAAGGCCCTGGGCCGGGGCGCACCCAAACGTCCATTGAATTATTTTTCGTGTTGATTTATAAAGCCTTACGTCCATCCCTGCCCAACACGCCAACCGCCTACGTGTACAATCCACAATCAGGGTGGTTAGTTCCGTCCATCAACCACTGGGGCCGGCGAAAACACAGATTTGATTTTCTGCGTCACCCACCTTATAACTCTATGGCAAATAGTCACTTAAAGCTGATCCTCTGGACGCGACGCGATTTCCGGCGCCTTGTTCCATCCCGTGCTCCGCGTTGCGGTTACTGCTACCCGCACCCCGGATGCCATTCCAGTGGCGAAAACACGAATTTAGTTCTCTGCGTCACCCGTCCTGCTAATCCTTTGACAAATAGTTACTTAAATCTGATCCTCCGGACGCGACACGAATTTCCGGCGCCTTTTTCCATCCCGTGCTCCGCGTTGCGGTTACGGCAGCCCGCACCCCGGAAGCCGTTCCAGCGGCGAAAACACGAATTTAATTCTCTGCGTCACCCCCTGCTAACCCAATGACAAATAGTTACTTAAAGCTGATCCTCCGGACGCGACACGAATCTCCGGCGCCTTTTTCCATCCCGGGCTCCGCGTTGCGGTTACGGCAGCCCGCACCCCGGAAGTCGTTCCAGCGGCGAAAACACAGATTTGATTTTCTGCGTCACCCCCCTGCTAACCCTCTGACAATCAGCCGCTTGAAGCCCGATCTCCCGGGCGCGATCCGAGTTTCCGGCGCCTTTCCCTGTCCCGAACCAGGCGGCGGCTTTACCCCGCCTTTGTACCCTCCAAACTCGCTCCGGCAACAAAAAACACAATTCAACGTTCTGCGTCACGCCGATTCCCAGCCTCCATCGACGCCGGCGTTGGCGAAAATATTCGCGAAATTCGCGAAAGTTCTTCAACCGCCGAAGACCTTTTTGTTGTATAATCTTGACAGTGTAAAGCAAGGAGGAGCTCTAAACATGAGCCCAGCCGTATCCGCAGCCATTTGTACGCTTACCTCTGCCGCCCTGATGCTGGGTGCCGGGAATCCGCCCAAAAAGGCGCAACCCGAGTCCATGCCTGCCGAGGCTTTCGCCGAAGCCCACGCCCCTCTTTTCCAGCCGCCGCCTTCGAAGGACGCTGGCGCGCTCACCGAGAAGATCGCGCCATCCACGCCGGGAGGGAAGCCTGCGGCGCGCGCGGCGCGCCGCAACTTCATCGACGAACACATCTTCGGCAAGATGGAGCGCGACGGCGTCCCCTACGCGGCGCAATCGACCGACTTCGAATTTCTGCGCCGTGTCTCGCTCGATCTCACGGGCCGCATACCTTCCGCCGAAGAAGTTCGCTCGTTTACGTCCGATCCGGATCCGGCTAAGCGCGACAAACTCGTGGACCGCCTGCTCAAGAGCGAAGAGTTCGTCGACAGGTGGGCATACTATTTCATGGATCTGTTCCGCGCCAATGGAAAAATGGGCCGCGGCCAGAACCTGTTCCACTATTGGATGAAAGAGAACCTGCGTGTCGACCGCCCCTATGATGACGTGGCCCGGTCCATGATCGCGGCCTCCGCGAAAAGTAATCACGTGGTGGCGGCGTCGAATGTGATCGCGCGTGAGCATGTGCAGGGCAAGCCGCAGCCAGACGATGGGAAAGACTGGGGCATGGTTCACCAGCTCGATACTCACGACGAGTTGAACGTGCTCTACGGCAGGACGTTCCTGGGCGTGAACCTTTCCTGCGTTTCGTGCCATGACGGCAAGGGTCACCTCGAAAAGGTCAATGTTTGGCTGAGCCGGCAGAAGCGGTCGCAATTTTTCCAGAATTCTGCTTTCATGGGCAATTCGCGCTACCTGATGTATTGGGAAGACGGGAAACCGCAGTCCGGCGAGTTCCTGATCGACGACAACAGCCCCGGCTACGATACCAAGGGCGCGAGCATGATTCGCGTCCCCCGCTTTGGCGGCCCGAACACTCCCGCTTACATCATGACCGGCGAAAAGCCGAAGGCGGGGGCGGAGCCGCGCGAGGAACTCGGCCGCATGATCACCGCCGATCCTCAGTTTGCGCGTGCCACGGCGAACATGTTCTGGGCAAGGCTGATGGGCTTCGGAATTGTAGAACCGTTTGATGAATTTGACCTGGCGCGTCAGGATCCGAAGAACCTGCCGTCCGGATGGGATTTGCAGCCGTCTCACCCGGAACTGCTGAACGCTCTCGCGAAGGATTTCCGGGCGAACAACTTTAGCCTGCGTACCCTGCTAGGTACGATTTGCAAGTCGAACGCGTATCAACTGTCGGCTCGTTACAACGGCGAGTGGAAGGATTCGTATACCAAGTATTACGCCCGCAAGTTCGTCCGTCAGTTGAACGCCGAGGAGATTCACGACGCTATCGCCACGGCCACCAGCCGGCCCGGCTCGTTCGCCTACGGCGGCGAAAAGATGGGTATGGCCATGCAGTTGAGCGGCCCGGCAGGTGGCGGGGACGTGCGTTACTTCATGCAGACCTTCGGCCAGTCGAACCGCAGCAACCCGGCGCGCAATCCAACCGGATCGCCGCTCCAGCCTCTCTTGTTGATGCAGTCTTCGGTCGTGAACGATCGCGTTGTGGCAGCGAAGGACAGCCGCGTTCAGCGCTTGCTCGACACTTATAAGAGCGACGACAATCGCGTGGTGGAAGAACTTTTCCTCGCCACGCTGAACAGGCCGCCCGCGGAAACGGAAAGCAAGGTGGCGCTCGAAGCGTTGGGAAAGAACCGGATTGACGGCGCGCAGAACCTGCAGTGGGCCCTGATCAATCAGGTGGAGTTCGTGTTCAATTACTGAGAGGGCGCGATGACATTCAAGACAGTTGGAGAGGTCACTCAGTCCCGGCGCGATCTTCTGAAGTTTGGCGGTATGGGCTTGCTCGGCGCGTCCGCGGAGGCGGTTTGGCCGCTGCAGGCTGGCGCTACGGAGACGAAGGCCAAGCCCCGCGGAACCGCGCGCAACGTGCTTTTTTACGAGATATCGGGCGCGATCAGCCACATTGAGGGCTTCGACTTCAAGGAGTCGAAGGGCGTGCCGAAAGATCTGGATGTACGCAAAGTGCGGAACGATCTGTATCTTTCGAATCTCCTCTTCCCGAAGGTCGCGAAGCAAATGGACAAGGTGGCGATTCTTCGTTCGATGCTTAGCCACGAAGAAGTCCACTTCCGGGGACAGTATTATCAGCAGGCCGGGCGTCAGTTGAATCTGGCATTCGCGCGGGAGATTCCGTCGATTGGTTCGGTCGTTGCGATGGAACTGGAACAACGCCGCCGCCCAACGGATACCTTCCCTGCATACATGTCGTTCTATTTGGAGAAGGGCGCGGCGGGAGCGCTTTCGACAGGTTTCTTGCCCCCGAGATTCTCCGTCGTGGATATCAATCCGGAGTCCGCGGTGAAAGGCGGGGCGCTCGACCAGAAAGCGGTTGAGCTGCTTGAAGAGCGCTGGCGGCTGTTACGCGAGCTTCGCGATTCCCGCGCTGTGAAGCCGGCTTCATACGGGCGCGACATGGCGGGCTACGAGGACTACTATGAGACAGCCCACAGGCTGTTGACCGACAACCGCTGGCCGGATGCGTTTAAGATCAAGGACGAAGACCGCACACGCTACGGGAACAATCCGGTGGGCATTTCCTGCATCCTGGCTCGTAATGTTCTTGCCGAAGACGCCGGTACGCACTACATTCATATCTGCCACCCCGGTTGGGATCACCACGTCAAGATCTGGGACAGGAAGGCGGAGTCGAACCACTACAAATTGTGCGCGGAGTTCGATCCGGCGTTCTCGAGTCTGCTCGAAGATCTCGCCGCCACTCGGTCGAAGACCGATCCCGCGAAAACGCTGCTCGATGAGACGCTGGTCGTGTGCATGAGCGAATTTGGCCGGACCATCGGTGCCCTCAACAACATGGCGGGCCGCGACCACTACAATAAGTGCTATCCGGCGCTGTTTGCGGGAGCGGGCGTTAAGGGCGGCCGGAACCTCGGCGCGACGGACGCTGACGGCGGGAAGTGTCTCGATACGGGATGGGACCGTCGGGAGCAACCGCGGATGGAGAATATCACGGCGACCATGTTCTCCGCGCTGGGGATCGACTGGAGCAAGGAGATCAGGAATACTCCGTCGAAGCGCGCCTACGCGTACGTGGACCCGCTCGGTCCGAGCGGCTACATTCCCACGGATGAGATTTCCACGATTTACGGATAGGCTGGCCGCGTTTTTCCGCGCTGCGCTGGTCTGCGCTCCCATGCTGTGTGTCGCGGCCGAACCCGGCATGACGTTTATTCCGGGTGGCGAGTACATGCGCGGACGCACGCACAAGCTCCCGGACGACGACCTGCAGTGGTATCCCGAAATCATGAAGGACGATCGTCCCGTGAAGCGCATCACGGTCGACGCGTTCTACATCGATACCTACGAAGTCACCAGCGAGCAGTACGAAGAGTTCGCAAGAGCGACCCGTCATCGAGTTCCCTATCACTGGCCGCAGGGGCGCATTCCTGCGGGATACGCCAGAAAACCGGTTGCGAACGTCAGTTGGGAGGATGCGTCGGCGTACGCCAAATGGGCCGGAAAACGATTGCCCACTGAGGCCGAATGGGAACGAGCGGCACGCGGTTTGGCCGAGGGTCTTAAGTATCCCTGGGGTGACAGGAATCCGGCGAAGACGGACGCCCGGTTCGGCGCCGTGGACGGTCCTGCCGAGACCGGAAAGTTCGCCCCGAATTATTTCGGACTCTACGATATGGCAGGTAACGTTTGGGAGTGGTGTTCGGATTATTACGAAAAGGACTACTACGCGAGATCGCCGGAAGGCAATCCGAAAGGACCCGAAAGGGGCGCCTATCGGGTGATCCGGGGTGGATCCTGGGCGGACGTGTCGAAGTACCTGACATGCGCCTATCGAAGTTGGGCGCGCGCGGCCGAGCGAAGTCCGAACATTGGATTCCGTTGTGTGAAGAGTCTGCGCGCCCGCCCCAGATAGCCAGGCTACTTTCCGCGCAGCTTCTTCCAGAACGCGCGAGGCTCGGGTTCAATTCCCAGCAATTTCAGGTATGGATCCGCTTCGGCCTCGCTTAGTTGATTTGGCAGATCGCGCAATACGGACGCTTCGCGCAGCCGGCAGAAGTGATCGATACAGTGCCAGCAGGAGTTGACGTGCCGCTCCATCTGGCCGCGGTTTGACCACGTGGCGCGGCCGTCGATGATGTCGAGGAAAGCTTTCGCCGGAAGACAATCCGCGGTTCGCGCCTTCAGCGCTTCGCCAATCAAAACGGCGCCGTTGTCCGCCACGACGCTTCGGCGCCACGAACTCATCTTGACTCGAAGCATTTCGGCCGCTCGTTCTCTAGCGCGCACGGCGGTATCTGGAGCCATCTTCAGCATTCGCGACGTAGGTTGCTCATCGTAGCTCATCGTTTCAAGCCAGACAGCCTGTTTCTCCGTGAGGGTCAGAGGCGCAAGAGCTTCCGCCAGAGTCTCCAGATCAAGCGGGCATTCCGCGGGCGGAGTGCCGCGGTCCCGCTCCGCTTCCCCCAACACGCGCGCACGCAAGGCCAGAAGGAAGTGGCGTTCGGGCGCGGGGTCGAAGGAATCGAACAGACTCGCCGTCGAAGCCCGGAGTGAAACGAGAATGCGTTCGACGAGGGCGGCATCGTTCTTGCGCGACGGAAAATAATGGCCGATCAGCCAGCCAAGTACTGGAACATAGCGGGAGACGAAATACGCCCAGCCTTCACGTTTTCCTTCGCGGCAGTCGCGAATCATGTCGTAGCAGGTATAGATCATGTTCTAAGCGGTTGAGCGAGTGTTGCGAATGCTTCGGGTCCGATGGTGAAGCGCCGCCCGGCGGCGCGGGCCGTCTCTTGCATGCGGAGCGTGAGCGAAGCCTGAAATACGGGATCGTGCCAGTGCTCGTAACCGTTTTTCCGGCTGATCCGGAAGCCGGCGTCGCGCGTGGTGGCGCCGGACGATTTCGTGGCGCGCACATGAAAGGGATCGCCGATGAGGTCGCAGCCGGTGGCGTCAATCGCGGCCCGCACAAGAGCTTCGGGGTCGCAGGGCAGCACCGGAGCGAGTGTCGCGACAACGGAAATGCCCGCTTCCCGCAGGCGGCGCACTGCGTCGAGACGCGATTCGAAGGGAGCGCAGTGCGGTTCGTAGAGCCTGCGCACGCGCTCGTCGTTCGTGGTGATCGAGAAGCCTACCCGAAGCGTGGTCAGGGAGGATAGCGTCCGCAGCCGGTCGAGATCGCGAAGAACCAGTGGCGCGCGCGTCTGAATCGCGAACACCCGCGGCGGTGAAGCGATTGCCGCATCGAGCACGGCGGGCATCATTTCTTCCGTCTCTTCGGCTGGCTGATAGGGATCGACGAGCGGCGAGCAATAGATGATCTGATGTGGCTTCAAAGATTTCCCCAAGAGAGCGGCGGCATTTGTCTTGAACGTGGTCATCTGGCCCCATCGCGTCCAGTCTTCGCGCTTCAGACCGCCGTAGACGCCCATTGTGGGGACGTAGCAGTAAGTGCATCCGAAGGTGCAATTCCGGGCCGGGGTGAGCGAGTGGGTGAAGCCCGCCTGCGCGATAAAGCCGCTGGTCGAACTGAGAATGCTCTTCGCTTCGGAATGATGGATGGGAAACTGCATGTGCCGCGTCCCACGCCGGTGAGGGAAAGGAGGCGATTAGCGGTGCCTGAAGGTGATCCGGCCCTTTGTCAAATCGTAAGGGGACATCTCGAGCGTGACCTTGTCGCCGGCGAGGACGCGAATGCGGTTGCGGCGCAGCCTGCCCGCCAGATGCGCGAGAATGATCCGTTCGTGCTCGAGTTGAACGCTGAATAAACCACTGGGAAATTTTTCAAGGACTGTTCCCGATACTTCGATATTGTCTTCTTTACTCATTCCACATTCTCTTGTTCGTCCCTCTTAACCTTGTCCGCCCGGCGTCCTGGGCCGCGGCGCGGCGGGCGGACAGGTATCGCTGACGCTTTAGCCGACCGTGACGTTGGCGGCCTGCAACCCCTTCGGACCCCTTGTCACTTCGAACTCCACTCGCGCACCCTCGTCCAGGCTTCGATAACCATCGGACTGGATCGCGGAGAAGTGAACGAAGACGTCCTCTCCATTCTCGCGTTGAATGAATCCGTATCCTTTTGCGGCGTTAAACCACTTCACTGTACCTTTTTCTTTCATCGGTGTTTCCTTGTATGCTTATCTACATCATTCTTGTGTTTCGGACTACCCAAAAAGCGAAAGAGGGGCTGCGGCTTCGACCACGCCGGCAACCCCCCTTCTCGAATCTCGGAACAAGCGGAATGCACAAGTCAAACGCACATTTAGTATAGCCTATTTCGAAACCGCATTTGTCAACCGGCGGAAAAACCATTGGCGATACGGCCGCCAGGTTTCAACGGGATAGTTCACCGCTCTCCTCGAAGTGACGATGAACTCGAACTGCGCCGGAGAATGCGAATAGGCGCTGACGCCGCCGGCTGTCAGCGATCTGCGTTCGGCCGGGCTCTGGCTGGGCTTGCCGGCTCACCGCTGGGCGTTGATCGCTTCCTTCTGCTACACTCCGGTCATGTCTGTATTGGCTAACCGGGCCGGGCGCGCGACAATCATTGGCCTGCTCTTGATCCTGCTGTTCGGGGCGCGTACCATCGCCTCCTTCTTTATTGAATACGCCTGGTGGAGCGAACTCGGCCAGACCGACACCTGGCTGAACAAGCTTTCCTACGAGGTTCTACCCGTCATTGCGGCCGCGCTTGCCGCCTTCGTTGTGCTTTGGATCGCACACGCTCGGGGCGTGAAGTTCTCCGGAGCGAGACTGCTCGAACATCCGCTTTATCTGAAGATCTCGACGGCTGTTCTCTTGTTTGCGGGCTACGTCACCGCCGCAAGCTCGCTCGATCCCTGGACCATCGTGCGCTTTGCCGGCGCGCGGCGTATCCCCGCGGACGCAGCGGCGTGGCACGACGCCATATTCGGCATGCCGCTTGCCTTCTATCTCTTCGACCTGCCGTTCTACACCTCGCTGCGCCAGTTCCTGCTCACGCTGACGGTGGCCTGTGTCGTCGTCTATTGGGCCGCGGCGCGCGGCTGGCAACTGCGCTATAAATTTCCGGAATGGCGGAATCAAACCGAGATCGACCCCGCGATGTTCCGTCTGGAAGGCGGCCTCGAATCGAAGTTCCTCCGCGGAGCGGCCGCGGTCGCGCTGCTCGCCTTCGCCGTCAGGTTTTATCTCGGCAGGTATGAGATGGTCTGGAACGACCACGGTTTCATGGTTGGCGTCGATTACGTCGACGAGCACATCGCGCTGCCCTTGCAGTGGCTCCTGGTTGCGGCAAGCGCCGCCGCGGCCGCGCTTGTGATGGCGCGCCGGTGGGTGCTTGCCGCGTCAATGGCCATTGCGCTCGTGGTCGAGTTCGCGGTCCCGAAACTCGTCGCTTCCCTTTACGTGCGCCCGAACGAGATCTCGCTTGAGCAGCCCTACATCAAGACGCACATTCAAGCCACGCGCAGCGCGTTCGGCCTCGAGAAGCGCGTCCGTGAGGTCGATTTCAAGGCGCGGCCCGAGGCTCGCATCGATCCGGCCAAACACAAGAACCTGCTCGACAACGTCCGTCTCTGGGACTGGCGCGCCTTTCACGACACGGTGACGCAGATCCAGGCGCTGCGCCCTTACTACGTCTTCGCCGATAGCGACGTGGATCGATATTTGATCGACGGCCAGTATCGCCAGGTGCTGCTCACTCCGCGTGAGCTCGACATACGGCAGCTTGCCGACGCCCGCACGCGCTGGATCAATCCGCACTTCATCTACACGCACGGCTACGGGTTGGTCCTCGCCGAGGTAAGCAAGATCACAACCGACGGATTGCCCGTGCTGCTCGTTCAGAACGCGCCAGCCGAGGTAAAGACGAACAGTCTCAAGCTCACCCGCCCGGAAATCTACTACGGCGAAGTGGTTCACGAGCCGGTCTTCGTGCGGACTGCGCAGCCCGAGTTCAACTACCCATCGGGAGCCGACAACGTTCACGCACGCTACGAAGGTAAAGGCGGCTTCCCGATCTCCTCGTTCGGCATGCGTCTCGCGGCCGCCGTGAACGAAGGCGCGTTCAACATCCTGCTCACCGGTTACCTGACGCCTGAAAGCCGGATGATGATCCATCGCAGGGTGCGCGACCGTCTGGAGCATCTCGCGGGATTCGTCGAGTGGGATACCGACCCATATCTGGTCATTACTGAAGCGGGACGTCTGGTGTGGATCGTGGACGGATACACGACTTCGAATGCGCATCCATATTCGCGCGGGCTTCGCTTCCGCGAAGGCGGCCGCGTGAATTACATCCGAAACTCGGTGAAGGCGACTGTGGACGCCTATGACGGCGACACGCGGCTCTACTTGTTCGACACCGCTGACCCCATCATTCAGGCCTACCGCAATCTGTTCCCGTCGCTGATTCGTCCGGCCTCGGAGATGCCTCCCGATCTCCGGGCGCACGCGCGATATCCCGAAACGCTGTTCCGCGCGCAGGCGGAGATTTATCGGACCTTCCACATGCTCGACCCGCAGGCCTTCTATAACAAGGAGGACGTCTGGGATTTGTCGCGGTACACGGCGGGCCAATCGGGAAAGCCGGAGCCGGTGAGCCCCACCTATGTGGTGGCGACGCTGCCGGGCCAGGACAAGCCGGAGTTCCTGCTCCTTACTTCCTTCACGCCGCGTTCGAAGGACAACCTCATCGGCATGATGGTGGCACGGTGTGACGGCGAAAACCTCGGTGAACTGATGGTGCTGCAACTGTCGAAGCAGCAACTCATCTTCGGGCCAATGCAAATCGCCGCGCGCATCAACCAGGACCAGACGATTTCGAAGGACCTCACGCTCTGGAACCAGCAAGGCTCGCAAGTGCTGCGCTCGCAGACGCTGGTGCTGCCGGTGGAGGATACGTTTCTGTACATCGATCCTATTTACATTCAGGCTACCGAGGCTCGCATGCCGCAGTTGAAGAAGATCGTGCTGGCAATGGGGAATACGCTTATATACGCGGACACCTACGCCGACGCGATCGCTCAGCTGAGCGGAAACGCGCAGGCCGTGGCGCGTGAAGCTTTGGCGGAGGCCGGGAAGCCGGCGGACGGGAAAGCGGCGGCCGCGCCGGCGGCCACGGGCGACAGACGGCTGGACAGCATCCGCCAGCACCTTCGTCGTTACCGGGAACTTTCGGCGCAGGGCAAGTGGGCGGAGGCTGGCAAGGAATTGGAAGCCATCGAAGCCGAGGCGCGGTGACCGGTATCTGTGGTGGTTCAGTGGTGCAATTGTGTTTGTGGAGAAGGCTTCAGGCTGGATAGCGGCGGACGAATTCCGCGCGCTGACGGAACCGGTCGTCGCCCGTTGAAGCAAATCACATCAACAGGGCATCCAGCCTCCCAACGCCTTTTCCAGAGGTGCTTTCGCGCCGCTTTGTTCAGTGCGTCTACAACAATAGGCGCGGCTTTTTTGCGTTCATCTTGAAAAGGTTTTGTATTTCCTGCGCCGTCATCATTTTCGAGATGTCTGGCGTAATCGATCCATTTGGCGACAGCAACCTGGACAACGGCGTTTTCGCGAATTTGCCCAAGCATCTGCGCGACCCTCGCCGTGCGGTCCTGCTTTGAAAGCATTTGGCAACTCAGGCCGTTCTGCTCGAATTTGAGTACCCGCCTCGTTGCTCGCCCGCCCTGAACCTCAGTGAAAATCGTGCGACACCGCGGCCGGGCCCGCCGTTAGCCTATGAACGCGTCCGGCTTTGATCGCGATCACGCCATCCTGATTTTGCAGAATTCCATCGATTAGCAGAAACGATTCACTCAAAACCTGAGTCTTGAAATGATCGAACGTGGCGGGCGCGAGGATCGCATTCATGATGCCCGTTTCATCCTCCATGCTCAGAAATACAAAACCCTTCGCCGTTCCCGGACGCTGGCGCACGATTACCGCTCCGGCAATCCGCACCACGCGGCCGTCCGGAACCCGTCCGAGATCGCTCGCGCGCGTCACGCCCAATCGATCGAGCCTCGTGCGGCTGTATGCCATAGGATGTCTGCCCACCGTCAGACCCGTGCCGCCGTAATCGGCCATCAGGCGCTCCTCCCCGCTCATCGGCGCAAGCGGCGATGACTCATCCTTCTCGCATAGCTCAACGAGCAGCGGACCGGCGGGAAGCACCGCGCGTTGCGCCTGCCATAGAGCGTCGCGGCGGTGAATACGATGAATGCCGTCGAGCGAATTCAGCGCACCGATCTCCGCCAGACGTCCCATTTCGTCTTTCCGAAGCCGCACCCGCAACGCCAGATCGTCGATACTCGTGAACGGACGCTCCCCGCGGGCGCTCATCAGGGCGCGCGCCGATTCCTCGCGCAATCCGCGGGCATAGCGTAGACCGAGCCGTACAGCGAGACCCGTTACCGGACCGCCGGCGAGACCCTTGACCGGCCAGGAGGACTGTCCTGCCTCTATCGTGCATAGCCATTCCGATTTCGCCACATCCACAGGCAGCACCCGCAAACCGTGGCGCTGCGCGTCCTTCACCAGCACCGCCGGCGAATAGAATCCCATCGGCTGATTGTTCAGAATCGCCGCCGTGAACGCCGCCAGATAATGGCACTTGAGGTAAGCGCTCGCGTAGGCCAGCAGCGCGAAACTCGCGGCGTGCGATTCCGGAAATCCGTACGCGGCGAACGACGTGATCGAAAGGACAATGCGGTCCTGCGGCTCGCCCGTAATCCCATTCGCCGTCATTCCGTCGCGAAGCTTCCCTTCGATCTCGCGCATCCGGGCTTCGGACCGCTTGAATCCAAAGGCGCGGCGCAACTCTTCGGCTTCGCCGCCGGAGAAACTCGCGGCGATCATCGCGATCTGCAACAGTTGTTCCTGAAACAGCGGCACCCCCAGCGTTTTCTCAAGCACAGGTTCAAGCGAAGGGTGCGGCGCACGCGCCGCTTCAAGCCCCTTCCTGCGCCGCAGGTAAGGATGGTACATCTGTCCCACGATCGGGCCGGGACGAATGATCGCGACTTCGACCACGATGTCGTAAAACGTCTTGGGCTTCAACCGCGGCAGGCACGACATCTGCGCGCGGCTTTCCACCTGAAACATTCCGATAGTATCGGCCGCCTGTAACGTCTTGTAGACCTCCGGGTCGTCGTTCGGAATCTTCGTCAAATCGACCTCTTCACCGTAATGTTCGCGGATCAGATCGATCGAATCCTCAAGCACCGCCATCATTCCCAAGCCAAGCAGATCGACCTTGATGATCTTCATGTCCGCGCAATCTTCCTTGTCCCATTGCACGATGACGCGGTCCTGCATGGAGGCCGGCTGCAAGGGCACGATGGAATCGAGGCTCCCGGCCGAGATCACCATGCCGCCCGAATGCTGGCCCAGATGCCTGGGGAGATCCTGAATCGCCTGAAAGAGCGTGAAGAACTTCCGCTCGAGTGGACGCGTCAAGTCGATGCCGGCTTCGCGGAATTTCTGTTCGGCCGTGTTCTTGTCATCCTGAAAGCCCCATTGCGGCGCAAGCTTTGCCAGACGCGAAGTTTCCTCCACGCTGAAGCCCAGAGCCTTTCCGACTTCCCTGGCCGCGGAGCGCCCGCGATACGTGATCACGTTCGCCGTCATCGCCGCTCCCAGGCGTCCGTAACGCTCGTACACATATTGAATGGCGCGCTCGCGCTGGTTGCCGCTCGGAAGATCCAGATCGATGTCCGGCCATTCGCCCCGGTTCGCCGATAGAAACCGCGCGAACAGAAGCTTGTACCGGATCGGATCGATCGCCGTAATGCCGAGCGCGTAACATACGATACTGTTGGCGGCCGATCCGCGCCCTTGCGCCATGATGTTGCGATCGCGGCAAAAGCTCACGATATCCCAAACGATCAGGAAATAGCCGGATAGATCCAACTGCTCGATCAGGGCCAGTTCCTCCTCCGCCTGGCTCTTCACTTTCCCCTCAAAGCTTCCGTAACGCCGCCACGCGCCTGCTTCGGTGAGTTTGCGCAGATACGAGTTCATCGTTTCGCCGTCTGGCGCGGGATAAGGCGGAAACTGGTAGCCAAGATCAGCCAGTGTGTAAGAAATCCGGGCGGCCAGGTGGCTGGTATTGGCGATCGCTTCGGGCAGATCCGCAAAGAGGCGCGCCATTTCCCGCTTGTTCTTAACTTGCCGCTCGGAGTTCCTCGCGAGCAGACGGCCCGCGCGTCCGATCGTTGTTTTATGACGGATACACGTAAGCACGTCCATCAACTCGCGATCATCGGCCGCCGCGTGAGAGACGCCGTTTGTAGCAACGAGCGGCAGCCGGAAACGGCGCGCGAGTTCGACGGCTGCCTGGTTCCGGCGCTCGTCCTCCCGCAAATGATGGCGCTGCAATTCGACAAATACGTTGCGCCCGCCGAAGGTGTCGACAAGACGCCGTATCTGGAGATTTGCTTCCTCCTCGCCGCCGCGCAATCCGGAAGCGAGCGGTCCCTCATCACCGCCTGTAAGACAAACCAGCCCCGCCGAATATTCCTCCATGTCCTCCCACAAGGCCGCGGCCTTTTCCTGCTCGCCATTTGCCTCGCGGAGCTTGATTTTCGAAAGCAACTTACACAGGTTCCGGTAGCCCTCCCGCGTTTCGGCGAGCAAAGGATACCTGAATCCTTCTTTCGAAGTTACTTCCGCTCCCACCAGCGGCGTTATCCCGGCTTTACCCGCGGCGTTGTGGAAACGCACCGCGCTCGAAAGGTTATCGCGGTCGAGCAGCGCCATCGACGGCATGTCGGATCCGGCCGCCTGCGCGGCGAGCGTTTCCGGCAAAGAAGAGCCTTCGAGGAAGCTGAATGCCGAGCGCGCGTGCAGTTCGACGTAGTTGTCAGTCATAACTGCCTTCCACGAACCACCCGCCCGGTTCGCGATAAAGGCGGTAGAGTTCGCCGCCCGCGAGCGCAATGTCCCACTCCTCCCGCCACCAGGAATAGGTTGTCCACCAGTCGCCGGACATGCGCCACGGTCCGGCATGGTCCTGAACCTTGCCGCGAATGTTTTTCGCAGCGACAAAACAGGGATGCTCCGCCGCTAGCGACACCTGCGCCTGTAACGGCGGGCGAAACCGGCGTAGGGCAAGCTGGATAGGGCTTGTTTTCGTCACGCAAGCCGCGCCCTTCCCACGGCCGCCCGTGAATTCGGTCATGCGGAAAGCGCCGGGGCGGTGTGTATCGAGCAGTTCCGGAGACCCCACTCGATCCTCGCCCGTGATCGCCTTGACGCGCTCGATCGTCAGCTTCAGCGCTACCGGCTCCGGCGCAAGTGGCGCGAACAATCCGCTCTGCGCCGCTTGCGGCTTCACCGGATTCGCACCCATCCAGACGTGAATCACGGCGGCCGCCGGCGGGTGTGCTTCCAGATCGAGGTGCAGTAATTTCAGAAAGGCTTTGGTGTCAAGCGAGGGCACGGGGAACCGTAATCTGGATTCGTGTGTCGTACGGTTCTCGAGCTTCAACCGTAGATGCAGTTCGTTGGTAGCGAGCGCACGCGTTGCCAGACGCGTTGCCAGACCATTCAGCAGCCGCGCCAGCATAAACGCCAGCGATTCGAGCAGTTCCACCGGATATTCCAGATCGAGTTCGCTCTCGAAGCGGATGGGATCCTCGATGGGTATAAGTTTGCGCACGGTCTGGCCGAGAGCCAGTTCCCGCAGCCGTAAACCCTCGACGCCAAGCCGTTCCGCGATGCCGAGCGGAGGCAGCAAGGCAAGGTCTCGAAAGCGATGGATTCCCCAGCGGTCAAGCGTTTCCCGCAGTTCGGGCGAAGGGTCGAGCAGTGTGACCGGCAGCATGCTCAGGAACTTGGCTTCATCACCCTGGGGAACGATACTGATGCCCTCGATGCCGCGGGCGGCGCGGATCGCGGCGTCTGGATTGGCAGCAATAGCGATGCGAATATCGAGGCCGTATTCCGCCGCGCGGCGCGCAATGGCGGCGGCGATATTCTGCGGAAATCCGAACAGACGGTCGAGGCCTGTAGTGTCGAGGGTAACCGCGCCCGGAGCGCTCCGCTCCACCACGGGAGAAAACTCGCACGCGAGCGCGGTCAAATCGCCGCTGCCGTAAAGACAGGCAAACATATTCCGCTCTTTTTCGCTTTCTTTGCCGCTGTGACCTGTGTTTCCGCGCCGCGAAGCAGCCGCGAAACGCCGCACGTTCCGCTCCAATCCGTCCGCTGACGCGTGCATTCGAGTTGCAGGGAAGCGCAGGTTTTAGCGTTCGATTGCCGTGCTACGGTCACAAGCGCGGTAGGCGTGTGTTCCACGGCGCGGCGCAGGCGGAACCAGGAGGCGAGCGAGATGCGCCACGCTGACTGTAGCGAGGTGTCGCCCAGATCCATCGCCACGAGGCCAAAACCGCCGCCCTGCACCAGCAGATCGGCCGCCTTGAGCGCCTGCTCGGCGCTGTGAGGGCAGCGCACCCAGAGCAGCCGTTCGAGCCGCACCCCGGCGGCTGCGGCGGAGCAGGGATCGAAGGCGTCCTCCGCATCCACCAGCGCGCAGACTTCTGCCCGCGCCGTAGCCTCGGCCAGAATGGAAAGAAGCAGGCTCATGCGCCCGGAGGACAAAGGACCGAAGATTTCGGTGAGGCAGCCCCTTGGCAATCCACCGGCTGCGATATCGATTTCCGGGATGCCGATGGGAATCGTATCGACCGGCGGCGGGGCCTGCCAGTTTTGAGAATTTTCGAGGAGAGATTCCAGCCGTTTTGGAAGGGGTACAGCGCTCATGTTTTCGCCTTTTGTTCGCCCATGTATATTTATACAGGTAGCGGCACGTTCGCGCAAGGGGTACTCCCGGGATCAATGCAACTTTTGTGTCCGTTGGTTCGCCGGTGAAAGCGTCTTTCGGCTCCGCGCTGCCATCCCACTCCCCGATCTCCGCTCCCAAAGGCAGCAAGGAATCCCGCATCCGCCTAACCAGTGGAACCGGTGCGGATTTCCTCGCGGCCCCGGAATTAAGTAGCGGTGAAGAGTATGTTGAGACAAACCGCCGTGCGCGTCTTTTGCTCTTGCACGACGGCGGCTTCGCACCTCGACCAGCCGTGCGAAGCGATGCCGCCCGCCAGTTTACGATTGAGGCTCCGGTCAAGGCCCGCCTTTGACGCCGAAAGAGCCGCTTCGCGAGACTCGTCACCCTCGCCCTGACCGCCGCATCCGCCCTCGCCCGGATTCAGACCGGGCGCATCACCGGTACCATCTACGACCGGTGTGGACGGTCTGCGTTTCCGCATTTGCGGCAGGGGACAGGATGAGCCGGCGGTACGGAGAGCCGCCCCTGCTATTTTGAGTTCGCCTTCCAACCGTAGGCGTTCATCATCACATGAAACAGCCGCGTGTTGGGCAGAAAACCGCGAACCTGCTCCGCGCCGGGGCCGAGCGCGGCTGCCAGCACTTCTTCGCCGGTATGGCTGTGGCCCACGCGGAGCGCCGGGATCTGCACGTTGTCTCGCCGGGTGTGCGTCCGCTGCCATTCCTCGAGCCCGCTTAAGATTGGCTCGCCTCGCTTGCCCCCAACCGAGCGTAGCTCGAAGGAATGATCGGCGGTGAACAGCAGCAGTGTTTCCTTGAGATCGACGGTGGAGGCGATCTCCCGGATCAGCTTGTCGAAGTTAACCACATTGTCCAGGCCGCGCCGCGGATCGTCCGTATGAGCGTCCCACTCGATCATCAGGAAGTAGCCCTTTCGGTTCTTCGAAAGAACGCGGAGCGCGAGGCGCGCCGCCTCAGGCACCTTCATGTCCTGCTCAAGCAGAACTACCGGGCGCGAGTTGCTCGCGGGCACATCTTCGAGCGCGGCGTAAATAGGGCGTTGGCGGCTTTGCGCTACTTCGTCCAGATTCTTGCCCAGCGCCGCGATTCCGTCGTATATCGGCTTGCGGCCTATTCCCATCACGACATCGACTCCGTCGCCGAAACGCGGCGTGAACACCTGCATGAAGATATCGCCGAACTTGCGGCGATCGTTGGCTTGTGAATAGCAGGCCGCCGGGGTCGCATCGGCCACGTTGACATTGGTCAGAACTCCCGTAGAAAGGCCGTGCTCTTCCGCGTATTCGAGAATCGTCTTCAACGGCGAGCCGTCTTTCTTGCCCCGAACTGCATCGGGACCCTGACTGATGACGCCGTTGTGTGTTTTCGCTCCTGTTACGATGGCGGTCATCCCCGCCGCGGAGTCGGTCACCCAGTTTGATGCAGTGGAGGTGTCTGATAAAGCGGCGTTGAGCCAGCTCTGAACGAAGAGCTTTTGCGGCTCGCCGTAGCCGTGGAGGCTGGCGGCGTTGAGGGTGGGAACGCCGCCGGCGTCGGCCAGGAAAAGAATTACGTTTCTCGCTCGCTTACCCTGTCTTGCTGTGGCAGCGGACAGGCAGAACATCAGTAGCAGAACAGCGATTTTGACGCGTGGCATAGAACTTGATTCTACCTCCATCGCCGGAATCGGGCTGTCGATGTTCCTTCGAAATGCCTCTGTTAGCCGGGCGGGTCGACGGCAACCTTTGCCGCTGCGGCACCTACGCCGGCATCCGGCCGTCCTCGAAGCCGCGAAGGAAATCAAGGGAGGGAAGAATGGCTAACTATAGCTTGGCCTCCGCTGGAAAATCGCTGCTTGATGGGCAAGCGGCTCGAACGGCTCGATGGCATCACGAAGTCCACCGGCCGCGCGAAAAAAAGCCCTGAAAACGGGTTCTCACGCAGGCTACAAGTATGAAGCAGAGATTGAACTTGTTCGTCTTGACCGTGGCCTAGGCAGCCGCTCCGGCAATGGCCGAAATTCTCTCTTCCGAGCGGGCAGTTCTACTCGCCTTGTATTCCAGCACTGGAGGATCAAACTAAACCGGGTGAACAAGACCAATGGGAATGGCCCTTCAGTCAGCGAGTGTACTTGGTCGGGCTTCAATTGCAGGGGTGATCACGTCACGCCCATCGCACTCACGACGCTCACCTCAACCG
Source organism: Acidobacteriota bacterium (assembly GCA_005808865.1). Classification (GTDB taxonomy): domain Bacteria; phylum Acidobacteriota; class Terriglobia; order Bryobacterales; family Bryobacteraceae; genus SYKU01. The sequence continues at coordinate 19,891 of SYKU01000297.1, forward strand.
GCTCGCCCTGCTCAAGCAACAGTGCGCCTCCGCCCGCAACCGACTCAATCCACGGTCGAAGCGGGCAACCTGTTCGCGGACCACCAAGAAGGACTATGCCCGAGCTGCGGCGCAAACCCCGAGCACCACCAGCAGCACGGGATCACCCAAGAACAACTCGACACGTTCACTAACGCACGCCGCGCAGAAGCCGAGAAAATCATGGCAAGCCAAACACCCCGGCTTCGTCCTAATGGACTCACCGCTCGTCACGTGCCGCGAACCCGACGAACACATCGGCGAAGGAGTCAAAGACGCCTTCTACAAAAACCTCAGCACCACACTCGGCGACGCACAAGTCATCATCCTCGAAAACGAAGAACCACCAGCAACGATCAAAGAACAGATCGCCTTCACCGGATTCACCAAAAACAGAACCATCGGACGATACGGCCGGAACCAAGTGGCGGGTCACGTCCCCCAAAGCCCCAGCTTACTTTATCTGGCTGCCTTCGGGGCGGCCGCCGGAATCACGATAGTCTCGCTGGACACGGGTTTTTCCAGTTATGCGAACGCACCCTGGGCAGGCGTTCCCTAGACGTATAGGGCGCTGCCGTTGTGGGGCAGTCCCAGGTTCTCCTCGACGGCCCCAACTCGCGCCCGAAAGCTCTCTACTTGGCCGGGACCTTTAATTCGACCCGGACGCTGGTCTTCTTGTCGCCGGTTGCCGCGCTGGTGAAGGAGATTGTCGCGATCTGCTTGCTTCCTGCAGGCAGAGCGGAGATATCGCCGAGCGAGAGTACCACGTCTTGCGGCGTCGTCCCCGTGGTCGCGTCCAACGTCAGCCACGGCTTGTCGACAGTGGCCGTCCAAGGTATCCGAACCCGTAGGTTGTCGTTCGAAACGAGCAGTGCATCGGTCGACTCGCCCTGAGCCGGATCGAGAAACAACACCTCCGGGCCGACCACTAATTTGTCCGCGACCACCGGCAGGCTCTTCGCGTCGGGGTACACGCGGATGGCCACCGTGGCCGTTACGGGCGGCCCGCCGGGGTTGTCCGCGCTCAGCGTGATCACATGACTGCCTACGCTCAGCGTCGAGACAATAAGCTCTTCGCCGGTTCCGAGTTCGCCGTCAAGACTGGAGCTCCACTTCAGCGCTTCGTTGGGGAGGCCGCCGGCGTCGTAATCGAAGGCGTAAGCCTCAAGCGAAACGCTCTCTCCCTTGACATACGGCGTGCCCGTCAAAGGCGCCAGGATGTCCACCAGCGGCGGACGCTCGGCGATTGTAAAAACCCCTGTCGACTGGGCGGTCGTCGTGTGAATTCCATCTGTTGCGAGCACGCGGAACTTTCCCTGCTGCGTGGCCTGCACGTCGATTCGATCGATAACCTCCTTGGTGACGCCGCGCAGATTCTCGGCTACCGATTCCCAGGTATTGCCCCCATCCGGGCTGAATTGCACGGTGAAGAAAAGAGAGTCCCCCGCGTCGGGGTCGGACGCGGTCCAGGACACGGTGATCTCATCCGCGTCAATCGTATCCCCGCCGTTGGGAGAAACGATCTGAGCGACGGGCGAGGCCGGACCCGCGGTCACGGTGGAAAGGACTTCCTGCGCAGGCCCCATGATGTCCACGCGGGTCGTGCCATCCGCGTAGGGAACCATTTCGTTAATCGAGAGAAGATCGAGTTCCGGACCCGGAACAAGGCCGGGACCGCTGCTCATCCTGGCTGGCGTGAAGGGATAGGTGGCTAGCGCGGTGTCTCCCCTCTTGAGCACAATCGAGTAAGGTCCGGGCTTGCGAGCCTGCGCTTCCACCGCGTCGTTGAACACGTAATACGGGGCCATGACCGCCTTCCTCGGCGGTTTGCCATTGTTGATGTTCCCGATCACTACGAGCCGCTGCTGCTTATCCGCCCGGCGCGCGTGCTCCTTCGCGGCCAGCGGGCCAGAGTCCGGTGTCAGGTTTTTTTGCAACGCATCCATCATGGCGTGATAGGTAAATTTGCCGGTCCACTGGTAGTCGCAATAGGTCATCACGTCTTTCCAATTCGGGCGATACACCGACATGGTTCGATAGTCGAATCCAAAAACGGCGTCGCGGCCGGTGAGGAGCGGGCTGATCCGGCCATCCCCGTATGGATAGGTGTCTCCCCCTGTCGCGCCGCAGAACTCCGCGTGAAAACGCGTGAAATTATGGGCGACCTCATGCGCGCCGTACCAATCGCCGTAGGAACCATCGATATCCCAGGCGGCGTAACCTTCCGGGTCGGGCGTGCCGGTCGGTCCTGAGGAAGTGTACCCCGGCAAACCGTCCGCGCAGCCGCGCATAAACCCGCCGCCGTTGGAGACCATGCCGTAGTAGCGCGCGTTCGCCGGAATTTTGTTGGCCGGATTCTGCAAGTCCGTATTCCGCCGAAGGGCCAGGAGGGCATTCACCTCCTCGCACTCGGGCAGCCGCGCACCGATATAAGATGTAACGTTCTCGCTGCGAAACCAGAAGTTCACCTGGCTCACCGGCCAGGCCCGCACGATCCAATCCACCATCTGCTTCATGTGAGACTGATTCGCGAGGTGCCGCTCTCCGTCCCTTCCGGTATATCCGATGTTGTAAATCACCAGGCTGAGCGGGGGAACAACCTCGAAGGTAGCGGTGTAGGAAGCGGTGTTATTCGAGTAATTGCTTTCCGCCACTTCCCGAACCTCGCCCGGGCCGGGCAGGGGATTCACTTCCGCACTCAGGGAAACCGTGCCCTCGCGAAATCCATTTGGGAGTTCGAACAGGAAGGCATGGTCCTTCACACCCCGGTCCGGAGCGGAGACCGCGCGAATGACACCGCCGTCGCTGAGGGGAACCAGAGTGACCGACCTCTCGCCGCGCCGGGCATTCAGGATGGCGGTGGTGACGACGTTGCCGCTCGCCGTCCGGACATGGAACCGTACAAAGGTACGCCTGTTCGCAATCAGCCGCACGCTGTTGTTCAGATCCTGGACTCCCTGAGTGACCTCGACAGCCGTCGCAATCAGATCGCCCTCCTGCGCGGACGCCGTAACGGCACACGCGGCCACCATCGCCAACGCCATCGCCTGGGCTCTCATGATTCGTCTATTCCCCATCTCGAAAATCTCCTCATCCTTTTATTAGTGCTCGATCCGGTCTTAGCCTTACACCCTGATTTTAGCAACGCTCCCGGTCCGGCGCGGGAGAATGCCGCGGCTTTAATTTTCCCGAGGTTGACTTTCCCTTTTTGTGTTATAGTAATTCTGTTTTACAACCTCAAAGAATCCTGTTGCGATGGGCACGAAAGGAAGGTGTCTGGTGAGTTCACGGAAAGACCCTGACGTTTCAAAGACCGGGCAAAGCGGCTTCTCCCGGCGCGGTTTCATGCAAGGAATCGGCGTCGGCAGCGGTGCGCTGGGCGCGGGCATTCTCGAAAACGAAGCGCAAGCGGCGCCACCCCCCGGCGGTTTCTCCGGACCGGGCGGGGTCGCAATCACGCTGCGGATCAACGGCAAACCTACGAACCTGACCGTCGAGCCGCGCGTCACGCTAGTCGACGCTCTGCGAAATACTCTCGACATGACGGGCGCAAAAAAGGTGTGCGACCGCGCCACATGCGGCGCATGCACCGTCATCATGTCGGGTAAAGTCGTCTACGCCTGCTCGGTCCTCGCAATCGACGCGCAGGGAAAAGACATCCAGACCATCGAAGGCATCGGGTCGGGCAACAAACCGCACCCGGTTTCGATGGCGTTCGTGCACCACGACGCCCAACAGTGCGGCTACTGTACGCCGGGCTTCGTGATGGCTGCGAAGGGCTTCCTGGACCGCACTCCGAATCCCACTCTTGAACAAGTGGAAAAGGGTCTCGGCGGCAACCTTTGCCGCTGCGGCACCTACGTCGGCATCCGCCAAGCCGTCCTCGAAGCGGCGAAGGAAATCAAAGGAGGGAAGAATGGCTAACTATAGCTGGCCCCCGATGGAAAAACGCCGCTTGATGGGCAAGCGGCTCGAACGGCTCGATGGCATCGCGAAATCCACCGGCCGCGCGAAATATGCATCCGACTTCAATGCGCCGGGCATGCTCTTCGGCGAGTTTCTTACCTGTCCTCACGCGCACGCGCGAGTCACGAGCATCGACACGAGCGCCGCGGAGAAGTTGAATGGCGTGACCGCGGTCCGCGTGATTGCAAAGCCCGGCACCGAGATTCAATGGGCGGGTGCTGAAGTGGCGTCGGTAGCGGCGATTTCCGAAGATGTCGCCCGCGACGCGGTCCGTCTCATCAAGGTCGGCTACGAAGTGCTGCCGCACTTGGTGAAGGAAGACGACATCTCGAAAGCCGGCACACGCGCCAAAGCGGCCGGGGAGACTGTCACGGGCGATTTGGAAAAGGCCTTCTCGGAAGCGGACGTCACGCACGAAGGGAGCTACGGGATTCCCGTGATCACGCACTGCTGCCTGGAACCGCACGGGCAGGTCGTCGAGTGGAAGGGTAAGGAAATCAATTTCCGGCCCTCCACGCAGAACGTAACAGGTGTCGGCGGTGACCTGGCGAAGAACCTCCAACTCCCGGCGACCGACGTTCACGTCAAGATGGACTACATCGGCGGCGGTTTCGGCAGCAAGTTCGCCGCGGATTTGTGGGGAGTCGAATCCGCGCAGCTTTCGAAGGCCAGCGGCGGGAAGCCAGTCAAGATGTTCCTCGACCGGCGAACCGAACTGACCATCGCGGGCGTGCGGCCCTCGGCCTTCGCGAAGGTCAAAGTCTCGGCGAAGAAGGACGGCACGCTTACAGGGTGGCAGTCCGATTCCTGGGCGACCGGCGGTTTCGGCGGAGGAGGAAGTCCGCCCCTGCCGTACGTGTTCATCAACATTCCGAATCAGAAGAAGAACCACAGCGCGATCTCGACCAATACGGGCGGCGTCCGCGCTTGGCGCGCTCCGAACCATCAACAAGCGACCTACCTGACCTGCTGCGCCCTCGAAGATCTGGCGGCGAAGCTGAAGATGGATCCGGTCGAACTGTTCGCTAAGAACGCGGATCTGACGGCGCGTCCCGAAGTCTACCGGAACCAGCTTAAGAAAGCGTCCGAACTGATGGACTGGGGTAAGAAGTGGCATCAGCGCGGCGATTCGGGCGCGGGCCCGGTGAAGCGCGGGTTGGGCCTCGCGATCGCGACTTGGGGCGGCGGCGGTCACAACAGCCAGTGCCGCGCGGTCATTCACCCGGATGGCGCGATCGACATCGAGCTTTGCAGCCAGGATCTCGGTACCGGCACCCGCACCATCATCACGCAGGTGGCGGCCGAAACGCTTGGGTTGCCGATGAGCGCGATCAACCTGAAGATCGGAGACAACAGTCTGCCGCCTTCGGGCCCCTCCGGTGGATCTACAACCGTCGGCGGCGTTTCCTCTTCGACCCGCAAGGCGACCATCAACGCACTCGAGAAACTGTACGAGGCGGTGGCTGCCTCGCTCGGCGCGAAACAGGATGAACTGGAGGCGGTCGATGGCCGGATCCAGGTAAAGGGCCATCCGGACAAAGCGCTGACTTGGAAAGCGGCCTGCCAGAAGCTTGGCGTCAAGGTCATTTCCGAAATGGGCGCGAACGACCAGAAAAACCCAGGCGGTCTGAATGCGCAGGGCGTCGGCGGCATCAACATGGCCGAGGTCGAAGTCGACACGGAAACCGGCATCGTCAAGATGAAGAAGTTCGTGGCCGTCAACGATTGCGGACTGGTGGTAAACCCGAGACTGGCGGAGAGTCAGATTCACGGCGGCGTCATTATGGGGATCTGCTCAGCTCTAACCGAGGAGCGAATCCTCGATGCGGCGACTGGACGGGTTCTCAACGCGGACATGGAGTTCTACAAGCTGTCGGGCGTTGGAGACATCGGGGAGATCGTTGCTCATGTGGAGGTCTTGCCCGAGCACGACAAGCGTGGGATCGTCGGATTGGGTGAGCCCTCTGCAATCGCCATTCCGGCGGCCATAGCCAATGCAGTGGCTAACGCAATTGGGGTGCGAGTGCAGCGGATTCCGTTGACTCCGGACCGCGTGCTGGCAGCGCTCGAAGGGAGGAACGCCTAAATGCAAGCCTTTGAATACGCAAGTCCAACCACGGTAAAGGAAGCCGTCGCGCTGCTTGGGAACAAGTGGGGCGAGGTGGACGTTTTGGCGGGCGGCACGGATCTGTTGAGTCTGATGAAAGAACGTCTTGCCACGCCGTCGAAGCTCGTGAACATTAAAGGGCTCAAGGAACTCGGCGGCATTTCGGCCGGCAAGGCGGGACTCCGCATTGGCGCCGCTGTTACGCTCGACGAACTGATGGAGAACGCGGAAATCCGTAAGAACTATCCGTCGCTTGCGGCGGCGGCTCGCGGCGTTTCGAGCCCGCAAATCCGCAACATGGGCACCGTCGGCGGCGATCTGTGCCAGCGGCCCCGTTGCTGGTATTACAGAAACGGCTTCGGGTTGCTCGGCGCGAAAGACGGGAAATCGCTCATTCCGGGTGGTGAGAATCGCTACCACGCAATCCTGGGAAACAGCGGACCGGCATACTTCGTCAGTGCGTCGAGCCTCGGCCCCGCGTTGATCGCGCTCGGAGCGAAGGTGAAACTCGTTTCCGCGTCGGGTTCGCGCGATGTGGCGGTCGAGAAGTTTTTCGTCACGCCTCAGAACGAGATGTCGCGTGAGATTGCGCTGCTTCCGAACGAACTGCTGACGGAGATCGTGATTCCGCGTGACGCGACGAAGAACGCCACTTATGAACTCCGCCAGAAGGAGTCGCTCGACTGGCCGCTGGTTAGCGCGTCGGTCGCCCTCAAGATGAAGGGCAGCACGGTAACGAGCGCGCGCGTGGTGCTCGGGCACGTGGCTCCCACGCCGTGGTCGGCGTCGCAGGCCGAGCAGATGCTGGCCGGAAAGTCGATCACGGAATCGGTGGCCGAAGAGGCCGCGAAGGCCGCTCTCGCGAGCGCGACCCCGCTCAGCCAGAACGCTTATAAGGTTCAGTTGGCGCGGGTGGCTGTGAAGCGGGCATTGCTCGCGGCGGCGAGCGGGAGGGCCTGAACCGTGCCCGGCGAGCGCCCGGGTCTCGCCAATATCGACGAGGACCGGTGCCAGATGCTGCGCTGGAAGGGTTTGTTTATCGAAGCCGAGTGGGATCCCACGGTCCCACACGGCAACGATAGAGCCTTTTGGTGCCAGCATACGTACAATTGTCTTGGGCCTGACGGCAAACTTGCCGACGACTACGAGTGCAATCCCGCGAGAAATTGCTATCAGGCATTGTAGGTATCGTGTATACTGAATAATGAGCGAGGTGCAACGGATGAAATTTGTACTTGGATTTCTACTGGTAGCGAGCCTGTCCTTTGGGGCCGGGATTCCCACCGCTTCCACAATCTACGGTGACTACGTCGAGGCGCGCAATGCCGATATCTTTACCGGCCCGTGTTTCGCCAATTCCGAGGTATACCTCATGGGGGAATTGGCTGTCATGGGCTGGAAGGTGAAAAAGGGCTCGTGGCAAGGCGTGGACATCTCCGGGCTTTCGGTTGTCGGCGTGGTGCGGGCGAAGTCGACTCTCGGCGACGCCTACACAACCGCCTATCCGGTGAAGTCGGTGCTGATCATCGACGAGAAGGCGACCCCTGTACAGCGGCTTGCGCTTAACAGTTTTGTGAAGCGCATGGGCGGCGACCTGTTTCAGGACGTGGTCCGCGTGGATTACCGTCCGGTCGACCTTGCCTTTGAAAACAACGACATGCATAGCATGAAGGCGACGCTGACGGCTGGCGAACTGGCGAAGATCCAGACGCGGGCCATCAATAGCGGGGACCACATCTGCGCGAATGAGGAAGTGTGGTACCGGCCGTTGACGAACGTCGATCATGCGATGCCGGTGGTAGCGCTCGCGCACAGCTTCAAGGGTCCAGGCCTCGGCAGCACGTGGAGCAGCCCGGACAAGCGCAGTTCGTTCGTGGGCAGCTTCGTACAGACCTCCGAATAAATTTGTAAGCTGGTCAGTTCGTCTCTCCTTGAAACCCGGCGGGTTGTCGACCCGCCGGGTTTTTCCATTTCGCGATCGAGTATTGCGCGCGAACATCGGCTACATTCGAAATTAGCCTGACCTCTCAGTTCGCCCTCAGTTAAGGACCGAAAGTCTTCTGGAATGAAGGCAGTTCAAAAAACGCGACCGGAGCCCGTGAACTGCAATTCCGGAGATGGTCATATCCGACACAGAACGGATGCGCCCGGTCCGCTAACGCCGAGGGCTTTCCCCGGGCGCTCGGCTCAAGAGGGGTTCGTGAGGGTATGGGATTGGAAAAGGGGATGCTGGGGTGTGACCTATCTGGTGGGACCTGGTAGCGGATCTAAACTCCACTCTTGAGCCTTGTCGGGGTTCGTCACACGTTGTCTCCAGCAATCTTTCAGCCAGAACGAAAGTTCTTTATTTTCAACCCTACGGCGACGAGTTCCCGACGCTATCCGCCCCGAAACGGCACGATTGTGTCAGCGAGACCGGCTGCCCGGCCGGTCATCGGCCTCTCCATAGTGGATATGGAGAGTGCAGGCGAGGCGGAAGCCCTTAAGCCATTCTGCCCCTCAGGCGAAATGGCCGCTGTGCGGCTCACCTTCGTCGTCGATAACAGTATTCGGAATGCCGGCCAAGGCGAGCATTCGTTCTGTCCCTGAACTGGACTCGGTACAGGAGATGTTTTCAACGTCTTCGCGCGACTGAGTTCCGGCTTCGGAGGGCCCGGCTCGATGGCATCAACAGCAGCCTGGGCCGGAGCGAGGTCGAGAGGCGCTCGACTGGCTGCGCGGCGAAGAGGAACAGCGCCTGGCTACGCGGAGAACGAGACCCGCCCGCTCCGCCCCCTGAGTGCCGGTGAACAGGAGCGCTACCATCGGCTGAGTTCAAAGGTCCTGTGCTGCAATCTTGCGCAATACTCAGCGGGTGGAGCATTTCCTGCGCAATCTGATGGACTCCAATCCACGCCCCAAAGGAAATGCCGATGTTCACCGGGAGCGGGAGCCGCAGGTATCACGACTGACAAAAGCTACTTCAGTTTGCATAGCGGATCGCCCACAACGATGTTCATCCAGCTTACGTAGGGAATGGCGCAATAGAAACTCTCGGCTAGATTCTGACCGCCGAGATACGCGGGTATCAGGAGTTGGGGCCGGGGCGTTCCGCGGAGATAAGGCTCGTAGACGTGGCCGGACGCCCCGGTGACGCCCTCGTGGACGTAGTCGGCCGTAAGAGTTTGCGGAGCGCCGGCGAAAAAGGACGTTGGGTCCTTCCAGTGCGGCGTGATGTTCCACGCAGGCGGCGGGCGCTTGAAGGTGCGGCCGTTCGTCGATACGAACTCGCTCATGATTCCGCCGGGGAGCCACCGAAATCCCAACATCCGCCGTTCGCGTTTCGGATCGTTCGATCCCCAGGAGGCATAAGCGATGACATCTCGCTCGCTGTAAACGACGTTTGCCGAATCCTCGAGGAATACCCGCTCTTTTGGAAGAAGCCGCGCCGTTTCGCGCAACCAGTCATTACCGTCGCCCGAAGCGCTCGATTTCAGGTCCAGCACGATCCGTCCGCGATTGACAGCGGTCAGCGATCTGTCGATAAGGCCACGGACGTCGTCGAAATCGTATCCGGCAAGTCGCGTCACCAGATACATCGGAAAACGCTGGTGGTTGAACGGGATGCCCTTCTTTCCAAAGTAGGGATTGTTCAAGACGCCGGGGAGCGTCACCTTCCTGCCCGTGAGCCTGGCGTAGAGCAGCGTCAACTCGGAGTCCACCGAAGCCATCTGGGGGCCGGCGGGCGAGGGCGGATCGTCAATCTTGAGGGGAACTTCCAGGGTTGTGACGATATAGAGGATCTTCTCGACGAGTTTGCCGCCCGCGAGACAGCGGGCGATAGGAGCTTCGACCTGTTTCGAGTAGATCTCCCGCGAAATCACTTCGTCCGAAGGCGCCGGGATTCGGCAGACGTTCGCCAGGGGAACATGGCGCCTCTGGGTATAGTAGTCGCCGATCCGGCGGGACACGCTGGATGTCTGGTTTACAACCAGGAGTACGTTTTCCGAAGTCTGCCCTGGAACAGCCGGAATGCACGCCGCAACCGAAAATAACGTATGAAACCAACGGGAGAAGCGTCGCGGCGGGTCACGATGCCGGCGGTCGTTCGCGCCGAATCCGAGCCGGGAGATGCGCACGGTCACCTCCACCAGCCGAATCATGCCCTTGAGGGTACGCTTCGCCCTGCCCGACGGGTCCGTCCCTGACCTTCCCGAACGAACTGGGGGAGTTCCCGAAATGGCCGGCGGGTCACCGCCGAAGGACCGGTTCGGCAGTGACACTGCCGCGTTAGATATTCGCGCTCTGACGAGGCCGTCAAAGGGCCATGAAGGTTCTCCCACGGCGGCACGGGATTCCCTACTTCAGCGATTTCAGATACTCCACGACGGCTTCGGCATCTTCGGGGGCGAGTGTATAGGTAGGCATGGGTGCGTCGGCCTTCTTGCCGGCGGGCGTAAGCCCGGTCTTGAAATAGTTGAGCAGGCCCTCCTCCTTCCAGCGCGTCCAAAGGCGGCTGCCCGGAGTGAGATCGGGAGACGTCTTGTGCCAGCCCTTGATGGGCTCGAGCGGCTGGATGTTGAGGACTGCGCCTTTCATCCATTTAGTCTTGTCGAAACTTCCATCGGGCAGCTTTGGCGTGTGGCATTCCTGGCAACGGGAAACCTCCTCCACGAGGTATTTACCGCGATCCGCTTTCGCGGAGGCGAAACAGAGGGCCGCCGATGCAGCTAGGAGCAGGGGATAGTTGCGTATGTCGGGCACACTTTCATGCTAGGGCTGGCAGCGGGGGAAAAGCAAGCTGCACACGAGGGCACCTGAGGGCATCAATGTATCGTCCGGGCCCTGAAACACCCCGGCCCGCACCAGCAGGAACCGGCGTTGATAACCGCCTGCTCCGCAAAGGCGCTTCAATCGATCGCGGGTCACAAACGCGCGACAAAATACGACTCCGAACTAACGTTTCTAAACCTGAATTCCGAAGTTTGCAACCGTCCTCTGCTCTCCTGGCCACAGGGCGGCCTTTGTCCCCGCCACGGTCTACCTTCCTGACATCTGGTTGCCTGGGTAAGTGCCGTGACAGGTGTAAGGACACCTGCGGCGCTCCTTTCAGTAGCGGGCCGGTTTTCCCTCGATTCTCCCGTCATGAACGGGAGGGGCGTCAGGAAGGTCTTCGCCGCTCCGCGCTCCGACAACAACTCGGTGGAGGAGTGACGCCCTGGTACGTAATCGCGCCGTTGATGCGCGGCGGGCCGATCCTAATCCGCCCACACTTTTACCAGAACATAAGCTAGCGGCATGGTCTTCGGATTCATGTGATGAGCAACGTTGCGGGGGATGACGACCAGATCGCCTGCCCCGACGGCGCTCTCCTGGGACCCAGTCATTCCCGTACCACGCGGCTCCCCGGAGGTTTCTTCCTTTGCGTTCTCGATCGATCCGCCCAGCTGAATCGCTCCCGTCCCCGTCTGCACGAAATAGATATCCGCGCAGCCCGCGTGTGCTTCCCACGGTCCGGTACGACCTTTGAACAGTACGTAGTTGACAGTGAAGTTGTCCTGCGAGTGGAGGGGAGCGTTAGCCGGGGTCCGCGCGATCGTCGCGCTGATCTCTGCCTTCTTAACCACATCGCCCATTTCACCGCCGGCGGGGCGAATGCCTGCCGGAGTGGTGCGACCCGCCGCGAGCGGCATGATTTTCACGGCGACGAACGCGAATTTTCCGCGCAGAGGCTTTATCGAGTACGGTGTACCACGGGGCAGTCGAACGAGATCGCCCACGGATATCTCCGCTCGCCGCGCTGGCAAGCCCAGCACCAGGCGGCCCGATCCACCGCGTATCCACAGAATCTGATCGACGGACTCCCCCGATGCGCTCCGGTGCTCCTTCTCAAGCGACTGCAAGTGAATCGAGTAACCCGCGCCGGAGTGCAGTGGCCTTGCTCCGCGCACGTTTGCAGCCTTCGCTCCAATTTCCTCGCTCTTCCAGACGCGCGGCATTTCGCAGACCATCAAAGGCGCTGTCGTCAGGAACGCAACCAGGAGCCGCATCCGCGGCCGGTCTATTCGCGGTGTCATATGTCCTCCAATGTTACACCGCTGAGCCGGCTACAACGGAGCGGGAATCCGTGGTTAATTAGGAAGGTATGAAAGCCACGATGAGCATGCTCCTTCTGATTGCCGCTCAAGGGGTAGCTCAATTGCAGCATGCGCCGGCGGGTTCAGTGGGAATGTCGGCGGAGCGGATCGAGCGCGCGGCAGAGATCCTCGCGTCCGAGGTGAAGCAAGGCAATGTAGGCGCAGCGGCGATCATCGTCGCGCGCCGCGGAAGGATTGTTCTGCACAAGGGGTTCGGCGGATTGTCCCCGGCTCGGGACTCATCGCCGGTGGTTCCGGACTCGATCTTACTGCTCGCCTCCATCACCAAACCTGTGACCGCAAGCGCTCTGATGCTCCTGGTTGACCGCGGTCTTGTCTCGTTGAGCGATCCGGTGTCCCACTACCTGCCGGAATTTACGGGAGCGTCGCGCGAAAAGGTGCGCGTAAGCGATCTGTTGAGCCACACATCGGGGTTGCCCGACATGCTGCCGGAGAACATTGACCTGCGTCGCGCGCACGCCCCGCTCAGCAAGTTCGTAACTCAGACCTACACCACACCGTTGTTATACCTGCCGCAACAGGATTTCCGCTATCAGAGCATGGGCATACTTCTCGCCGCTGAAATCGTGGAGAGACTCACGAAGATGCGATTGCGGGATTTCGTGCAAAAAGAGATATTCGCCCCTCTCGGCATGAAGAATAGCGCCCTGGGAATGAAAAAGGAATGGCGGATTCCCGATACGGTCTGGTGCTACGAATCGCCGGGTTCAAACCAGAAGGACAACGAGAGCTTCGGTGCGAACAGCGCCTATTGGCGAGATATGGGGCATCCCTGGGGTGGGATGCACAGTACGACGGGCGACCTGGCAATCCTGCTGCAAACGTTTCTCAACGGCGGCAGACACGGCGGAAAATTCTGGATGAGCCCCGCCTCGGTAGCCGCCATGACAACCGACCGGAACAAGCAACTCAATCGGCCGTGGGGCCTCGGTTGGGCGGTGGCGAATTCCCCCGTGTGGAACTACGCGGGAGATCTCGTTTCACCGCGGGCCTTCAGCCATGCGGGTGCGACTGGAACTGTGGCCTGGGCGGATCCGGAGCGCCAACTGTTGACGGTTGTGCTGACGAGCCGGCCAGTTTCCTACGACGATGGCCGCCTTCTGCGGCTTGTGTCGAACGCCGTTACCGCATCAGTCGAAGAGTAAACCGCGGGATCTCTTACCTTACGGTTTCGAGTTCCACAAATCTCGCGAGAACCGTTCCCGCCACGGTCTACCTCCCCGAAATCCGATTGCCGCCGGAAGTCCCGCTGCCCTTATCGGGACCCCTGCGGCGCTCCTTTCAGAAAACGGGCCGGCTTTTCCCACTATTCTCGCAGCTTGGCTGGGACGATAAACGGGAGGGACGCCCGAGGTCGTCGCCGCTCCGCGTTCCCACGACAATTCGGCGGACGAGCGGCGCCTTGGTACGTAATCGCGCCGCGTGGCCGGTATTTTGGGCGATTTTGGGCGCTTCCTGCTTGCGAGCGGCATCCAAGGCTGACGAGAGTGGCATAGTTCGTTCCAATCGAAGGATGGCCCTGAAGGCGTGAGCGAAGCGATCCGCCACGGCGACTTCCTGGGTCGCCTCTATCAACGCCTTGATTTGCCCCAGGCTCAACTTCCCGGCATCCCGCATTTTTGACGATCACACCGCAGCATGGCCCTTCAGGCTCATTCTCCGTTAGAATGCGCCGCTCCTTCAGGCTCATCCTCCGTTAGACAAGACTGGCATTTGGATTCCGCCGCCGGTTGTTGTAGACTAAGATTTACCCCCGGATCCCGGCGCGCTTCGTGTGTCCGGGCCAGACAGAGGAATTCCCAAATGCATGCAATTATTGAAACGGGCGGGAAGCAGTATCGGGTTGCGCCCGGTGAGACACTTCGCGTCGAGAAACTGAACGGCGAGATTGGATCGGAAGTCGAGTTCCCCACGCTCGCCGTCTTCAAGGACGACAGCACGCTTGTGGCAG
>SYKU01000298.1 GCA_005808865.1 Acidobacteriota bacterium
CACGCACGGCGACGGCCTCGCCGGGTCGAGCTTTAACTACGGCTTCGGACTGCATTCGGATCTCGAGTGGATCGAAGCGGTGGCCGCGAACGTCAACCATGCCAAGGTGACGGTGCTGCTGATACCCGGTATCGGCACCATCAAGGATCTCGACGAGGCTTATCGCGCGGGGGCGCGTTCGGTCCGCGTCGCCACGCACTCTACCGAGGCCGACGTGGCGCGCCAGCACATCGAGCAAGCGCGAAACCTCGGCATGGACGTTGCGGGATTCCTGATGATGGCGCACATGACGCCGCCGGCGGAACTCGCGCGTCAGGCAAAGCTGATGGAATCCTATGGCGCGCACTGCGTGTACGTCACGGATTCGGCGGGCGCGCTGCTCATGGAGGGAATTGCCGAGCGCTTCAAGGCATTCCGCGACATCCTCGACCCCGCGACGCAAATGGGCATGCACGCGCATCACAACCTGTCGCTCGGCGTGGCGAACACCGTAATCGCGGTTCAACATGGCGCGACCCGAGTGGACGCGTCGCTTGCGGGAATGGGCGCGGGGGCGGGGAATGCGCCGCTTGAAGTCTTGATCGCGGTGCTCGACCGCATGGGCTACAACCACGGCTGCGACCTGTTCGCGCTCATGGACGCCGCCGAAGACCTGATCCGTCCGCTTCAGGACCGTCCGGTGCGCGTGGACCGCGAGACGCTCTCGCTTGGCTACGCGGGCGTGTATTCGAGTTTCCTCCGCCACGCGGAGACGGCGTCGAAGCGTTACGGCGTGGACACGCGCGCGATCCTGGTGGAACTCGGCAAGCGCAAGATGGTGGGCGGGCAGGAAGACATGATCGTGGATGTGACTCTGGATCTCGCGGCGCGGAACCGCGAACTCGAGCCTACCGCGCAGGCGTTGCCTGATACAGCAGAGTCCGGTCCTTCAAGCCATCGGGCGACGTCGCGGTAAAAAATACGTCGCCCTGTTCCGACAGGCTCGAGTCGATGATCGAGGTAATCCAGTCGCCGTTCGAGAGCCGTTCGCGCGTGCTTGCCACGATGGTTTCGCGCCCGTCCTTGCGGCGCAGCATCACGGTATGCCCGTCGCCGCCGTTTCCATACACCACGTCGCCCGCCGCGTTCGCCGAGTAGCGCGCGTCATTCACAAAATAGCCGAAAGGATAAGGGACTTGATCCGTGGCGAGTAGGACCTTCCATGCCCCGCCCGAGTACTCGAGGACCTCGGGCTGGTTAATATTTGTGTAGTAGACACGCGCCTGAAACCGGTCGCCGGCGGCTTGAAGCCGCCACATGTCTCTAAGGATTCTGCCTTGCGAATCCTTATCCCCAACTGCCAGGATCCGCTTCCCCTGTCCATTCTCGGAAATGTAGAGGGCACGCGACACGGTCGATGTCCGGGCCATCACGGCTATGCGGCCGCTTTCGTCGACGGCGGCTGCTTCGAAATTCGTAAAAATGCCGCCTTCCGGCGCGAGCGTATTCTGTCTGAATACCGTTTGCGCATCCTTGGCGCCGGGGCTCAATGACAACAGTTCCCAAATACCGAAGTGACCGCCGAACACAACCTGCCCCTTGTTGTTTAGCGCGATCGGCCCGCCGATCCATGTGACCTTGCGTCCTCCTGCAACGGTTTCGCCGTTGCTGTCGGCGACTTTGGTTAGCACGCCGTTGCGAAAAGCGTGCACGGAGGTCCGCCCATTCCGCTCGGCCACGAAGGCTGCGTCACCGTTACGCGAAGAGTTTACACCCCACAGGTAAGAGGCCGGGCCGTCGGCGAGCGTATCACCGGGACCCGCGACCATTTCGATGCCATTCGCCCGAACGCGAGCCAAGCCTCTGCTAGCCGTGGCGAACACCGGCGCGAGCGCCGAATTCCCCTTGGGCACATCATCCCACACAATCGCGGTCGCCGCGGCCACATCGAGACTGGCTCCGCCGTCGAGCAGTGTGGTTACGCTGCTACCGCTGACACGGGCGACACGAGACGCGGAATCCTTTGTCGCGCCCCTTACAACGACGCTTCCATCGGACCAGATAAAGGCCTGGTCGATCGATCGCCAATCTTCCGCCGGTCCATACTTGAGGAGTCTCTCGGTCGTGCCGTTCCTGATTCGCATCAGGAACCGTTCCGTGTTGGTGTTGCCGAAAAGAAGTACCGAATCGCCGCGATAATCGAGCGCGCCATCGCTCCAGGCTCCGCCATCCACGTGCCTGCTTGGAATGCTCCAGACGCCCTTTGACCATTTCGCGAGCGCCCAGAAGCCGTTGCCGCCAAACCGGAAATAGACCTCGCCGTCAGGTGACTGGCGGGCGTCGTCATACCACAGCCCAGAAGTGCCCGCGATTGACTCACCGGTAGTATAGATCTTCTTTAGCGCCGTGCCGTCCCACACAAAAAGAGAGCGATTCCCGTTCACGGGGTAGACGTTGATCAGGACCTGCCCGCTGGAGCTGAGGTAAGGATCCGGGAAATGGCCGACCCTTCCGAATCCGGGAAGGTCCACCGATGGATCGAGCAGAGTTTTCACGGCTCCAT
Organism: Acidobacteriota bacterium; assembly: GCA_005808865.1. GTDB lineage: Bacteria > Acidobacteriota > Terriglobia > Bryobacterales > Bryobacteraceae > SYKU01. The sequence goes on from SYKU01000298.1 coordinate 2,543, forward strand.
CCACGCCCCTGAAATAGAGGGGGCTGTTCGTTCCGTTCCATTGGCGGTAGATCTGCTCGCCTCTATCGTTGGTCGAACCCGTGGAGGCGTTCTCAATCGTTGAAACGGGCTGGCTATCGCGAAACAACGTCAGACGATCGCTGCGATAAAAAATCCCGAGGCCGGCGAGCACGTCGCCCTTTTCGTTCACGGACGCGTTGTGGATGTTGCGAACGATGGATCCGCCCGGCTCGAACCATTGCCCGGTGGATGCCAGAATTTCCGTCCGGCCGCGGTAGTAAGACAGCAGCGCCTGCCCGCCGTTTGAAAGAGCGGCGGAAAAAACCATCCGCTCGCCGCCGGAGTAGGCGATGTTCCAGATCGATTTGATGGTGACGGGCTTCGTCATCGTGTCGCTCGACAGCAGTCGCTTCACGGTGTAGTCCGGTCGCGGACGAACCGTGACCAGAACCTGGGCGCTGAAGTCGTATTCGAGCGGCATGCCCGCGAGGGCGGCGGTGATGTTTGTCGAACCTGGAGTCTCGGCTTTCGCCGTCCCCTCTTCTGAAATCGAGACTACGTTCGAGGCGCTCGTCGACCACCTGAATCGCAAGCCCGCGAGGGCGTTGCCGTTGGCGTCCAGGGCGCTTGCCGAAAGCGCCACCTGCTCGCCTGGCGCGAGCAACGGAGACTCGGGCTTGATCGCGACTCCGGCCGGATAGATCAGCAGACGCAACCGGCCCGTGACGCCGCCCTGTCCGGCTTCGATCTCCGCCACGCCGGGCAGCAGGCCCCGGACGACGCCGCCCGAATCGACCTCGGCGATTTCCGGATTCATCGACCGCCACTCCGGACTAAAACCTCGAACGCCCGCGCCGCCGGCGTTAAACGCCCGCGCGGTAAGGGTGAGGCTCCGGCCCGCAAGCAGGTACGTTCTCGGGGTTGACACCTCGACCGTCTGAGCGTTCAGCGCGGCGAGCGCCACCAGCGTCAGCCAGGCGCTAAAAAAGCGGCTCAGCCAGATATACATACCCGTAGTCGTCCGAGTCGATGCCTAAGAAATAAATGCGCCGGTCGTCACGCAACTCGATCTCCCAGAAACCCGTCAACGATTCACCTCCGGCCGCAGGCTCGTTCCCCAGGTGAGCCGTCCGCACCGCGCCGTCCACGTACAACAGGACTCCGCGGTAGCTGCCGAGGTTGGCAATCACAGCAAGATCTCCGCGGCGGTTCACGTCAAAGTTGTCGATGGACTGGAGCGTAACGCCATTCTCGCTGTCGAAGCGCGTGAGCAGCGGCTTCCAGCCCTCCTGCCCATACTCGGCCACCATGTGCGATCCCGACCGGAACAGAATTCGCGCGTAGAATTTGTCGCCGCGGGCCCGGAGGTTATCCAAACCCGTCACTACCTGTCCCGGGAACTGAGTGCTCCCGATGAGCACTGCAGGCTTCCAGGTATCGCTCGCATAAAGGAAATATCCTTGCGGACCACCGCTCCTGGTGGTGAGGAAGGTCATTACACGCCCCTGCGCATCTATCGCCAGGTCTCGCCATCCATTCACGGTTCCACCCGAGGGAAGGGATGTCGCGTACTTCGCGTTCTGTCCGTTCGAGGCGATCATGGTGGTGCGGCCATTTTCCGTCAGATTGAGACGGGAGTGATCGCCGCTCCAGTTCTCGGAGACGATGGCGCCGGCGTCGTTCACGGCGAAATTCCAGGTGGAGTAAATCGGGACCTTGTCCGACGACTGCGCTGGATACGCAAAAACCCGCGTCAGTCGCGACCCCGTCATTCGATACATGCCGTCGTCCCCCGGCATATACAGATCGCCGGAAGGCGACTTTACGGCCAACTGATAATTGCGGAATATGGCGCCACCCGGCAACCTGTCGCCCGTAACGAAGCGCGGATGCAGCGTCTGGCCGTCCAACTGGAAGACACCGCCGGCGTTACCGAATCGAAGATCGGGCGGCCCCATCAGGTCGCCCCGGATGAACGTATCGGCCGAAACGTTGGCGAAGCCGCTGACGCGTGTGCCAAAGCCGAAGAGCGCAGAGTCCTGGCCGCCCGCAGTGAACGCGAGAAACGGTGTATTCGCGGTGCGCGCATGCACGATCGTCACACCGGACGCACCGGAGACGGCGTCGAAAAGCTCCACTACCGGCTCGCCGTTGGGCGCGATGCGCGACTCGAGCGCCACCGCTACCGGGGACGGTTCGCTGCTCTGCCACCGGTAAAGGCCCCAGCCCTTTCCCGCGTCTCCCCGGAAAAGCAGCCCGGTTGAACTCGCGGAAAAAATGGCATTCACGTCCCGCACGGACAAATATTTGGGGGTTGTCGATCCCCTCGCAATCCACGCCAGCCGCGGCGATTGCTGCGCGATCGTCGCGCGAAAAGCAACATCGCCCGAGGGTGAAACGTTGAAATCGCCGATATCCTGGATCGTCAGAAAGGCGTCGAGCTTGTCCCCGCCCGAGATGATGGGTGTGGGACGCCCCAATCCGTCCGCCCGGTACACAACTCGCTTTCTGCCGTCGTCCGCCAGAAAATAGACCGTCCCTTTCGCATCGATCCCGAAGTTATCTCGGAAAGAATACGCCGCCCCAAGCCCTTGCAGAGGGTCTGCGCTCAACCAGACCGGCTGCAGACCGCCTCCAGACGCCAGCTTGAACAAGCCGGCCCGGTTGACCGTCGATCCGCTGACGCGGTAATTCGCGCGGAAGACGACATCGCCTGCCTCGTTTAAGGACCTCCGTGAAAGGGTGATATTGTTGATGTTCTCGATCTCGCCCGCCGATTGGCCGAACATTAATACGATCCTGGCCTCGCTCCGCGACGCCAGCATGATCGCACCGGGCCCACCCGCCTCGCCCGACTTGAACAATACCTCACCCCTGCCGTTCATGGAAACATCGTTCAGGTTTCTGACAGTGGCTCCACTTTGGCTTCCCGGCAGGCCCGTCGAGAAAAGGATATCCCATCGCCCGTTTTCGAACAACAGCAGTCCCTCTGAAACGCCGTCCAGGGTTCCGATCGCTGCAATCTGGCCGGCGTCGTTCGCGGTGATGTAGCGGAGCCGGCGGAGTTGCGGGGAAGGGCGCACGCGTTCCGTCGTCAACAGCCGTGTCAGGCGGAATTCCGGTCTGCGCTTCGCTTCGATGTTGGCAAGGCCGACGAACTGATTGACGAAAGGCCCGGAGGGCAAACCCGTCACCGACAAGAGCGCGCGAACGGTGAACAGCCCCAGGCCGTTCGCCGTCAGTTCCCCATTCCGCGACAGGCTGCCGGCGTTAATCTCAAATCCGTTGGCGCCGGTGAGTTGCCACGTGAACGTAACGTTCGGGATGGGTTCCCCGTTGACGTCGAGTGCCTCGGCCTTAAACGGGAGTGTCTCGCCTACGAACATTTGACCCGAACCGGGCGTCATGCGGATTCGGGACGGAGCGACTTCAAGACGCATGGTGCCGCGGATGTTGGTAGGGGTTGCGGCCGTGATGGTTGCAGTTCCGATACCGTTCGCCGTCACCATTCCCCCCGAATCCACGCTCAGTATCGCCGGCGCGTTCGAAGTCCAGGTGAACGTGTCATTCGGGCGTGCGACACCTTGTGCATCCCGCGTCGCTGCCGAAAGCTGCACTTTGGCTCCGCTCACGATAATAGGCGTGGGGGAAGAGATGTAAAGATCGCGCGCCGGCCCTTGTGCGAACAGGACCGTGCCTGAGCAAGCTGCAACCATCAGGAGGTGGGGCATGCGCTTTCGCCTGCCTGCGGCGCGAGGCGAGGCTTCGGCCTCTGACGAGGCCGGTGACAGGCCGGGCGTCCTGTCCCACATCTCATACCTTCTGGCCAAATTGGGGCCGGCTGGTCTCATGCGAACACTTCATCGACCGGAACGTATCGGCCCGCGGCCGCGAACGGAACGTATTCGAATCGGCGGCCCGATGGCGTATCCGTTATGCTCTTCGTCCAGTTGATGCCCAGCGCCGAGTAGATCGTCGCGGCCAAGTCTTCCATGACAATGGGACGATCCTGACTCCAACCGGGTGTTTCGATACGATCACCCTCGTCATCGGTGGATCCGATCGCCCTGCCTCCGCGCACGCCGCCACCCATCATGGCGACCGACATAGCCAATTTGTGATGATCGCGGCCTCCGCTGGCGTTCAACGGGCCGGGTGTGCGGCCGAACTCGCCCAGCGCCACAATCAACGTGGAAGCGAAGTCGCCGCTTGCTTTCAGATCCTCGACAAGCGCGCTCAAGCCCCGGTCGAGGGTATTGCACTGATCGTACATGTTTCCGCCGTAGCCGCGGTCGAACATTCGCTGGTGCGAGTCCCATCCGCCAAAGTTAACGTTCACGAACGTGGTCCCGTTCTTGGCGCGAATGGCATTTCGCGCCACGATGCACGATCGTCCAAATCCAGTCCCTCCGTATCTCCCGCTATCGTCCGCCGTGAACCGAAACACCGCGCTGACCGCCGGGTCGTACATCAGTCCCTTTGCCGCCACGTAGAATTCGGCGTGCTTCGACATCAGCCTGTCTGGCGGAGCAGAACGTAGAGGCCGGTCAAGCTGCTCCATCAACTTGAACCGCGCTTCAAACCTGGGCAAGCTTTGCGCGCCGAAGAAATTGTGCTCGATCGTACTCAGTCCGCCAAGGTTTGAGGGGGCTGCGAACGGTTCCATTTTACCGCTCAGGAACGTGGCTCCGGCGCCCGAACCCCCATTAAGCGACAGGAATGGCGGCAAAGGACCACTCGCGTTCTTTTCGAGGCCCGTCACGGCGCCCAGATGTGGCGTCTCGGCCAAGAAGGCCGGAGTCGATGGATGCGCCGTCTGCATGTAAAATTGTCCTCGTTCGTGAATCGCTTCCCAGCTTTGGACCGAGCGCAGAAACAGCAAGTCACCCGGGATTCGCGAAAGGCCCGGAAACATCGTCCGTGAGAGCGTTAGCCCGCCCGAGTATTCGCGGATATCCGCGTCCGGAGGATTCCACGGACCGTCCTTCGCGTCGAAGGTGTCCAGTTGGCTCGGCGCGCCGGACAAATTAATAAAGATGCACGCCTTCGCGGTGTTTCGAGGCCTTACGTTCCCCGTTACCGCCTGGGCGTCGCTTCTCCGCGCGACCGCCGTAAGCGCGGCAAAGGACGCTGCCTGTGCCAGCAGATCGCGGCGCGTAAGTCTCATGGGTCCGCAACACCTGCTCATGTTCGTAGCCTCAGTAGTTAAAAATGAAATCCAGCTTGTTGACCAGCGCCCACTGCAAGTCCGACAGCCAGCTTTCGCGTGAGGTTGCCGGAGCGCGGGCCGCAATTCGCAACTCCTCGTCGGTGGGATAGCGCCCGAGAGTCGCGAGGAACAATTGCTTCGCCGCCTGTTCGTCGTCGAGTGGAGCCTGCAACAGCGCCGCTACACGCGTGCCGAATACGCCGTTCGCGGTGGCGAGCATCCGGTAGTTCACCGTAAAGTCGTTCATCAAATACAACACCTGCAATACCGTGGGTTTGTCGTTACGAACGTTCGTCCACCAGTCGCCGCGGGCAAACTGATTTAGAAAATTCGCGATACCGCCGTTGGTTCTCGGCTCGCTCGGGTCGGGTAATTGCACCGCCCGCATCAGCGGCTGGTTGAAGCCCTCAACGAACATCGGCACGGCCGTCATCGTGGCGTCGGCGACTGCGTCGTAGATCTCCTCCGCCGACATCCGCCTTGGGAATCGCTTCGCGAAATAGCGCCCGTATTCCGGCTCCCACTCACCCGGATAACGCGCCGACATCTGGTAGGCGTTCGATTCGACAATCAGCCGCTGGATTCTGCGGAAGCTGTAGTTACTTTTCACGAACTCATTAGCCAAAGCTTCCAGAAGCTCGGGGTGGCTGGGCTGAATGGCCCACGGCGCGGGCGGCGGATTCGCGGGGTCCACGCGCAACAGATCCCAGGCGTCGGGTGGGTCCACAATACCAACGTTGAAAAAATGAGCCCAAACGTAGTTCACGGCCGACCGGGCGAACTGCTTGTCGCTGGTCATGATGCGGGCAAGTTCTTCGCGCCACTTCCCACTCCTGGGCTGCTCCCCCGTAAACATGTAGGCGGCTTCGTAGGGTCCGCCGACCCGTGGCGGCCGCGGACCTCGAATCACCGAAGTCTGGTACGCGCCGGTAGCCCGGTCGCCGATCACGACCCGGTTCTGTTGGCCAAACGCATCCAACGCGAGAATGTTCAAGCTCATCCGCGAGAAAAACGCCGCCTGCCGCCAGAACTGATCGCGCCGGCGCTGCGCCAAATAGAGGTTGATCGGTTCCAGGTGACGGCGGCCGTCGTGGCACGAAACGCACTCGGTTTTTACTCCCAGGAATTTCACTGTGACCCGGTCCGTCAGGTCATCCCATGTATCCTGCATCGACTCGCCCATCGGGATTCCACGGGCGAGAAAATTGAGCGCCGCGGACTGATTGTTGCTGCCGGAAGAAGCGATTACGTCCTGCGCAAGATCGGCCCACGAGCGGTCGTTTTTTACGAAATCCCGCAGATATTCGTGAAAGAGGTTGCGGCCTGGAATGCCAATGTAGTAGTAGCGGCTGGTGACCCCAAAGTGATTACCGAAGAACAAGGTCCACCTGTCCACGTAGCCGTCCGAGCCGATCAGGGAATCGATCAGCTTCCCGCGCTTCAGCGGATTGTCGTCCTTCAGGAACTGCTCAACCTGCTCTACACTCGGAATACGGCCCGTCAGATCGAGCGATACTCTGCGGAGGAACTCGGCGTCGGTCGCAGGCGGGGCCGGAACCACTCCATCGGCGGCCATTTTCCCGAAAATGTAATCGTCGATAAGGTTGGCGCTTTGCGCGGCGCGGCGTGTTGTCTGCTTTGGACGGCTGGCCGCGAAGTTCCGGCTGGCGATCTCTAACTCGCGACGCGTCTGGTCCAATTCACGCCTGGCTCGGGGATAGGCTGTACATCCCGGATCGGCCGCGGACAAAACTCCCGCAAACACGAGCGCATACCACAATCGGACAGACAAAGTTGCTACCTCCCTGCCTGAATGGTGACGAAAGCCGACGACTCATTACAGACGATTCGTTACACTATTGGAGATCATACACTATGTCAAACTGGAAAGCCATACCGCACCGGCGTTTCAACCCGCTGACAGGAGAATGGCTTCTTGTCTCTCCGCACCGCAACCAGCGGCCATGGCAAGGGCAGGTGGAAGCCCTGACAACTGCGACGCAACCGGCTTATGAGTCAACTTGTTACCTCTGCCCCGGCAACGAACGGGCGGGAGGGCGCCGCAACGATTCCTATTCAGGGGTCTTCGTCTTCGAGAACGATTTTGCGGCACTCAAGGCCGAGACTGAGGCACAGTACTGGAACGAAGACGGCCTGATCGCCGCACGGACCGAGCGGGGAATCTGCGAAGTCGTGTGCTTTTCTCCGCGCCACAATCTTACGCTTGCGGATATGACGCCGTCGGGAGTCCGGGACGTAGTGGACGTGTGGATCGAACGGTACGTGGATCTCGGCGGGCGTGATTTCATCCGCAACGTGCAGATCTTCGAGAATCGGGGCGAGATGATGGGCTCGAGTAATCCCCACCCGCACGGGCAGATCTGGGCGACGGAAGCACTTCCCACGGAGGTCGCGAAGGAGTGCGGCAGGCTTGCGGCGTACCGGATCGAAAAGGGGCGATGCCTGCTGTGCGATTACCTGGCGCTCGAAGTCCGCGGCGGTGAACGGGTTGTGTGTGAGAACGATACCTTCGCCGTAATTGTTCCGTTCTGGGCTGTGTGGCCGTACGAGACGCTTGTGCTGAGCAAGCGCCATGTCGCGGCCATGGACAAGTTGAGCGATCCGGAGCGGGACGGTTTGGCGGATATTCTGGTGCGGATCACCTCCCGCTACGACCGGGTGTTCGACGTGCCGTTCCCATATACCATGGGCTTTCACCAGCGGCCAACTGATGGCGAACCTCACGAGGAGTGCCACCTTCACGCGCACTTCTACCCGCCGCTGCTGCGTTCGGCCACAGTCAAAAAATTTATGGTGGGCTATGAGATGCTCGGGATGCCGCAGCGCGACATTACGGCAGAACAGGCTGCCGCTCGGCTGCGGCAGATGAGCGAGCTGCACTACAGGCTGGCGTCCCATCCGCCTGAGCCAGAATGGCCTGGGCCGTGAGGTTATCGGTGGCCAGCACGTCGAGGTAGTGCCCACGCAGCGCCCCCAGAATGGCGGGGGCCTTGCTGAACCCGCGCGCGACCGCAATGACCTTGGGGATGCGGCGCAGATCTTCCAGTTCCACCCCGATCACGCGGCGGTTGATTTCGAGGCCAGCCGTGTTGCCGGCGGCATCAAAAAAGCGGCCTGCCATTTCTCCGATCGCACCCAGGGCGCGCAAGGTGGCCAGATCGGCGCGTGTCATCAGACCGGCCCGCAGAAAGCTGGAATCTTGTTCGTCGAGCGAGCCGATGCCGGTGAGGGCGAGCTGCACCGCCCGCGCCCGCCGCAACGCTTCGCCGACAGAGGGTTCTGCCAGAAATAGATCGCGAACGTCTGCACGTTCTACCAGCACAGGGGCGTGCAGGTCGTAGTGGCGTCCGCCAAGCTTGGCTGCCACCATGCGGGCCAAATCGGGCCCGTCTATGACCAGCGCACCGACCCCGCCCATGAGTTGGACCACATCGATCTGGCGGGCCAGGTGGTTGGGCAGTGCACTCACGGTGGCATGCACGCCAGTGCCCCAGGCGACGCCGATCGTGGCGCCGGGGGGCAGGTCCGGGAGGATGCGCTGC
>SYKU01000299.1 GCA_005808865.1 Acidobacteriota bacterium
CGTCGTCCCCGCCATTTTCTTCCTTTTGTTTCCAACGGAAAACCTCAATTTCCTGGTCTCTGTCGAGGACGCTGCGCCGCCGCAGGTTTCTTGCTGATCTCAATCACGTCTCCCCGTGTGTCGTTCCAAACCTTAGCCGCGGCGCGGCTGTCGGCGGGGATGGCATGGCTGTAAAATTGACAGCGTGATGTTCTGGGCGGCGTGGCCGAGGGGTGATCTTGGTGCAGTAGCCGTGCACTGATCTGCAGGGAAGACAGGACGGAATCAGATCGGCTGTGGGCGAGTCCCCTCGAACATTCCCAGTCCGATTCTCCGTCCCCTTGCCACGAAAAGTCTCCCGTGTCGCTGGTCTGAATTAACTGTCCGATGGGTAGCGCACGAGGCTGGCGGCGGGAAGCGGCGAGCGCATCCGCAGTGCTGCACGGGGTACAGCGGGTACATATCTTTGATGCCGGGACGCACGCTCTTGTTCTAGAATGAATAAGGAAGTCAGATTTTTCCGGTTCTATTGTGAAAATCAGCGAGGCGCTCAAGGTCCTCCAATCCGCACCGCGCAGCGGTGAACCCTTTGAAACCGCTCTGGTCTGCGGCTTCACTCCACTCCATTTGGAAACACTGCTCGGAGCGCGATTGCAGCAGCGCCTGAGCGGCCGGCGGATCGCTGTTGCCAAAGGGCTCTTCGGCGACACGGCAGGAACGCTCGAATCGTTGCGCGGAGCGCGGCCACATGCTGTCGCTTTGGCGCTCGAGTGGCAGGATCTCGATCCGCGCCTCGGATTCCGGGCAGCGGGAGCCTGGAACCCCGCGGCCATGGCGGACATCGTGACGAGCGCGGCCCGGATGTTGGACCGGATGGGCGCAGCGGTCGAACAGATTGAATCCGGAGTGCCCGTAGCCTGCTGCCTGCCCACGCTCCCGCTCCCGCCCTTGTTTCACACACCGGGCTGGCAGTCTTCCGAGGCATGCCTGTTGCTCGAAGGCAGCCTGAACAACTTCGCGCTACGCGTGGTCCGGCGCCAGGGCGCGGCGGTGGCCGACGCCGTCCGGTTGGCCCAGGACTCGCCCCTGACGGCCCGTTTCGATTTGAAGTCGGACCTGGCAAGCGGCCTGCCATACACTCTTACGCACGCCGACGCCGTGGCCGAGGCGCTGGCGCTCCTTCTGGTACCGCCGGCGCCGAAGAAAGGGCTCGTGACCGATCTCGACGATACTCTCTGGCACGGCCTGGTAGGTGAAATCGGACCTGAAAACGTCGCCTGGGATTTGACCAGCCATCACCCTGTGCATGGGCTTTATCAGAAGCTTCTGGCTTCCTTCGCGGAGGAAGGAGTTCTCATAGCCGTCGCGAGCAAGAACGACGCGCCGGTTGCGGCCCGAGCGCTTGCCCGCCCGGACATTCTTCTCTCGCCAGGCAAGATTTATCCGCTCGAAGTGCATTGGAACCCCAAGTCGGGATCCGTCGGGCGCATCCTGAATGCGTGGAATATCGGTGCCGACAGCGTAGTGTTCGTGGATGACAGCCCCATGGAACTCGCGGAAGTGGCTGCGGCGCATCCGGGGATTGAGTGTGTGCTGTTTCCGAAAAACGACCCCGTCGCGTGCCTCGCCTTGCTGCGCCGTCTCCGCGACTGGTTTGGAAAGCCCCGGATCGCCGGGGAGGATGCTCTGCGGCTCGCGAGCATCCGCCAGGGCGCGGCCTTCCGCGAAGTTGAGAGCGGCACCGCCGCCGAGGCTTTTCTGAGTCAGGCGGATGCCACCGTCACCCTCGATTTCGCCGTTCCGTCCTCCGACATGCGCACGCTGGAGCTGGTGAACAAGACCAACCAGTTCAATCTGAACGGAGTGCGTTACACGGAAGGGGACTGGCTGCGCCTGCTCGCGAATCCGAACGTCATTCTGGCCGCAGTCAGTTACCAGGATAAATTCGGCCCGCTCGGCAAGATCGCAGTACTGGCCGGCCGCGTAGACGAAAACGAGATTCACGTGGATTCCTGGGTCATGAGCTGCCGGGCGTTTTCGCGGCGCATCGAACATCGTTGTTTACAGAGCCTGTTCGATCGGTGCGCCGCACGGGAGATCATTTTCGATTTCCGGCCGACGGCAAAAAACGGACCTCTTCAGGAATTCTTCGAGAGCCTCACGGGCAGCCGCCCGCAGGGTCCTTTCAGGCTGACGCGCGCACAATTCGAACAGAAACGCCCGCTGCTGTATCATAAAATAGTAGAAACCGAATCAACCTCATGGATGACATCACAGCCCGCCTGACGGCCTGCTTTCAGACCGTTTTCCCGGCGTTGCCGGAAGACCAGATTCCGAGCGCGTCGCAAGCCTCGGTACAGGCTTGGGATTCAACCGCAGCCATTCTCCTCGTCAACGTGATCGAAGATGAGTTCGCGATCGAAATGGATTTCGATCGCTTGGCGGATCTCGATACCTTCGAGCGTGTCCGCGATTACCTGGGTGAGCAGGTTGGCGGGAGCGTCGCGAATTGATTCTGAAGTTGGTGAGGATGGCACGCCGCAGCGACGCGCCGTTCTTCCGCTTCCTGCGGACTGTCGCCAAACGCGTGCGGGCTGGCAACCTGCCGGTCCCCCGCTTTCTTCACCCGCTGCTGCTGCCGTTCTTCTATCTGCCCATGGTGGTTCGGCGGGTTTCGTCTTTCCTGTTTAGCTATTTTGTCAGAGAACCGCTGTTTCGCAGCCGCTGTGCCTCGATGGGGCGGAATTTCCGGTTGACGCGCATGCCTTGGGTGGTGGGCCATGCGGAAATTCATATCGGCAACGACGTGAGTTTCTTCGGTAAGGTCGATATCTCGAGCGGGGGAGTTTTCGACAGGCCCCGGCTGATCCTGGGCGATCGCGTGGACCTCGGCCACGGCGTCGGATTCACGGTGAACAAAGAAATCATCATCGAAGAAGACGTGAACGTCGCCAACCACGTCCAATTCCGCGATAGCGACGCGCATCCTCGGGACGCCGCGGCTCGCATTGCCGACGAGCGTCCCCCAGCCGAGGAGATTAAACCCGTGCGCGTCTGCCGCCGCGCCTGGATCGGAGGGCACGTCTACATCATGAAGGGCGTGACAATCGGGGAGGGCGCAATTATCGGTGTCAACAGCGTCGTGGTGACCGATATTCCCCCCTATTGCGTCGCGATGGGCAATCCGGCGCGTGTGGTTGTGAAGGGTCAAAAACCGGCGGGTGAAGGCGCCTGACGCTTCGGTCAGCTTTCCTTCCACATCATATCGGCGTCGCACCGGCGCACATAGTTTGCATCAAGCGAAGCAGGATCTAACGTCTCGCCTGCCCGGTACTTTCGCGCCGCGATTCGCGCCACGGACCCCGCCAGAACCTGCGGCGTTTGCGTCAGGCGAGTGAATCGCGATCCCTCAAGCACGGGGCGGAACGGGGTGAAGTCCGTCGAGACGATCTCGACTCCGTCCGGAAGCGACTCGAGCCACTTCGGGAAACGCATCACTACTTCGATGCCGGCGAAGGAGCAGTACGCCTCGCCGCGACGCGCGTCGAGTACCGCGGCCCGCAGTCCTTCGGTACCGAACGCGACCATCACTTCGAGATTTGAGACACCCACCACCGGCTTCCCGGCGGCTTCGGCGAGGCCCTTCGCGCAGGCGAGTCCGACGCGCACTCCGGTGAACGACCCCGGTCCGTTTGCAGCCGCGAAGCACGACACGTCCTCCACGCGGACCCTGTGGCGGGAAAACAGCTCTTCGATTTCCCTGTAGAGCATGTCGCTGAATCCGTGTCGCGAGGGCAAGGGCGCTTCTTCGAGGATTTCCACGTCGGCAGTCACGGCTACGAGGCGCGCCAGCGCCAGACTGCCCCGCTCACTCGTTGTATCCAAAGCGAAGACGAGTTCTGTCACTTGGAGATTTGGTAGGTCTTGTCCACCGTGTAGACCTTGCCATTTCCGTTGATCGCGGCCAGGCGGACGTGCAGGACAGCCGGGTACCGTTTCGCAATGTTGTCCGGAATGTCGAACAAGCCCTTCTGGGACGTGCCCAACACGCGGAAACCCTGGCCATCCGCGGCCACTTCGCCGGTCCACAGCCACATCATGGATCGCGTCGCGCGAGTCTCGCGCTTGACCTTTGCGGCATACGGCATTTTTGTTGACAGCGCCCAATCGGTCTTTGAAGGCTCCGTGATCTCGTACGGGACTTTCTGAGGTGTCTGCTCGACCTCCTGCATCATGATGCGGCGCGCCTCGAACTTGTAGGATTTGAGCATCGATTCCTTCTTCCCTTCACGCGAGAGGTGAAGCACCCAGTCGTGCGCGGAGTCCGGCGGTTCACCGGTGAATTTCTCGCCCTTGTAATCCTTCTTTTGCGTGATCGTCTCGCCCGTCACCGGATTGAACCACATCACGTCATAGCCGTGCTTTTCCACAAGCACTTCGACTGGTCCGGGTTTTTCCACATACACGATGTACTCGATTCCTTCAAGAGCGACGGCGCGGCCGCCGTCAACGTCGAAATACGGTTCCAGATCCCAGTGGCGCGTCCCGGAAAAGAACGACACAAACGCTGCGAGTTGCTTTGGGTCGGGTGTGTCGACGCCGTTCGTCGAAATGTATTGCCCATTCATTGCCGCGTTCCACATGCCCCTTCGAAATGCGTCCGGTCCCTTCGCGTCAACGAATCCTGTGTTTACGAATGGAGCAGCGTAGAGTTGATGCTCCACAGCGCCCAAAGCGCTCTCTGCTGAACTCTGGATAACGTGATCCATCCAGCCGTCGTCGAGGAGCGCCGCCGAAGTGGCTGAAGTGCCTGTCGACCGCGGATGTTGATAAGGGTCCAACTTCTTCAGCAGGACGCCGAGTTCCTTCAGCAACTCACGGCCGGTCGCGTAACGCTCGAATTCGTCGAGGCCCTGCCAGGTCACGTTCATAGCCGAATAGCGCCCGGCAAGATACTTGATAAGCCGCTCGCGATCCTGCCAGCCCGGAAAGCGGGTGCTGAGATGATCCGGGCCCGTCGCGAGGATCAGGTCCGCGACGATGCCCTTGCCGTTAAGGTACAGGATGCGCTCGTCGAGTAGTCCAAAAAAGGCGGGATCAGGCTTATCCGGGGCGGGGAAGATCTTCACGGAATCTTCCGGTCCTCCGAGTACGGAGAAGCGGAGGTGATTGAATTTCGCGGCGGCCGCCCGGTCGCTCAGTTGCCTGGCTTCGTCCGAACCGGCGAAAGCGAAACGCATTTCCGTGGCGCCTATCCATAGATGAGGCGTAAGGCTGTCGGCGTAGGAGAAGTGATGGACGTTCGCCGCGCGCACGAAACCAAGCGTTTCGGAAGGCGTGGCGGTGATCTTGCCCATTTTCCCGTTGTAAGCGGCGACGTTGCTGGTGACTCGATAATCCCAATCTCCCGCTTCGTTCGGAGCGAAGCGGATGATCATCCGCTTTCCGCCATCCCAAAATGCCGGCATGCGGAACGTCCGATGACGCGGCGACCGGAACTCCGCGTGCAGTTCTACCTGGGTGTAAGGGTTCGACGGCAGGTCCGCTGTATCGAAGACGAGATCGCACGGCACGTAGACGGGCGCGGAGGGGCACGGCACCTGCGCGAAAACAGGGACGCAGGCAACGACGGCGGCGAGGAATGACTTGGGCATTGGAGACCGCCGCTTAGAAGCCAAGGGCGCCCTCATCCGCCGAAGGGCCAAAAAGAGCAGGCCTCGGGACATCGCTCATGCGCAGACAAACCGTAAGTCGACCGCGAAGATGAATCGAGTGGTGTAACAGGAAGTTTCGCAAGATCGCGATCCTGGGGTACGTCAACGTGATCTCGCGCCGGACCAGAAGCGGGCACGGTTTCAAATCCACATCGCTCGCGCCGACGAGGGCGGCTCGAGCGTCGCCCGTCTGCCCGTCGAAGAGGCTGAGCAGAGCGCCGGGCGTTTCCGCGGCCGTCGCCCGCGGCGGAGTCCCGCCTTCAGGCATTACGTCAAGCGAATCGGTGTTGATCGTCATCAAAGTCTATTCCGGCAGCGTCGCGAGGTTATTTGCAAGCTCACCAAGGGCTGACTCGCTCAAGCGTCTTCCGCGTGCCTGCCCCTTCAATGTCGAACGCCGCGGGCAGATCCTGTTGAATGACATGGAGTTTCCGCCTACACGTTCTTTACAGGGCGCACCAAGCCGCCCGGCGTTCCGTACTTGTGGCGGTGCGCGGTAAACTTGGCCTGACCATATTCCCCGAGATCAACCGTACCGCGAATGATGCCGCCATCAAAGGCGCCGGTGAAATCGTAGCCTAGCCGTGTACCTTCAATCCGGTGCGAACTCCGGAAGCGGATCTCGTTACCCTCGACAGTGCCGCTCAGATCGCCGGCGAGGATATCGCCCTGGTGTGTGCCGACCAGTTCGCCTCCCTTCTGTTCGAAGACGACGGCGTGCTGCGCGCTGCCGTAGACGTAGTCGAGTTGAACTTCCCACTGGCCATCGACGTCCGCCGGCTGTCCGGTGGGCCGCTCCGGCCGGTCGATCTTCGGCGGCTTCGCGAGCAGCGAGTTGATGCGGCCGGCGGCCAGTCTCTCGTCGCCCGGCATCATCATATAGGGCATGATTGTGATGGAACTCCCGGCCTTGTCACGGCGTCCCCCTGAGGACCCGCCGACGATGATTCGCGGCGATCCCGCGAGAAGCAATTTCTCGACCTCCTGGCCGGTGATTCCGAGCTTCGCGGCGTCCCACTTGATCACCATGTGGGGCGCGCGATTCGACAGCCCTCGCGGTTGAACCACCTGCGTCGTTACGCCATCCACCTTTGTGACGCTCACCGAAATGTGGCCGAGCCAGCTTTCCCACTGCTTCCATTCCGCGTCGTGATCGCGTTTTGCCCACATCTCGACCGCCGTGAGCATACCCACAATCTCCTCTTTCCCCACCTTCAGCGAGCGTCCGAACGCATGGTGCGGCGCGCTGTTTAGCCACGCGGCTTGCAGAAGGTCCTTCGGACCAAGGAGCACGCCCGCGCACTGGGGGCCGCGGATACACTTCCCGCCGCTATAGGCGACCATGGTCGCGCCGCGCTTCAAGTGGACGTTCGGGATCGTCAGATGCTCAGCGGCGGCATCGACCAGGACGGGGACCTTCTTCGCCCGCGCGATCTTCGCCACGGCTTCCGTACCGAGAGGGCCATCATCTCCGTCGCCGGCGAGTATCATGATCATCGCGGTCTTCTCGCTAATCGCGGATTCGAGTTGGGCGGGGGTATTGACGTCGATCATCTTGACGCCGAGCATGCGGATGGCATGGTCGTAGACGTTTCGCGAGTAAGCTGGGGAAATCACTTCGCTTTTGAGGCCCGTAAGATTGGGCAGGCGCTGCATTTTTTCGGGATCGGCGCCGGCAATGCAAGCCGCGGTGGCGTGCGTGAGCGCTGCCGCGCAACCCGCCGTGACGATACCCCACGGGGCCTGTGTGATTTCAGCCAGACGTTTGCTGACGCCCAACATCAGTTCGTCGATGTGGACGTAGTGGCGCGAGGCTTCATCCATGGCTCGTTTCACTTCCGGCAGTGACTGAGAACCGCTGACGATCGTAAACGTGCCTTTGCAGTTGACGATCGGCTTGACGCCGATCGATTCGTAAATGCCGGGGCCGACCTTTAGTTCCGCCGCTCCGCCCCCGGGCGCGCCGCTCGCCGCTAATGCCGCAAGAGCGCCACCGCGCCTGAAAAATTCTCTACGCTTTAGTGTTCCGGTCCGCATGTTGACGAGCGTACCGCAAAAACCGCCTCCGCGCCATGCGTTGGGATACTTTCGCCACATTCGGATATAATGTTCTGGCTGGAGATGACACATATGAGACGATTGGCGGGACTGGCGTTACTCTTAACGGCTTTGACCGGGAGCACCATGAATGCGCAACTTGCGACGAAAAAAGCAATGACGCTGGCGGCGGCGAAGCAGATTGCGGCCGCGGCGGAAGCGGAAGCGGCAAAGAACAAGTGGACCATGGTGATCGCCGTGATCGACGACGGCGGCAACCTGGTGTACCTGGAACGAATGGACGGTACGCAGATAGGCAGCGTGGACGTCGCCATCCAGAAGGCGCAGAGCGCGGTGAAGTTCAAGAGGCCCACGAAGGTATTCGAGGAAGCTCTCAAAGGCGGACGTCAGGCGATTCTCCGATTGCCCGGCGCCCTTCCCGTCGAAGGTGGTGTGCCGATCGTTGTGGACGGCCAAGTCATCGGCGCTATCGGCGTCAGCGGCGCGCAGTCGACTGAAGACGGCCAGTGCGCGGCCGCGGGATTAGCGGCGCTGAAGTAAGCGATAGAGTCCCGTCCGCTTCACGCAACCGCTAGCGTACCCAAGCCACGATTGAAGATCGTTGCGCGATTCTTCAAGGTCGCGTTGTGGCGAATTGGAGCATGAGGCGGCGCGCATGAAATCGCCGAACATCCGGCAAATGCGGTAAGCCTCGAGCGCGCCCGACCGGCTCGTGGCGGGGAAGGCGAGATCATTGTGACGCGCCGTGGGCAAGCGTTAGCCCGCATCGTTGCAATGCCGCGGCCGCCGCGGCGTCTCACGCGGACCCGCGGGCTCGAATGGCGCCGCTCTCGACTCCAGGCGAGGATCCGGTTCGCGCGGACCGGGATGAATGGTGACGGTGGGCCTTACATCGATACCAGCGCCCTGGCGAAATGATACTTGAGCGCGGCGAACTCCGAGGAGTTGGAGGCCGAAATCAGCCGGCTGACGGTAGTCGAATTCCGATGCCTCCCGGCCCGCCGCCGGACCGGGGAAATTGACGCAGGCTGGAAGCGCGTATTCTGGCAGCCTTCGAGGCGGACATAGGCCTCGGCATTCTTTGCCCGGAAGATGCCCATGTACGAGTCGCGATCGAGATTCAAGGCGCATTAAAGGACTTACCTCCACGGAGCCTGGAAGCGCTTCCCCTCGGAATCACGCGGTCCTTGGGAGCGGAAGTCCCGGCGACAGCCGACCGGATTGTGGCCGAAACGGCGCTGGCTCCGGGAACTTCAGGCGGAAATTCAACTACGCCGCTCGAACCGGCCCATGCCGCCGGCTACAACCCAAGGAAATTACTCTGAAGCTTGACGTAGCCTTGCTCGCGCGCCCACAGGTCGAGCGGAATCATCGCCAGTTCGTCCACCTGCGGGACCGCGAGTCCGTTTCGGGTGAGATCGACGCACGTGAGGTAGATGCGGCATTTCTCGCAGGCCTCAACGCGCACGGCCTCGAACTGCTCCGCTGTGTAGATGGACAGGCCTTCCGCGCTTTGCTCGCCGCACGCAGGACACTCGATTCGAGGAAATTGCCACTCGAGCGAGCACAGCGAACAAAGCAGAGTGCGCTTCGCGCCGTGCCCTTCCGGCCGCAACACGCCCACGACAGGCTTCGACCTGCAACGAGGGCACAGGCGGCCATGATAGACGCCGGCGGGGAAGTCGAGCCGCTCTGAGTAAGGCTGCAGCAGCGTTTTCGCGAGAAACGTTTCGACGGCCGTGCCGGCTTCGCGCGTGTTCCAGAACGCGGCCAGGAGGTTCGTCCAGGGCGGGCGCCCGCGTTCTCGAACCTCGGCGGATGCGGCGGCGAGCGGCGGCGGTCCGAAACTCTCCACGACCGAAAGCAATTCAGGCATACGCTCGGCGAGATGGTCGAAATCCTCGCGGACGGCTCTCTGGAATTGCGCGATTCGAATGTAGAATTCGAGAACCTCGCGCGCAAATTCGTAAACGGTAAGCAACTCCGAGGCGCGCTCGATGCGCCGGCCGATGGGTGTTAGCGTTTCCACAACGGGTGATGCGTCCGCGCCCATTCTTCGGAAACTTCGCCGCGGACAATGGACGTGAATCCCCCGCGCACGACCGCCGTTCCCATGTAGACGTGTATGATGAAGCCGCCAATGGTCGCGAGTGCCGCGCTCACGTGAACCAGCACCGACAAATGACGAAGCCACCGCAGGCTCCAGGGAATCGACTCTGTGAACCACATCGCGACGCCTGATAGCAGCAGCAACGCACCACCCAGGAACATCAACCAGAACAGATACTTCTGCCCCGCGTTGTAGCGGCCAACGGGTGGCAGGTTCCTGTCTTCATTCCGAACGTAGTGTCCGATGGCGCGACTCCATGCCCGGTCGCCCTCGGTAATGCGCATGTCAGAGGCCCACATCAGGTACATCCGCACCGTCGCCGCCATAAACACAAGGCCCGCCCATGGATGCCACTCGCGGGATGTGGCGCCGCCTCCCAGCGCCACCGCAAGCCAATAGAGTTTCGGCGTGTAGAACGCCAATCCGGTAAGAAGCAGGTACACATAAGCGAACGCCGCCACCCAGTGGACGATGCGTTCCTTGAGCGTGTAGCGGAGAATCATGAGTCCTTTCCGTCAGCGTGCTTGGCGCCGTATTTCAGATAGTGTATCGCCGTCCCCACAATCCCGCCGATCATGGCAATATTCCCCAGCCATTTCAGCGGGGTTTTCCAGAACGAAACCGCCAGCGGAATCGTCGGATTCGAAGGCAGCGCGTAAAGCTCAGGCTGGTCCGCATGCGCCAGCACCGTCACTACGCTGGTGCCGCCCACGCCAGGCGGATCGTACACACCCGCCTTTCGAAAGCCGCTCTCCCGCAACTGATTCACGCGATGCGCCGCAACCTCAAGAAGCTGCTCTTTAGTCCCGAACTGGAGGCAACCTGTGGGGCACGCCTTGATACAGGCCGGTTCCAGGCCCACCGCGACGCGGTCCACGCACATGGTGCATTTGTAGACCGTCTTCGTTCTCGAACTCAGTTTCGGAATGTTGAAGGGGCATCCCGCCATGCAGTATCCGCAGCCGATGCATGGATCCTGTTGAAAATCGACGATGCCGTTGACATACTGCAC